>JAEZDF010000037.1 GCA_023429685.1 Bacillota bacterium
CGCAGGCTTTTTTTGCATACCAGCAAATCCTTAATTATCAGTCCCAGCATGGCTACTTTACCCCCTTTGAATAAAACAGCATAATGTCATCGAGTGTGGCATTGTCTACCGTAAGCTCGGGGTGGCGTGCTTTGAGCTGCCTGCGGTCGTTGGTTAATGCTTCGCAGCCGAAGCTGTTCTTGCGCTTGGATACAATATAGGACGAATCTAGGCGGTCGCTCTGGTTCTCTGAGCATTTTACCACGCCGTAATGCTCTAGAATGCTGTCCTTTGTGTCTGAGAATAGAATCTTACCCGAGCTAATAAACGTAATATAATCCGCTACCTTTTCAAGGTCGGTCGTAATGTGCGACGACATCAAAACGGCGTGTGATTCATCCTGTATAAAGTCAAAGAACACATCTAATATCTCACTGCGCACCACGGGGTCCAGCCCGCCGGTGGCTTCGTCAAGGATAAGCAGGCGAGGGTGATGTGACAGTGCCGCGGCGATGGAAAGCTTCATCTTCATACCGCGCGAATAGTCCTTTACAACCTTCGTGTCCGGCAGGGAAAATCGGTCAAGGTAGGTTCGGTACAGTCGGTCGTCCCACTGACCTTTGTAGATGTTGCGCAGGATGATGGCAATATCACGGGCGCACAGTGTTTCGTGAAAGCTGCTCTCGTCCAGCACCACGCCAAGCTGAGACTTAATCTCCTTTTCATCCGTAATGTTATCCTGCCCGAAGACCCGTATGCTCCCTGCGTTACGCCGAACTAGGTTTAAAATCAGCTTGATTATGGTGGTTTTGCCCGCCCCATTCTCGCCGATTAGTCCCATAATCGAGCCTGCGGGTACTGAAAAGGTGACGTCGTCCAGCGCAAAGCCGGCATACTGCTTACACAGCCCTTGTATCTCCAAGATATTCTGATAGCTCATGGTGTCCTATTCCTCCCCATATAAACATTGAATCATTTCGGTTAGCTGTAAAACGCTTAATCCCGCAATTCTTGCGGCGGAGATTGCCTTAGCAAGATGCCCTTCCACGGTCTTAAGCTGCTGTTCGCGAATCAGCTCGGTATTGTGCCTAGTAATAAAGCTGCCCTTGCCCGTGACTGATGTGATAAACCCCTCACGCTCAAGCTCCTCATACGCGCGTTTGGTGGTAATCACGCTAATGCGCAGTTCCTTTGCAAGCAGGCGCATGGAAGGCAGCATGTCGCCCTCGTGCAGGGTGCCGTTTAGAATCAATCCCTTGATCTGTGAAACAATCTGCTCATAGATCGGCGTATCTCCGCTGTTGCTGATAATGATGTCCACCCGGTCACCTCCGAACCGATTATTGTATATATACTATATACACAATATAATCAGTTTAATCGCGTTTGTCAATATAAAAAATAACCCTTGCGCAAAATTTTTTGCGCAAGGGTTATTTTGCGTACCGTTTAGGAAGAAAGCGTTTTTGTGTGGATGCGCGTATAGGTCAGCACCCCGTCCACACGCTCGGACTTCATTAAGTCAATGCCGGTTACCGGCACGCGGATAACACCTGATTGTCGCGCTAGCCCCTCTCGGTCAAAATCTGCGGGCAGGTGTAGCTCCCGCGCAAGCGTCAGGTGGGGTCGGTACTGTCGTGTCTCTACCGAGAACCCTGCCTGCGACAACCGTTCGCTCAACTGGTTGTAGACAGACAGCAGTGGCAAGCACCTGTTTACACCCACCCAAAAGATTTCGCCGTTGTCGCGCGCAAAGCGTCCGACGCCGTTTAGCTCCAGTGTAAACGGGTTTTCGTTTATCTGGTCTACCGCTTGTTTTACGCTGTGCACACGCCCGGCGTCAATCTCGCCCAAAAAACAAAGGGTCAGGTGCAGGTTTTGCCGTCGGGTAAAACTGCCCCCGAGCGCAGCATCCTTTAAGGCATCGATGATACCACACAGCCGATTTTTGACCGCCTCGTCAAAGCGGATGGCAGTAAACAGTCGCAAGCGGCACCCTCCTCTATGCTTGTTTAGTCTTTTACAAAGAGATAATCGCTCTTAAAAGCATTATAGCAAGCAGTAAGGCTTTACGCAATCCAACCCATCGCATTACAAAAGCATCGCGCGACCTGCTCTTTGCTTTTGGTTACCCTATGCAGCTATTTGTCGCCGCGGGTATAGTTTTCGGCATAGGCGTACACATCGTCGGGGGCGTTCATATTGTTTGCCCGCTGGCGGATGGTCTCCTGCACATAGTCGGGGAGCGAAAAAAAGAAGTTTTGCAGGGCTTTGTCCTGCAGCAGCAGTTGATCAAGTGGCATAAATATCTCCTTCTCTGTTTACCGTTTTACGGCATGGTTTATTGAATCCTACCTATAAATAGCTTTCGCCAATTCTTGTGTAAAATACGCGCAAATACCTATAACAAAAATTTGAAAATAGATGAAATGCGCTGATTATTCTCGGGAAAAGCTTCAATAATAAACGTATATAAATTGGACTGGCTTCATATATTTAGCTGGTGGCTGTCCGCTATTTGCCAAGATAGTAATGCTGACGAGATAAACAGCCAAAAAGCAAAGCGGATAGTATGTGTGTTTGAAAAGAGAGGTGCCTTGTGATGCAACACATCCTAAAAAAACCTGTAACCCAAAAATTGTTTGCAATTATTACGGCAGCCATAATGTTCTTGTGTGCGGGCTTTTCGGGATATGCCGCAGACGGCGAAGGACAGGGAAAAGCGCACAACCTGACTGTCAGCACACAGGACGTGCTGTCGGCGCTTGCGTTGGGTGCGCTGACCGCCGAGGAGACGGCGGAGTATGTCGTCGAGGTTCCCGCGGCGGTAGTTACGGGAGAGAGTGAGCAGCCCCCTGCGCCCGATGACCCCGCAATAGAACAAAAGGATGACAAGCCCTACGACGGTACTTCGGCGCAGCCTGCCGAGGGGGATGTATTGTCGCAGTCGGCTTCGAGCGCGGGCGAATCTGCTGAGGGTCAAGGCGAGAGCGAAGCTGCCCCAAGCCAGAGTGAGGGTGAATCGGGCGAGAATCAGGACGAGTCCTCCAAGGGATCCTCGCAGCCCGAAAGCAGCAACACCTCGCAACCCGAAAGTAGTGAGATTTCCGAATCGGAAGCACCCAAGCAGGATGCTCCCGCACAGGTATTTTGTTATCAGCTGGATAAGACCGTCATTGCGGTGCTTGAGCGCGTAAAGCTGCCCTTTGGCAGCAGCCTGATGAAGGCGCAGCTTGCCCAAGGGCTTGTTGGGCAGCGGCTGGTTCGCTTTTTTGACAACGGCGAGATAGACGCAACGGATTGTCAGGCAATTGTTGTGATTGACCCTGCGTCAGAACAGGTGAAGGTGGTTGCCGTTAACCCACACGAGAGCGGTACACAATCCTTGCTTTTGAATATTGTGGATGAAAACGGGCAGCCGCTGCGCGTAAACGACGCGCTGCAAAACGGCATGACCGCGGACAAAAAGGTGCTGGACGGCACCGTGGGCGATGCAGACCTGCCCGACAATGCCCTAATCGAGGTGCTTGAGATAAACTACGCGCAAAACGCGCAGAGTAGCACCCCCACCAATACAAGCAGCGCGCAGGAGGAAACATCATCCGAGCCTGCCGAGGTGACGTCCTCGGTCGTAGAAGTCCCCAGTGTGCAAAACACCATTGCGCCCAAGGCGATGAGCACGGGGCAGACCGAGCCGGCGAGCTTAGACGCTTCTTCTCAGGAGCAAACAAGCTCTGAGGAAACGCCCTCTGAGGTCACAAGCTCAGAGCAGGCTAACCCGTCGTCCGATGTTCCGGGCGGCTCCTCCGAGCCTTCAGAAGACACTCCGTCCTCCAAGCTGTCGCCCGACCCGATTGAGCAAGAGATAAAGACCACCATTCTGCTGCTAAGCCCCACCAGTGAAAAGCTGGAGTTCAGTGCGTTTGCGGCGGTGCCTATCGAGGTTGGTGCCGGTTTCTCGGCTACGACGGCAACGGTAAGCAGTGCATTTGACGTTAATACCGTGCAGCGCAGCAAAACCGCGCAGTTGGTTTCGGAGCAGGATAGAACCTATCAGATTAACCTTGCCGCTTGGGCGGCGGCACAGCCGGTTTCACCGGTGGATATTGTGCTGGTGCTCGATGCCTCGGGCAGCATGCCGTGGTTGATGACCACCCCCGCGACCCGTACAACGGTAAGCGGACTGCCTAACCCCAATCAACAGGGATACCCACATCCGGAGCCCAGACAGTATGACTTTGACTACTACAAGTATTTTGTGTTGGCGGATGGCGAGTACCGCCCCATCGAATATCTCAAGCAGGTACCGCCCGGTTATAGCGGAACAGTGCAGGGAGCGGGCTGGTACCGTATAGAATCGACGAGCACCGGAGAAAAGAGCATTAAAGCAGAAAAGCTTACAGGTAACACGGCGGTTTATGTCAAAGGGGAAAATGACAAGACCAAGCTCGACATGCTCAAGGAGTCGGCGATGGACTTTGTGGCAAACGTCGCTGCCACCTCTTCGCAGAGTCGTATTGCGGTCGTTACCTTTAGCAACACGGGTAATACCCTGCTGGGGCTTACACAACTCAGTTCCACCGGTGTGGCGTCGGTCAGGGGCGCAATCCAGAATATTCGTTTGACCGGCAATACCAACCACGCAGCGGGCTTAACGCAGGCAAAAAATATCATCGACAGCATTCCCGGTGCCAGCACCCGGAGCAAGTACGTTATTTTGTTCACCGACGGGCAACCGGTGGGCGGTAGCACCGAGCAACAGGCGAAAGACGTTGCCACTCCGTTAAAAGCTAAATGCACACTATTTACCATCGGTCTGTACGGCGGTGGACTCACCTCAACACAGGTGAGCGACTTAGAAGGCTTTTTGAAGTCGCTTGCCACCTCGGCATCGCATTATTATAACGCAACATCATCAGGGCTTGGCAATGTGTTTGGCACCATCTTTGCAAATATCGTAAACGGGCTTACGGGGGCTGTTATTACCGACGTGGTAAACGAGCGCTTTACCCTGACCGAGGCGAGTAAAAGCGCGTTGTTAGGAAGCGGCGCCGTGATAACCACAGACAGCACAGGGCGCGACGTGATTACGTGGAACCACCAGACCATACCCGCTTCGGGCGGCGAAGCCTCGGGCTGGAAGCGCAGCTTTGTGGTCAAGGCACGGGATAACTACGTGGGCGGCAACAACGTGCCCACCAACAGTGAGGGCTCACAGATTACCCATCCTAACTATCCAAGTTTCTCCCTTGCATTTACCAGCCCGATTGTAGATGTTCCGCTTCGGTTCGACTTAGCGGCAAAGGATGCGTACCTTTATATCGGTGACGCCGTGGCGGCCGATTCTGAAAAGGTAAAACTGCTTAGTGAGCCAACCGCTACCGCGTGGCAGACCTATGGCGATACGCAGATTGCCTATTCGCTGCGGTCAAACGTTACTCAGCCTAATAACGTCTGGCGACCCGCAGAGGATACCCAATACCATCTGGCGGCAACAGTCACGCCAGTCAGTACAGACGGATATGCCCCCGCTGATTTTTCAAGTGAGTCAAAACCACTTAAGGTGCTCACCCCGCATATAGAGCTTACCGATACCACCATCTTTGCGGGCGAGAAAACGAACCTGAACGACCGCGTAAAAAGCACCGAGTGGCAGTACAAAACAGACGGGGGCGCATGGAACAGCACAATCCCGTCAGCATGGGTGTACGCGGGGTTGGGAAGCGGCACTGCACCAACCATTAGCTATAGTTTCAAGCTACGCGCGACAGGTGCGGAGGTTGCGAACCCCACCGACCTAGAACTGAAAATCGAAACCAATTTCTCGGTTGCGGCAAGCCGCGCGGATGTTCCCACGGAGTTTGCGTTTGGGGGCTACGCGCGCTACCAAAACAACGATAAAAGCCCCGCGCAGCAGAACAACGACGGGTGGTTTACCATTTTCGTCCGAAACGGGCAGATTAGCGTAACCAAACAGATAAACGACAACTGGGCACCACACGGAGACCCCATCTTTGTATACACCCTTGAAAAGCTGGGCAGCGACAATATGTATCACGAGGTCTCCAGCGACTTTATCCGCTTTACGGGCGGCAGCACAATTAATAAGTCCGTCGTGTTTGACAGACTGGGTGCGGGCACCTATCGCCTGACCGAGCTTGAAACCATCCGCTACCGTTTAGACGGTATCACTTCGTCACCTAATGGGTCGCGTAGCGGCAACAGCGTAGAGTTTACCATTGCCGACAAAACCCCCACGGGCTGGGCGAAATTTGTAAACAACAAATGGCTTAACAGCTGGTTTTCGCACACCGACGTGGTGAAGAATTCCTTCACGCCGGACTTCGCCAAAGAACAATAAATTGAGGTGGTAATACGGTGATAACAAAGGTTGCGCGCATCATATCCAGCGGCTTTGTGGTGCTGATTTCCATCATGGCGGCGGCGCTTATCGTGCCCAGGATACTAGGGTATACACCGTACACGGTACTCTCGGGCAGCATGGAGCCGAGCTATCCCATTGGCAGCGTGGTGTATGTTCACAGTGCAAAGCCCGAACTCATCGGCGAAAACGACGTGGTGATGTACCAGCTTGCAAACGGGGTGCCGGTTACCCACCGCGTCGTCTCGGTAGACAGTGCGCAGCGCACCCTTATCACAAAGGGGGACGCAAACCCCACCGAGGACATCGCCCCCATACCCCTAGATGCTGTTGTGGGCAAGGCGGTGCTGTGTTTGCCATTGCTGGGTTACGCGGCATTGTTTGTGCAGACCATCCCGGGGCTAATATGCATCGCGCTGATAACGGCAGCGGCACTGCTGCTGCCCAAGGCGGCGGGGATGTTGGAGGATTCCATCCCAAAGCATCCCCCGAAGCCTACAACATTGTGAGGTCACCCTGTACAAGGGGTCGCTTATAAAATCAAAACGGAGGCAGAATGAATGAAAAGAAGAACGTTACTGTTTAGTTCTATTGCGGCAGTTCTTGCCGCAGCCCTTGCCATTGGCGGAACCGCGGCGTACTTCACAAGCAAAACCAAAGAAGTTACCAACATCTTTACGGTGGGCGGCATTACCATCGAGCTGGTGGAAAACTTGTGGAACAACGCGACAAGCAGCGCTCCCGCGGGTAAGGATGTCGCAGTAAACATGGCACCCGGAGAGACCGCCAACAAAGACCCCCTCGTGCGCAACACCGGCGTTAGCCCCTGTTATGTTCGCCTTAAGGTGAAGGGTATTACCTGCGAGGACAACACGATTGCCGCGCCCGAAGGGTTTGCAATCGGCGGCGCAAAGCTTGGCACAGGCACAGATGAGTGGACGTATTGGGACGGCTACTTCTATTACAACCGCATCCTTGCGGGAAAGACCGACGCCCTAACAGACAGCACCGTGCCACTGTTTACCTCGGTCAGTATGGATGAAGACGCGGTGGAGGGCAGGGTATCAGGCTTTGAAATGGTTATTATGGCAGAGGCGGTGCAGTGCGAAGGCGGCTTTGAGCCGGACGGCGATTTCATCACATCCGCGGTCGAAGCGTTTACCTCACAAATGCCGGTATAGATTTTATTGACCCCATATAAATGAATATAGATTATTAGGAGGAATGTAGAATGGTTAACAAAAAGGCAGGTATTATCGCGCTTTCGCTTCTTACCGCCGCACTTCTTGCGGTGGGGGGAACCATTGC
>JAEZDF010000049.1 GCA_023429685.1 Bacillota bacterium
GTGAGCACATAATCGGAGATAACGCCATCCTGAAGCGGACGTACCGCACGGATGTTATCGGGCGTTCTGCCAAGCAGCTTAAACGCCTCTTCCCCCACGCTGACGATCTTGCCGGTAAGCGTTTCTACCGCTACAATTGATGGCTCGTATAAGACGACGCCTTTGCCAACAATATACACAATGACGGTGGCGGTGCCAAGATCGATGCCGATGTCCCTTTTGCCCATTTCTTTTTCCTTTCTGCCCGTTCGCGCAGCACACGATGAAACACGGGGCACCCGTGTAATAAAATGTCATGGTGAGGATAGTGTTCCAAAATCGGTTATACTTTTCATTATACAAACAAAACGTACTTTTTTCAAGCATTTATCGGTTTGGTTGCACAAAAAACGACGCAATATACCGCCTTTGCTCCGCCCGCTTTTAAAATGCGGGCACATTCACGTAAGGTCGCGCCAGTTGTTAGAATATCGTCCACCAAAAGGATGGTCTTACCCTTTACCGATGCGCCCTTACCCAACCGATAAATCCCAGCGACATTCCTTGTGCGCACATCGCGATGCTGAAGATGCTGTGACTGGTTATTGCGAAACTGAATAAGAATATTCTTGGTATAGTTTATGCCAAGCCTTCTTGCGAGCGGACGCGCAAGCATCTCTGCCTGATTATACCCCCGCGCGCGCCGCTTTAATCGGTGCATCGGCACCGCAATTACTGTGTCAAACCGAATGCCTTGTAAGCGCGCCGTGAACTGCTTTGCCATATAGGCGCTTAGGTAACGCGCAATATAGGGCGTCTCGCCGTATTTGAGCAGTAGAATACCCTGTTTTGGTAGCTCCTCATAATAAAACGAGGCGACACAGCGTTCGTATTCAGTGGGATGCTCGGCGCAGGAGCAAAAGCCGCGCTCCATCCCACATGCGGAACAGGTAATCCCACTTATGGGCAAAACCGTTTTGCGGCAGTGCGCACAAACGGCGCGGTCGTATGCGGTTATCTCCCCGCAAAAGCAGCATACACTAGGAAACAGAAAGTTAATGAGCATCTGAGATGTCTTCATAGCACCGCTCCGTCCGTCAGCCCAAAACCTCTTCGATTATGAACTGGCGCAGATTTGAGTAACGCCATGTCTTCTTGTTGTTGTTTACCATGTAGGAGAGCGCTTCTGGGTTACCCAGCAGAATAAGTAGGCGCCTTGCGCGGGTAACCGCCGTGTATAACAGGTTGCGATAATACAGATTTTGTCCCGGTTTTGCCAGCGGGATAATCACCGCCTCGTATTCGCTTCCCTGACTTTTATGCACCGTGATGGCATAGGCGAGCTCAAGCTCATTGAGCTGCTCAAACGCGTAATCCGCGATGCGGTCATCGTAACGAATGGATACAAGCTGTGCGGCGCGGTCAATTCTCTGTATGATGCCGATGTCGCCGTTGAACACCCCAGCACCGTTTTCACCGTCGTCACGCGTCCACAGGATATCGTAGTTGTTACGCACCTGCATGACCTTGTCGCCCTCACGAAAGAGCAGATAGCCGCTCTTTACCTCCGGCTTGTTCTCCGCCTTTGGGTTTAGCGCCTGCTGCAGGCGGGCGTTGAGCGTTCCCGTGCCAAGATCCCCGAGCCTGCTCGGGCACAGCACCTGAATATCCCACAGTGGAGAGTAGCCGTAAGCCTTTGGCAGACGCACCTTGCACAGTGAAACGAGCAAGTCCGCCTCCTGTGCCGCGTCGCACTGCAAAAAGAAGAAGTCGTTATCCTTTACATCAATGGATGGCAGCTCCCCGCGGATGATTTCATGGGCACTTGTAACGATTAGGCTCTGGGCTGCCTGACGGAAAATCTCGGTGAGCGTCACGGTTGGCACGCAGTCGCTGTCGAGCAGATCCTGCAGGATGTTGCCCGCCCCAACCGATGGCAGCTGATCGGAGTCGCCCACCAATACAATCCGGCAGGAAAGCTTTGCGGCGGCAAGCAGCGACTCAAACAACAGGGTGTCCACCATCGAGAACTCGTCCACAATCAGCACGTCGCAATCGAGCGGATTGCGCGCATTGCGACGAAAGGATGGCTTGTCCCCTTTGGTGTACTCCACCTCCAGCAGGCGGTGGATGGTCTTTGCCTCATAGCCGGAAAGCTCGTTCATCCGCTTTGCGGCACGCCCGGTGGGGGCTGCGAGTGCCACCTTGCCCCCTGATTTGCCATAAAGCTCGATGATGCCCTTTATGGTAGTGGTCTTTCCCGTTCCGGGGCCGCCTGTTAGTACCATAATGCCGTTACAGAGTGCCATGGAGATTGCCTTTTTCTGCATGCGCTCGTAGTTGATGCCCATCTCCTGCTCAAGAGCCGCTATCTCGGTGGACCAGTCGCGTTTTGTATCGGGCGCACAACGAATGATAAGCGACAATCTGCTTGCGATAAACCGCTCCGCGTAGGCATACTCGGGCAGATAGATGTACTGTTTGTCCCCTATCTGCTCGCTTACAACCGCTTCGCGCTGCGATTGCTCATAAACGGTGTTTTCGATGTCGTCTGTTGAGATATTCAGCAGATGTTGTGCTCGCTCGATTAAGGTCTGATACGGCAGGCAGGTGTGGCCGTTTTTGCAGGAGGAAAGCAGAATGTGGTTTATGCCCGACGCAATTCGTTCGGGCGACTCTGGCAATATCCCCAATGTCTTTGCAATTTCGTCCGCCTGGGTAAAATCAAGCCCAATCTCATCGGTGCACAGTACAAAGGGGTTTGCGCTGACGATATCCACCGTAGCGGGACCATATTGCTTCCACGCTCTGACACAGCACAGCGGTGGCACGTTGTACCCCTTCAGGAACGCCATCACGGTGCGGATGCCAAACACCTGCTTAAAACTATTCTCTATCTGCCTTGCGCGCGCCTTTGAGATGCCGCTAATCTGCTCGAGCATATCGGGCTGTCGTTCAATAATTTCAAGCGCCTTATCACCAAGTGCTTCTACGATTCGTTTTGCGGTTTTGGGACCAACACCCTTGACTGCGCCGGAGGACAGATATTTGAGTACCGCAGCAGAGGTTGCAGGCAGCCGCACTTCGCAGGTAATAGCGCGGAACTGCGAGCCATGTGTGGCGTGGGTCGTATAGCTGCCCATCAGCTTAACCTCTTCGCCCTCACTAATTTCGGCGAGCTCTCCAACGGCTGTCACAAGCTCCCCGCCGCTGTCAAGCTCCAGAACCGTAAAGCCTGTCTCCTCATTGCGAAACACAATGGTTTCAATTGTCCCCTCTAAAACGGCAAATTCCTCGTCGCGCATTGTGTTCCTCCAGCGTTCTATTCATTCTTTCAGTATATCCCTTACCCCTGCGTTTGTAAACCTGCCACGCGCATGATTTCGTTAGGTAACTGCTGCTCCTCACACAATACGATATTCCCATACTCCATACTGAGCCGCTCCGCAATCTCACGCAGCTCCGCATCGGTGTCGTCATACAGAATGAATATCACGGTGCCTCGCGGTTGCAGCGTGTATTCCAGCAGGTTTTCAACAGCTCGAACGGAATATTCAAGCTCGGATGCCTGCCTGCGGATGATTTTGATTGTGGCTGTATTGTCTTTGCCAAACAACAGAAACCTCGCAGCAAGCTCTAGTACAAAGATCATGCCAAAAACCGAAAGCGCGGATAACAGGATAACAATGACTGTTTGCGGCATAATAACCCCTCCCCATCTGACTTGTTATGGCGAGAACACGCTCTAAAAAATCTTTTTTTTAGATTGATACTGCCGTTGCATCGTAAAAAAGAGAAACCGAAGCATTTGCATTGTAATTCCCGCTAAAAATGTGCCTTTTTATGTATCTATTCTAATTTATTGTATGTGGAAGTGAATATGTTGTGATTATTTATCAGTTGACACCCACCCCGCTGCATACTATAATAATGGCATAATCTGTTTCAGGGCGAGGTGTAACTCCTCACCGGCGGTAAAGGGCGTACAGCCACGAGTCCGCGAGCGGGATATCTTCCCGCCGATATCGGTTAGATTCCGAAACCGACGGTATAGTCCGGATGAAAGAAACAAGAACCATACCGTTTTACGATATGAATTCGTTTCGCCCCTGAGCTTTA
>JAEZDF010000156.1 GCA_023429685.1 Bacillota bacterium
GAGGGAGGCAATTAGTTATGTATGAATCCAAACCTTATCTTTACGGTACCGGCAGAAGAAAGCACTCGGTTGCCCGCGTAAGACTGTACAAGGGCACCGGTAACATTACCATAAACGGCAGAACCATTGACGATTACTTTGGTCTTGAGACCTTAAAGCTGATTGTTCGCCAGCCTCTTGCGCTGACAAACAACCTCGCTGGCTTTGATGTAATCTGCACCGTAGCCGGCGGCGGCGTAACCGGTCAGGCGGGCGCAATCCGTCACGGTATCTCCCGCGCACTGCTTTTGGTTAACGAGGGCGAGCTTCGCCCCGTGCTCAAGAGCGCAGGCTTCTTAACTCGCGACCCCCGTATGAAGGAGCGTAAAAAGTACGGACTCAAGGCAGCCCGTCGCGCACCTCAGTTCTCGAAGAGATAGTGTTTTATTTCGGAAAACCTTTATTTATGGGCTTTTATGTGGGATAAGATATGCGTTTGTCTCATATCTGTCGTACAACTATATTAACCAATATGAAAAGATGCTCGATACTTTAAGTGGTATCGAGCATTTTTTAAATAACCCTGGACATTTCGAAAATATTGTGATAGAATTAATGTAACGAATTTATTAGTTAATGGGGGTGTTATTAAATGCCATACGCTATAGATTTGTTCTGCGGAGCTGGTGGAATGAGTGAAGGTCTCATTCAAGCAGGCTTTCATATTTTGTTTTCTAGTGATATTAGTGAAGATGTAATGAAAACATATGTAAATCGGCATGAACAATTAGGTTTAATACAAGGATACAACACCTATTTTCATAAGGGCGATGTTAGAGAACTCACAGGCGATTTCATTTTTGAAAAAATACGAAATTTAGAATTTTTTAAAGATAAAAAATTAGATATTCCTTTACGAATAGATGCTATTTTCGGAGGACCTCCTTGCCAAGGCTTTAGTAGAGCAGGCAAACGAAACATTGATGATCCGAGGAATTTGTTGTTTAAAGAGTACTTACGTGTTATAAACCAAGTGCATCCGAAATATGTAGTAATGGAGAATGTTGAAGGGTTTAATGACACTAAATTTCATGGTTTCATTGGAGTTACTGGTAACGTATACAAAGATGGAACAACAGCACCAGAAATCCTGATTAACGAGTTTAGCTTAATTGGGTACAATGTGTTGCAGCCTCAGGTTTTGGATGCATCTGACTTCGGAGTACCTCAACGCAGAAGACGAGCGATTTTTATAGCATATATGCAAAATGAAAATGTGCCTACATACCCTAATCCAACAGTACTAAATAATAATAAAGTTACCGTCGAGGATGCGATTAGTGATTTAATAAGAGATAATAAAATAAGGCCATATCAAGAAACAGAGTATCAAGTCCAATCAAAACTAGGTAGGACGCCAGATATCACCAGAAAGCCTATACCCTGTATGAAAAATGTCTGTAACAACGAAGTTTCCAACCATCAAAAGCTCATTGTTGAGAGATTCTCTTTATTTCATGAGGGTGAAGATGGGAATGCAGTACGTAGGAGAATTTTATCTCAAGGTATAGACTTGTCACGTAAACCACATTTGCTAGCAGATTGTTCCCGTAAGTTAAAAATTGACCAAAACATACTTTATGATAGGTTTTTAAAAGCTAATATTTCCGATGAAATGATTGAAAAGTTAATTACCAAAAAAACTATACGTACTCGATTATGCAGAAACAAACCATCTTTAACAGTTGTCACATTGCCAGACGACTATATCTCGCCGTTTGAAAACAGAGTGTTTTCTGTAAGAGAAATGGCTAGACTACAATCTTTCGACGACAGCTTTGAATTTCTTAGTAAGCGGACAACAGGGGGGGCAAGGAGAAAGTTTGAGGTTCCTCAATACACACAAGTAGGAAATGCAGTTCCTCCATTATTAGCAAAAGCTATAGCAAAGCAAATCATAAAAGCACTAAAGGGAGAGGATTGAATCTTCTCCCTTTAGTGCTTTTAAAGTTTAAAATAATTATAATCAGAGTTAAGCTTGCTAATTTCTTTGCTTATTGTTGTAAGAGGGCTAACAGTATGACCTGTATACAAATTTCTCGCAAGTAATTCCTTAATAGAACTTGCAACATTTGATACGGTTTGTTTTCCCCAATAATTACCACCGCTTATATGTGTAACCCTTTTTACGCAAGTAGCATTTGGCTTTATACCCCCCATACGACTGGTAGGCACGGTTACAAATGAGTATGTAAATCTACTCGTATCATGAATTGAATACCCATTACGTCCTACAGTAATATTCGACCTAAAATCTCTAGCGGAATAAATCATATCCCATAACATAGGGATTTGAGCATTATCATTCCAATTAGTTTTGCATTGTATAATATGGATTTCTAGCTCTGAAAAATCTCTATGTGATAATCCATTTAAAATACCATTACTGTTATATTTTCGCCCCTTTATTGTTGGGATAGGTATGCCGTTCTCGTCAACAATATTAATATCATCTTTATTCATGTTGTACTCAACTTTATTTGGAAATGTTATGGCTATTAAGTCTGACTCAGTATTAGAAATAAAGTTATTATAATTAACTGTTATCGCATCACTAACAGGAGTCGGTACTAGTTGCTTATTATGCTTAATAACAATAGTCCTTCTTCCAATTAAACAAAGATTGAGATACCAACAAACCAATGATTCCCATGTTGCACCTCCCCCTGATACAGCACTTTGGGAACGTTCAGAAGTTTTTGTTGTAGCAAAAATTTCTGATAGATGATCTCCAATGTCTAATATTTGTCTTGGTGTTCTACTCATAGATACTGAATTTATTACAGGTTTCCAAGTATTCCAACACGATGAAAATGAGTTGGTTTTAAAGAGCTGATTTACAGACAATTCTCTTAAATGCTCAATAACATTTTGTGACATGATAAACCTCCTTTATGCTATTCTACCTAATTATTATATAGCACATATATAGTTATAACAAGCATATAAGGTTAGTAATAATAGATTCCCCTTACCTGCTTCAAAGGAGCACCGCAAACAGCGGTACTCCTTTTGTTTACACGTTATGCGTATTCCCTTTATCCAAAACATCTCTTCCCCACCTGCTAGGAGAGCAGTCACTCCGTCCTCCACGAAATATTCCAGCTACGACCTCTCATACACCACAGCCCCGCCGCAGATGGTAAACCGCACTGCGCCGTACAGCGTTCTGCCGGTAAACGGAGAGTTTGCGCTTTTTGAGCGGTACTCCCCCGCCGTGACGACAGCGTACGGGTCAAAGATAGTCACGTCGGCGGGCGCGCCCACCGAGAGGGTGCCCGCGTCAAACCCGTACAGGGCTGCGGGGCTTGCGGTCATTCGCTTAATCAGCTGCGAAAGGGACAGCCTGCCCGTTCGCACCAGCTCGGTTACCCCGAGCGAAAGCGCCGTCTCTAGCCCGATCATGCCGCTGGGCGCCTCGGCAAAGGGGCGCGCCTTCTCCTCCGCGGTATGGGGGGCGTGGTCGGTGGCGATGATGCCGAGCGTACCGTCTTTTAGCCCCTCAATCACCGCAAGGCGGTCATCCTCGGTGCGCAGCGGCGGGTTTACCTTGGCAAGCGTGCCCTGCTCAAGCACCGCCTGCTCGGTTAAGGTAAAATGCTGGGGGGTCGCCTCGGCGGTGACGGGTGCGCCCAGCCGCCGCGCAAGGCGAACCAGCTCCACGGAACGCGCGGAGCTGATGTGCTGCAGGTGTACCCGTGCGCCTGTGTGCAGCGCGAGCATGCAGTCCCTGGCCACCAGCACGTCCTCCGCCGCAGCGGGCGCGCCCGTAAGCCCCAGTGCCTTTGCCGCTTCCCCCGCGTTTACACCGCTTTCGGCTATCAGCGCGGGGTGCTCCTCGTGCAGGCTGATGGGCAGATTAAGCTGCTTTGCGCGCAGCATCGCCTCGATCAGCAGCCGTTCGTCGGCAAGCGGGATGCCGTCGTCCGAAAAGCCGCACGCGCCGTTTTGGGCGAGCAGCTCCATGTCGGTCAGCTCTTTGCCCGCCATATCCCTCGTAACCGCCGCCACAGAGTGTACATGAACGGGTGCCTGCCTGCCCTTTTGCAGCACATAGCGCAGGGTCTCGGGGGTATCCACAGCCGGGCGTGTGTTTGCCATGCACACCACGGTGGTAAACCCGCCTGCGGCGGCGGCGGCGCTGCCCGTCAGGATGTCCTCCTTGTGGGTAATCCCAGGGTCGCGAAAATGCACATGCACGTCCACCAGTCCCGGGCACACGACAAGCCCTCGTGCGTCGATGACGGTATGCTCCCCGTCCGCGGCAAGCGCTCTGCCCACGGCGGCGATGTTACCGTCCCGCACCAAAACATCCAACGGCTCGTCTATCTGGTTTGCGGGGTCGATCACCCGCCCGTTTTTTATTAAGATCACGGCGTTCTCCCTTCGTTTTTGGCAGCTTAGCTAGGCTTAATTATACTCGATTTTTCCCCCGTTTTCCATAAAAACGCCGCATCCGTTTGACGGGATACGGCGCATAAGGGTTCCTAATTAGCTGTACAGAGAAAGATACACATAGAACAGCTCGTTTCCGCTCTGGTCGAGCACATACAGCGGCATATAGTCATACTCCCCGCCGGAGGTGGAGTAAAGCAGCAACTTGCTCACCGTTTCGCCCGGCATCAGCACCGTGCGCTCCAGCACATCCTTGGCAGAAACACCGCCAAGCGTAGGGGAAAACTCGCACGGGTTACCCGTTGCGTCCTCCAGCCGAAACAGCGAGGGGGTTAGCGTAAACGCCTCGCCCGAGTTGTTCTTAAAGGTGACGCCTATCACAACAAGCGAGGTGCCCTCGGTACCCGTTTCCTCCGCTAAGCTGTAGTCAAAGTTGTACGAGATGTCGTTGTTCACCACCGTATCGCCGATGAAATACTGGGGCAGGATGTTATCCGGCAACTGGTACTCCTGCGATTCGTCGTCGGGGAAAAACAGGTCGCCTTTGTTATCGGGCACATTCCGACCGTCAAACTGAGACACCCCGTAGGCTACAACAATCAGCGTAATCAGCTGAAGCAGCAGCATCAAACCGCCCATCACAATGCCCACGACAACCGGCCATTTCGCAGCCCCTTCACGGGGAGCACTTGGTACCGGCGGATAGCTTGGCGGCGGTGCCTGCCATG
>JAEZDF010000157.1 GCA_023429685.1 Bacillota bacterium
AGGCGAAACAAACGCTCGCCGCCTTTATAGACGGCGGGCGTATTGTGCATGGTATCCTGTTAACAGGCGAGCGCGGTCTTGGCAAAAAAACCTTTGCGCGGCTGATGGCGGCGGCGTTTCTGTGCCGCGAGCAGGATGCGCCCTGCCTGCATTGCGTAAGCTGTAACAAGATACTTGCGGGAAACCACCCCGATGTGATAACCTATTCGGGGGACGGCGAAAAGGTAAGGTCGTTTCACATCGAGACCGTGCGTGAGCTAAGGCGCAAGGCGCTGTTAAAGCCCAACGAGGCGGCGATAAAGGTGTTTATCCTCGCAAACTGCGATACAATGACGGCTCAGGCGCAGAACGCGTTGCTAAAACTCTTGGAAGAGCCCCCCGCGGACACGATGTTTATCCTGACCGCCGCATCCCGCGGTGCGCTGTTGGATACGGTTCTGTCACGACTTACCGAGATTCGCATACAACCCCTCGACACCGAGGAATGTGCCGAGCGCCTCCTCATGCTGCATCACGATATCGACAAGCAGCGTGTGGAAGAGGCGGCACGGCTCTGCGGGGGAAACCTCGGCAGGGCGCAGGACATCCTGTTAAACAACGACCCGATGGTGCCGGCAAAGCTTGCCATGGGGGTTTTGAATGCCACAGCGCAGAACGAGTACGCACTGCTGCTTGCGCTGGGGGCGGCGGCGGGGGACAGAACGCTGTTCGTGCAGATGCTTGACCGTTTGATGCTGCTGTGCAGGGACATCCTTGCCGCAAAGCTCGGCTCACACACCACATTGACGGGTGAAACGCTACCCCCACAGGTCTTGAGCGGCATCACCCGCGCAAAGGCGATGCGGATGATAGAAAGCGCGCAGACGGCACAGCGCATGCTATTGCAAAACGCGCAGATACCGCTTGTCGCATCATGGCTAAGCAGCCGGTTTTTCTCATAATAATATGATGATAATTCCCCAAAAGGTTAACATAAAAGCGCGCGGCGCAGTCTGCTTATGAGTAATAGGCGGACGAGATTGAGGTCGCGACAGTGTCCCGCATAGAGGTAACCTTGTTATATATGCGCAAAAACCCCGTAGCTGTCCGGCAAAGGCTGCGGCTCAAGACCATTGCTTACGCAATGCTCTACTAAAAAACCCATTTGCTGGAGAAAACGTTTATAACTTAGTTTATTAAAATCCCCGGGTTCGTTTTTGGTCACGAGCCAACTTTTTGGCTATGCCACTTGCGCAACCTTAGGTAATGAAAGGATGTAGTATGGCAGAGGTAATCGGCGTTCGATTTAAAAACGTAGGTAAGGTATACTACTTTGCCCCAAACGACATAAACATTGATAAAGGCAACTATGTCATAGTAGAGACGGCCAGAGGTGTAGAGTGCGGCGAGGTCGTGATGGCAAACCGAGAGGTGGATGACAACAGCATCGTACACCCGCTAAAAAATGTAATTCGTGTCGCAACCGAAAAGGACATCAAACAGGTGGAGGATAACGCCGCAAAACAGAAAAAGGCGTTTGACGTGTGCCAGCAAAAGATTGCAAAGCACGGTCTTGACATGAAGCTTGTGGATGTAGAGTACACCTTTGACAACAACAAAATTTTATTTTATTTTACGGCGGACGGCAGGGTAGACTTTAGAGAACTGGTCAAGGACTTAGCGTCGGTATTTCGCACCCGGATCGAGCTGCGCCAGATCGGTGTGCGCGACGAGGCGAAGATGCTCGGTGGTCTTGGCATCTGCGGCAAGCCGTTTTGCTGCTCCACCTTTCTTGGCGAGTTTCAGCCCGTTACCATACGCATGGCAAAGGAGCAAGGGCTGTCGCTCAACCCCACCAAGATATCCGGCACCTGCGGAAGGCTGATGTGCTGCCTAAAATACGAGCAGGAGGCATACGAAGACCTGCTGAAGATTACCCCAAAGATGGGCGCGTATGTCAAGACCAAGGACGGCAGAGGCACGGTGGTGGATGTCAACCTACTCACCGGCATTCTGCGTGTACGCCTTGATAAGTTTCCCGACGCAGCACCCAAGGTGTTTACCCGAAGCGAGGTCAGCCTAATTCGCGATGCGCAGATTAAGGTGGATAGCTCCGAGCTTGCACAACTGCGTAGCCTCGAGAAAGAATAGGCGGTAGGCAATACAGTATTACGTACACAAAACCCTTCGGCGCGCGCAGGCGCGTTTGAAGGGTTTTAGCAAGTCAAACACCACCTGCTGTTTCACATGAGCAGATATAATCACCTACCTTTGGCGCAGTACGAATCATCGTTAGAAATGGTGCCCAAACCTTATAAATTAGAGTTTTGCTAACGAAGATAAGTATAAGGCGCGAAAAATGGTACCACCATAGAATCGGGGAGGAACGACAAAATGGACGCAAGGATTGAAGGCTTTTTTAAAGGCAGCGCGGGCAAGAAGATCTGCTTTGTGGGCATCGGGGTATCCAACACCGACGCCATGCTGCTGTTTGCCAAAAAGGGTGCCGTCGTTACGGCGTGCGATAAAAAAACCAGGGAGGCATTGGGCGAAACCGCAACCATCTTAGAGGAAGCGGGCATCACCCTTAAGCTGGGCGACGGATATCTCAACAACCTAGGTGAGTACGACGTGGTATTTCGCACCCCGGGCATGCGGTACAACACCCCCGAGCTGGAACAGGCACGCGCACAGGGCGCAGTCATCACCAGCGAGCTAGAGGTCTTCTTTGACCTGTGCCCTTGCCAGATTATCGCGGTGACGGGCAGCGACGGTAAAACCACCACGACCACCATCATCAGCGAGCTGTTACTAAAACAGGGTCGGCGGGTTTTCTTAGGCGGTAACATCGGCATTCCGCTACTGGCAAGGATCGAGGAGATTACCCCCGACGATGTCGCGGTGGTGGAGCTTTCAAGCTTTCAGCTTATCTCCATGCGCACGTCGCCCCATATCGCGGTGGTAACAAACCTTTCGCCCAACCATCTGGATATGCACACCGACATGCAGGAGTATGTGGACGCAAAGAAGAACATCTTCCTGCACCAAAACGGGTTTTCGCGCACGGTACTCAATTTTGACAACGACATCACGCGGTCGTTTGTACCCGAGACGCGTGGCGATACCCTGCTGTTCTCGCGCAAAAGCAAGGTGAGCCGCGGAGCGTTTGTAAACGACGACGGCTTTTTGTGTATGGCGGACGAAACAGGTGTGCATATACTGTTCCATCAGGATGAAATCAAGATTCCCGGCGGGCATAATATAGAGAACTACCTTGCCGCCATCGCCGCCACATGGGGCTATATCTCTGTAGAGAATATCAAATATGTAGCAAAAACATTTTCTGGCGTTGCGCATCGCATTGAGTTTGTGCGGGAGATAAACGGTGTGCGCTGGTACAACGATTCCATCGCCACCACCCCGTCACGCACCGCTGCGGGGCTGCGCGCCTTTTCACAGCCGGTTATTGTGATAGCGGGCGGGTATGATAAAAAGATACCGTTTGCGCCCCTTGCCCCCGAGCTGATTCGTTACGCAAAGCTTGTGGTATTGCTCGGGGATACCGCTCATGCCATCCGTGACGCGGTCACTACCTGCGTAGGCTACCGCGAGGGCGCGCCCGAACTTGTGATGGTCTCCTCGTTGGAGGATGCGGTACACACCGCGCACAATAAGGCGGCAAACGGCGACGTCGTTACACTCTCGCCCGCGTGCGCAAGCTTTGATATGTTTAAGGACTACAAGACCCGCGGCGAGCGGTTTAAAGAGCTTGTACTCGCACTGTAATGCGGAAGGGGAATAATTACCTATGATAAAGGGACTCATCGAAGAGCTGACCCGACCCGTGGGGGTTTCGGGCGACGAGGGGGAGGCGGCAAAGACCGCCTGCGCCCTGCTTAGTACCTATGGCAAAACCGCCACCGACGTACTGGGTAATGTGATATGCACGGTCAAAGCGGCAGAGGAAGGAATGCCCCACATCCTACTGGACGCGCATCTTGACCAGATCGGGCTTATCGTGCAGTCTGTGGACGATAAGGGCTTTGTGCACGTCACAAACTGCGGCGGCATCGACCGTCGCGTGCTTATGGCGTCCGATGTGACGGTATACGGCACACAGCCCTTGTTCGGTATTATATGCAGCAGCCCGCCCCATCTTTCTGCCGAAGGCGACCAGAAAAAGACGCCTAAGCTCGAGGATATTGCCATCGACGTGGGGCTAACGAAACAGAAGGCGCAGCAGATGATTGCCCCCGGCGACCGTGTAACGCTAGCCGGTCAGGTGGACACCTTAATCGGCGGGCAGATCGTGTCGCAGGCGCTGGACGACAGGGTGAGCTGCGCCGCCATCCTGCGCTGCCTTGCGCTGCTAAAGGATGAGGTCATCCCATGCGGGCTTTCCGTCCTGTTCTCCACCCGCGAGGAGGTAGGTGGGCAGGGCGCTGCCACCGGCGCGTTTTCCATCCGTCCCACCGAGGCAATCGTGGTGGATGTCAGCTACGCATATACCCCCGATTCCCCGCGCCATAAATGCGGCGATATGGGCAAGGGACCGATGATCGGCATTGCACCCATCCTTTCGCGTACTCTATCGACGCATCTGTGTGAGCTTGCACAGCGCGAGGGCATCCCGTATCAGGTTGAAGTGATGGACGGCACTACGGGCACCAACGCGGATCGTATTGTCGTTTCACGCAGCGGCGTTGTCAGCGGCATGATGTCTATCCCCATCAAATACATGCATACCCCAATCGAAACGGTCAGCCCCGAGGATGTGGAGCATACCGCGCGCCTGCTCGCAGCCTATATCATGGACAAGGAGGGCCAGCGGTGATGATTAAGCTGATAGAAGCACTCAGTACCTTGCCCGGTCCCTCCGGCATGGAGGATGCGGTCAGGGAGTATATCATAAAGCAGATTGCGGAGCACTGCACCTATCATATCGACGCGCTCGGCAACCTGATTGCTCTCAAAAAAGGTAGGCAAACCCCGAAAAACCGACTGATGATAGCCGCCCACATGGATGAGGTCGGTTTTATCATCACATACATTGAGGAGAGCGGTCTGCTGCGTTTTGCGTGTGTCGGTGGCATCGACCCCCGCGTGATTGTCGGCAAGCGGCTCAAGGTCGGTGCACAGGGGCGTTGCGGCGTCATCGGCACGAAGCCAGTGCACCTTGTAAAGAGCGACGAGCGGGATAAGATGCCCGACCCGGACAGCCTGTATATCGACATCGGTGCGGCGGATCGGGCAGATGCCCTTCAGCACGTGGCGCTCGGCGACTACGCGGTGTTCGACTCCGCGTTTGTGCGCTTTGGCGAGGATCTAATTAAGGGCAAGGCGCTAGACGACCGTGCAGGCTGCGCCGTGATGATACAGATGATTCGGTCTGAGCTGGAATACGATACCTACTTTGCATTCAACGTGCAGGAGGAGGTCGGCTGCCGGGGTGCGGTGGCTTCCGCCTACTCGATAAACCCCGACTATGCAATCGTGCTCGAGGCAACCACTGCGGCAGACATTGCGGGCGTTGCGGAGGAAAAACAGGTCTGCCGTCTGGGGGAAGGTCCCGTGGTGTCGTTCATGGACAAGGCAACGGTGTACGACCGCACCCTGTACCGCATGGCGTTTGAAATGGCAAACGAGCAAGGCATCCCCTGTCAGCCCAAGCGGCTGGTTGCGGGCGGAAACGAGGCGGGCGTAATCCATAAATCCCGCGCCGGAGTACGAACCCTTGCGCTCTCGATGCCCTGCCGCTACCTGCATTCCCCGGCATGTGTGCTTAAGGTGTCGGACATCGACGCCACACTGCGGCTCGCAACAACCGCTGCGCAGGGAATGTGTTCACAGCAGTGGTAATGCGGTGCTTCCTGTGAGCATCGGTCAAAAGCGCATCTGGTACAACCTGCATCAAGGGGGTATGACAATGGTTCGCATGGTAAACAAAAGCAACGAGGCGGATTTTATTCGGGTGCTTTCATGTAACCCGCTGTTTGGCGCGTCCATCCGCGCGAACTACGACGTATACGGGCAGGATGCGCGCTACCTTTCGCTTTGGCTGGTATATGACGAGCAGGCACAGCCCCATATGGTGGTGCAGTACTACCAAGAAACCCTCACCCTATGCTGTGCGCCGGAGGACGACGACGTCACGTTCTTTGCGTCCTTTCTGAGCATTGCGCCACCCTGGCGGTCGATTATCGGTCCCGAGCGCATGGTTTCGAGCCTACCGCCCCGCGTGACAGATGGCAGGGGAATGCGCACGGGCAGCGTTATGGTGCTTGATGGCACACCCGTGGAGTTTGCTCCCCCAAAAGGCACCCAATCGGTTATCAAACTCAACTACCGCAGTCTGTTTACTCTGCTTGGTGAGTGCAGTGACGAGTATAAAAACCGCGCCGATTACCACCATTGGTATACCGACCTTTCGTACCGCATACGCCACGGGGGTGCGCGGGTAACGGCGTTAAAGGCGGATGGGATATATGCAAGCAGCGCCAGTGCCTACATATCCGGCGGCATCGCCGTTGTGCGCGATGTATGCACCCTGACGGATAAGCGAGGGCGTGGCTACGCAAAGGCGGTTGTATTTGAGCTTTGCCACTCCTTGCATGCCGATGGCATCCGCCCCTATCTGCTCAGCGTGTCGCCGGAGGCAGACTCGCTGTACCATAAATCGGGTTTTCGGGTGCAGAGCCTGTGGGCGGCACTTTACAATAACGTGTAACAGTATACCTTGAAAGGCATGAAAACATAAAATGAACAACAATCCGTTTTCCATCAGTCCGCAAACACTGGAGCTCGCTAGGATAGCCGAGTGCGCCTGCGCGCCGGTTTTTGAGGGCATTGAGCGCCGCGCGGAGTATGCGCAGATGAAGGTACAAAAGGCGTTTTACGATAACCGTGTCAGTGAGATGCACTTCGCCCCCACAACCGGCTACGGCTACGGCGACATCGGCCGCGATACGGCGGACAAGGTATTTGCGCAGATTGTGGGTGCCGAGGATGCAATCATCCGCCACAATTTTGTGTCGGGTACCCATGCGCTCAGCGTCGCCTTGTTTGGCGTACTGCGCCCGGGCGACCTGATGCTCAGTCTCTCCGGGCTACCGTATGACACCCTGCAGGGGGTTATCGGCATCCGCAACGCGGGCAGCGGCTCGCTAAAGGATTTTGGCGTGCGCTACGAGGAGCTTTCGCTGCTGCCGGACGGTACGCCCGACTACGACGAGATAGCCAAGCAGGCGGGTAGGGCTAAGGTATGCTACATCCAGCGTTCGCGCGGCTACGCACTTCGCCCGTCCCTTACCATAGAGGTGATAGAGCGGATGTGCCGGACGGTGCGCGCAGCGAATCCGCAAGCAATCATTATGGTTGATAACTGCTACGGCGAGTTTGTAGAGGACAAAGAGCCGACCCAGGTGGGTGCTCATCTCATCATCGGATCGCTGATTAAAAACCCGGGCGGCGGCATTGCGCGCACGGGCGGCTACATAGCGGGCAGAAGCGATCTGGTTACGCTGTGCGCCGACCGTCTTACCACCGTGGGCACGGGCAGGGAGGTGGGCTGCACCTTAGGCAATACCCGCGAGCTGCTGATGGGGCTGTTCTTTGCACCCAATGTCGTGGCAAGCGCACTAAAAACCGCGGTGCTTGCGGCAAGGCTGTTTGCCGACCTCGGCTTTGATGTATACCCGACCTTCGACCAACCTCGCACCGACATCATACAGGCGGTAACTCTTTGCAACCAGGAGCGCGTAAAGGCGTTCTGCGGCGGCATCCAAAAAGGGTCGCCCGTTGATTCGTTTGCCGTACCCGAGCCGTGGGACATGCCCGGCTACGAGGACCCCGTCATCATGGCGGCGGGCGCGTTTACCATGGGCGCGTCCATTGAGCTTTCTGCCGACGCGCCCATGCGCGAGCCGTACGCCGTGTGGATGCAGGGCGGGCTGACCTACTACAGCGCAAAGCTAGGCATCCTGCTCGCCGCCGACGCGGTACGCGCATGCCGGTAAAAGATATTCAGCTATTAAATAGCAAAAAAAGGTCATCCGCCGATAAAAGCGGATGACCTTTCGAACATTGGCTCACTATATTTGAACTGCGTCTAAGCTGTCTGCAGGCGCAAGGCATGTGCCGTCCTTACACAGGTAGTATCTCACACCCTGCTCGGGCAGTAGATACTCGGTCGTGTACGGTGCTATCTCCGCAAGCTTTTGCGCGTTTTCTTGCGTCTTTATGATAACGCCCATATCGTACAACCCCTGTTTCTTAATAAACGAAGCCACCGACTGCGTTACCGACTCGTTAGCAGCAGTGCATACCAGCGTATGGGGCTTATACAAAAACTGCAAAAGGGAGTACAACGCAAAGCAGTATCCCGCAGGGTATGCGGCTATGCCCGCACACAAAAAGCGCATCTGCCGTTCGCTTTGCTGCCGCCAATAATCGGATGCGGTTAAAAGCGACAGCCGCTCAAATACATGCGCCGCAACCGAGTTGCCCGATGGCATCGCACCGTCGTACAGCTCCTTGGGGCGGCTGATTAACTCCTGCGCGTCGTCGGCGTTCAGATAAAAACCGCCGCCTTGCTCGTCGATGAAATGCTCGGTCATCATCTTCGCGATGTTACAGGCGCGCTTAAGGTAATACACCTCATAGTTTGTGTCGTACAGCTCAAGCAGTGCCCACGCATAAAAGGCGTAGTCGTCCAGCAATCCTTGCCCCGCTGCTTCGCCGTCACGCCACCGCACCATCAGCCGACCGTTCTTGTCGGTCAGCCTTTGTTCCAGAAATTCCTGCGCGCGCCGTGCGGATGCTAGATACTCCTGCTTTCCCGTCACGCGGTACGCCTTTGCAAGTGCTATTATCATCAGCGCGTTCCACGAGGTGAGGATTTTATCGTCCTTATGAAGGTGGGTTCTATTTAGACGATATTCATACATGGGCTTGCACAGCGCTTCGATATCTTCGTTAACCTGCTTGTATTTGTCGTTGGCTATCAGGTTTGGGATACTCTTGCCCTCAAAATTGCCGTTTCGGGTAATGTCAAACCACGCACAAAACCGCGAGGCATTCTCTTTGCCGATGACCTGCTCGACTTCTTCTGGCGTAAACACATAGTACTTGCCCTCTACGCCATCGCTGTCCGCATCCTGCCCGCACAAAAAGCCGCCGTCCGGGTGGGTCAGTTCCCGAAGCACATAACCGATGGTTCGTTCCGCCACCCGAAGATACAGCTCTTTTTTTGTTCTTTCATAGGCGGTCAGGTAGGTATAGGCAAGCAGGGCGTTGTCGTACAACATCTTCTCAAAGTGTGGTACCAGCCACTTCTCGTCGGTGGAATAGCGTGAAAAGCCGCCGCCGATATGGTCGAATATCCCGCCCCGAAACATAGCACGCAGGGTTTGTTCCACCATTTTTAGCGTTTCGTCATCATCAAAAACCTCACGGTAGCGCATTAAAAACAACAGATTATGCGGCGTGGGGAACTTTGGCGCAGCGCCAAACCCGCCGTACTTCTCGTCATACCCGTGCCGCAGAAGGTCGGCACCGCTATGCACAAGCTCGTACGAGGGCTGCGTGTCATCCGACACGGCGTTCATCTGACCATTCAGGTATTCGGTCACGCCGCTTGCGGCATCCAGTAAAGACTTTCGATTCTCCCTCCACAGATCGGCAACCCTGTTTAGTAGGTCGTCCAGCCCCATGCGCGCACCCAAGCTGCGTTTTGGCAGGTAGGTGGCGGTATAAAACGGACGCTGGTCGGGCGTCATCAGTATCGTCAGCGGCCAGCCGCCGTGCCCAGTCATTCCGACACAGGCGGACATATACACCGCGTCCACATCAGGACGCTCCTCGCGATCCACCTTAATGGACACAAAGCGCTTATTCAGTATATCTGCGGTCTCCTCATCCTCAAACGACTCGTGCTCCATTACATGGCACCAATGGCAGGTGGAATAGCCGATGGATAGAAATATCGGCTTATCTTCAGCTTGTGCTTTTGAAAAGGCTTCTTCACACCAAGGATACCATTGTACAGGATTATACGCATGTTGAAGTAGATAAGGAGATTTTTCAGTTATCAATCTATTGGGTACTCGTTCCGTTGTATTCATGGGCATCAACTCCTATTATAATACTTGTTTAATACCTGATAAATAGTAATTTGTTTAGTGAAAGAGGATTTTATATGAGAATTTATATTGTTGGTTCCGTTGCAAGTGGTAAGACAACTTTAGCAAAAAAATTATCTAATAAATTAGAAATTAAATGTACACATCTTGACGGTATTGTACATATAAAAGATATGAATGATGTAAAATGGGGAAACATTAGGAGATCAGATGAGGAAATCAATCAATTGTTCAAAAGCACTGTAATGCAACCCCATTGGGTAATTGAAGATGCTGGTAGAAAAATGTTCTCTGAGGGCATGGAAGTGGCAGATATAATTGTACACCTTAAACCTAGTATCTTTATTAGGAGAATGAGAGTAATAACTAGATTTATTAAGCAAAAATTAGGAATGGAAGAATGCATATATACACCTAGTATACGTATGCTTATATTTATGTTTAAGGCTTTAAATAATTATGAGACTGGAAAAGATGATTTAGAATCTAGACTTAATCAATATGCTAACAAAATAGTGATTTTAAGAAGCGGTAAGGAAATCAAGAGGTTTATGGTAAGTGTATTACAATCAGAGCATAGCGTAAAGTTAAATTGATATGCTATGCTAATATATTACGTATCAGAATAACATAACTAAATAATTAGATTTGCAAATCGAGTAGCCCAACAAATTTAGCTTTAGTATGAAGACAAGCCTGCTTTCATTTGGATATAGTAACGGGATTAGCACCAATGGCAGGTTGAATAGCCGATGGATAGAAATATCGGCTTATCTTCACGAGCAGCACGGTCAAACGCATCGTCGCCCCACGGGTACCAGTCAACCGGGTTGTATGCGTGCTGGAGCAGGTAGGGGGATTTTTCGTGAATCAAGCGATTGGGTTTCTTGGATTTGTCAGCAGGCATTGGCAGTACCTCCGTTTACTAATCAGCAGTGAAATGGGTGGAAAAGCTGTTTTGGGCAAGCGGCTTAATCCGCTCTGTAAAAACGTCGGTTATAATGTACCCATTATTCTATAACCAGTATTATGTATCCTATCCCAAAAATCAAGAAGGATTCTTTACAAACCTCCATTAACTAAGAACTTGTTCTGATATCTGAAGTAGCGTAACCTGCTCATTTATTATTATCGTTACGGGTTTACCTCCTACTGCATATATTATACTAGGAGCATAATGTCCAAGTATCATTTTTTGGAGGTTGCAGTGTGAATAATTATAGGGGGTACCCTCAAAAGTATAATTGTAAATGTGGTTCTCAATGTCCACCGCCTCACCCAAATTGCTGTTGCTGTATCGGCCCGAGAGGACCCATTGGTCCCAGAGGTCCCATTGGTCCGAGAGGCCCCGTCGGTCCGCAAGGACCCATCGGTCCGCAGGGTGCGCAGGGAATACAGGGTGCGACAGGACCAACCGGTCCGCAGGGCGCACAGGGATTACAAGGTGCGACAGGACCAACCGGTCCACAGGGCGTACAAGGAATACAAGGTGCGACAGGACCAACCGGTCCACAGGGCGTACAGGGAATACAAGGTGCGACAGGACCAACCGGTCCACAGGGCGCACAGGGATTACAAGGTGCCACAGGACCAACCGGTCCACAGGGCGTACAGGGATTACAAGGTGCGACAGGACCAACCGGTCCGGAAGGTCCCACAGGTCCGGCAGGAGCCGACGGTGCAACAGGTCCGGCAGGAGCCGACGGCGCAACAGGTCCGGCAGGGCCAACAGGACCAGAAGGTCCCACAGGTCCGGCAGGAGCCGACGGTGCAACAGGACCGGCAGGTCCAACAGGACCAGAAGGTCCCACAGGAGCGGACGGCGCAACAGGTCCGGCAGGTCTAACAGGACCAGAAGGTCCCACAGGTCCGGCAGGAGCCGACGGTGCAACAGGTCCGGCAGGTCCAACAGGACCAGAAGGTCCGGCAGGTCCCACAGGTCCAGAGGGTCCCACAGGTCCGGCAGGTCCCACAGGTCCGGCAGGAGCTGACGGTGCAACAGGTCCGGCAGGTCCCACAGGTCCAGAGGGTCCCACAGGTCCGGCAGGAGCCGACGGCGCAACAGGTCCGGCAGGTCCCACAGGACCAGAGGGTCCCACAGGTCCGGCAGGAGCGGTCGGCGCAATAGGTCCAGAAGGTACGACAGGTCCGGCAGGAGCGGTCGGCGCAACAGGTCCAGCGGGCACGAATGGTTTAGCGGAATATGCCTATATTTACAACTTGGATGCGCAGGTTGTAGCGTTAGAGGCTGATATCCTTTTTAGCACAAATGGAGTAATTGTTGGTACCATTGCCCATGCCCCCGGGACATCAACAATATCATTGGGCACTGCTGGCGATTACGCAGTTTGGTTTAATGCTGCGGGCGTAGAGCCAAACCAGTTCACCCTTTACCAGAATGGGGCTCCCGTGCCCGGTGCCGTATATGGCTCAGGGGCCGGTACCCAACCCAACCCGGGCATGGTGATTATAACTGCCGCAGCAGGTGATGTTCTAACTTTACGCAATCACACCAGCGCTGCAGCTGTTACGTTACAAACCTTAGCAGGGGGAACTCAGATAAATTCCAACGCCTCAATTCAAATACTAAAGGTTAGCGCATAAATGAAAATCGCCGGTTCATAAGCCGTGTTTTATGAACCGGCGCGATTGTTTTGTGCTAGTCCTATTATTCGTTCTCGCCTTGTTCCTCTGTTGGCCGAGAATCCCCCTGTGTGGCATACTCAAACCCAGCGTGGCTGCTCGTCAAGTCAAACACCCTTTCGCCCGCGCGGTACATACGGTAACGCACCGTACACGCCACGCTTTCGTGAACCGTTCGGGACATTGCGCCTCCTGAGGGGGCATTAAGGGCACGCGGGCACTCTGTTATGCGGTTTATCTGCAAAACGGTACGCCCCTGCGATACAATCAGCTCAGACGGCGTACATTTAATAATCGCCGCACCCAGATAGGTGGCAAGGCGATACTCCCTGCCGTGATGGTAGACGCAGCATACGGTGCCGCGCACGGTGTAACGGGCAAGCTTAATGTCAGCAATGCTTGCCATCACGCATACCTCCTCGCCGTCAAAGCTGTTGCACTGTGTCCAGACGTAGTTTTCGGGGAACGAGCTGCCGCTATCCGTTTCGATATAGCCGAGACCGCCGTCAAAGATAAAGGTCTCGCCCGCGATTTCAAGATAACCACTTAGCTCGTGCAGATAGCTTATTATACCATGTCGACACTCAAGGTTTGGGATGTACCGCACCGGTCCCATAATGTCGCCGCGGGGTGGTTTCAGCGCGCCATAACGAATCTCACCGGTTGCCGTAAGCCCCCCTTGGTCAATATCAAGAACAATCCCCTGATCGGTGAACACACTTGCACCAATGCGCAGCCCAAGCCCCTCACGCACCTTTAGAATCGGGCTGTGAAGATAGGTGGCGTTTGCCGACCCAGCATCCCATATCAGCTGAATGGACGCGGTAGTCTGCCCGCTTTGGCTGCGATGAATTGCCGGGATGACTGCCACCGTTTTGCCTGCATTCTGATGCTTATAATACCAGCCCTCAAAGTACGGTTTGCGCTCCTGCTTATTCATGCTTTAACCCTCCCAGTGCCGGATTATCAATCAGTTTGCCGGTGTAATCAAACCGTGAGCCGTGGCAGGGGCAGTCCCAGCTTCGCTCGGCGGGGTTCCATTCGAGCTGACATCCGAGATGCGGGCAGCGGGTACTCACCACATGAACCTGCCCGTTTTCGTCTTTGTACACCCCCATCTTGTGTCCCTCATACTCCACAATGCCACCGTGACCGTTTGGCAGGGCACTTGTATGCGTACTGGGTATACTCAAAAACTCTGCCGCAAGCCCCTTAACCGACTGTACGCCCTCCGTTGCAAGCTGTTTTGCTGAGGCAGACAGCACAAACCGCTGCGGGCAAAACACCTCCGCATACGGGTTTTCCTGCCCTGTGATGGCATCACTAAGCAGCCTTGCCGCTATCATCGAGCTTGTCATGCCCCATTTTTTAAAGCCGGTCGCCACATACAGGTCGGGCGTTGCCGCCGAGAACCTTCCGATGTAGGGCACCCCGTCAATCGGGATGCAGTCCTGCGCCGACCACGCGGCAATCTCAATGCCGCCAGGATACCACCGCCTTGCCTCGGTGCGCAGTAGATCGTATTGATTGCCGAGATGTGCCTCGCCCGTGCGGTGATTTGCTCCCCCTACAATTAGTGTACTGCCGCTGGTACGCAACGAAAGAGCGCCTGCGTCTATGCCGTAATACATCCCTTCGGGTAGCGGTACGTTTTCAAGGGCGATGGCATAAGAGCGCTCCTGATGCATGCGCATAAAGTAGTAGCCCGGTGTGTTAATGAACGGGTAGTGTGTCGCCATAACAATGTGCCTAGCGTGTACACTGCCGTTTTCACATAATAGGCTGTGCTCTTTGATGTCGGTTACCTGTGTCTGTTCATATATGGTCAGCTTGTCCGCTACCGCTTTTAAGAACCGCAGCGGATGAAACTGCGCCTGATTAGAAAAGCGTACAGCACCCTGTACCTTGATGGGGAGGTCAAGCTGCGTCACATACTGCGCGTCCAACCCAAGCTCGGCTGCTGCCTGTGTTTCTTCCAGCAACGCCTGTTCATTATTTATGGAATACAGGTAGCTTGCGCGCCGCTCAAACTCGCACTGGATGTTTAGGCTGTTTACGAGCTCTTCAAACCACGCAATCGCCCGCTGGTTTGCCATCGCGTATTGCTTTGCCTTTTCCATGCCGAAGTCCTTAATCAGTTTGGGATACATCAGACCGTGCTGTGCGGTTATCTTCGCAGTGGTATTTCGGGTCTGACCGCTGCCAATGCGCGAGGCCTCCAGCACGACGGTGTTAAGCCCTTTTTGCTGCAAGAAATACGCCGTCAACACCCCGGCAAGTCCCGCGCCAATCACGGCGACGTCCGCCTCTATGTCACCGTGCAACGGCGCACGAGGTTGTATCGTTACGCTCTTTGACCACAAAGACTCCGTGTTTTGTATCATGCTCACCATAATCACCTCTGCGGATTAGGATTCACCATCACCCGCCGAAATATGTAGTGCTTGTTTCGCGGCGGTTTTACATTGCGAAACAGTAAGAGAGTGGCTATAATAAGGGTAACAAAGCTTTGCGGGAGGATGAAAACGCCATGCCGGAAAAACGCTATGTGATTGCACTTGATCAGGGAACCACCAGCTCCCGCGCCATTGTGTTTGACAAACAGCAAAACATCATCAACATGGCACAAAAGGAATTTACCCAGTACTATCCGAAACCCGGCTGGGTAGAGCACGACCCGCTGGAGATCTACTCCTCGCAGTACAGCGTACTTGTCGAGGTGCTTGCAAGAAGCGGAATTGCACCGCAAGAGGTTGCCGCCATCGGCATCACCAATCAGCGCGAAACCACCATCGTATGGGATAAAGCAACCGGGCGACCCATTCACAACGCGATTGTTTGGCAGTGCCGTCGCACCGCGCAGATGTGCACTGATTTGGTGAAACAAGGTCTTGGCGACTACATAAAAAAGAGCACCGGGCTCATGCCCGATGCATACTTCAGCGCAACCAAGCTTGCATGGCTGCTAAATGAGGTGCCCGACGCAAGGGCGCGGGCGCAGCGCGGCGAGCTGTTGTTCGGTACGGTGGATACTTGGCTGCTGTGGAAGCTGACAAGCGGCACCGTGCACGCCACCGATTTCACCAACGCTTCCCGCACCATGATGTACAACATCCACGAGCTGCGGTGGGATCAAACGATACTCGATGAGCTAAACATCCCCGCCTGTATGCTGCCGGAGGTGCGCCGTTCCAGCGGGGTGTTCGGCTATGCAAACCTGCAGGGCTGCAACGTGCCCATCGCGGGTATCGCGGGCGACCAGCAGGCGGCGCTGTTCGGGCAAACCTGCTTTGAGTGCGGTGGAATAAAGAATACCTACGGCACTGGCTGCTTTATGTTAATGAATACGGGGGACACCCCCTACGAGAGCAAGCACGGCATGCTAACCACCATTGCCGCCAGCGCGGACGATACGGTGCGCTACGCGATAGAGGGCAGCGTGTTTGTGGGCGGCGCGGTCATCCAGTGGCTGCGCGACGAGCTGCGCCTGATAACCGAATCGTCCGACAGCGAGTACTTCGCGGGCAAGGTGCAGGACAACGGCGGCGTTTATGTTGTGCCCGCGTTTACCGGCATGGGCGCACCGCACTGGGATATGTATGCGCGCGGCGCGATTATAGGGCTTACCCGCGGCACGGGGCGCAACCACATCATCCGCGCGGCGCTTGAGTCGATTGCCTACCAAACCCGCGACCTGGTGGACGCAATCTCGTCTGATACCGGCATCGACATCACCGAGCTGCGTGTAGACGGCGGGGCAAGTGCCAACAACTTTTTGATGCAGTTTCAGGCGGACATCATGAACAAGAACATCCGCCGCCCGATGATACGCGAGACCACCGCGCTGGGTGCGGCATACCTTGCAGGTCTTGCCGCCGGGCTGTGGAGGGATATCGACGAGATCCGCCACAATTGGACACTTGACCGCGTGTACACCCCCAATATGGACGAAGCCACCCGCCTGAAGCTCCTTGCCGGATGGAACCGCGCGGTGGATCGTGCCAAGGCATGGGAACAGCCGCTATGACTAGGAAGGGGATGGCAAGTCATGCCGCAAACGCGATTACCCTCACGAGAATTCTGCTAGTCCGAACAGCCACAATAAGAGAATTATCATGCGAATACCAGACAGTTGAATGATACAGTGATATATCCACTATGCGCTGTAGTAAGGCGGTAAAGGAGAAGTGTAATGGAGATTAAAAAGCTGACCCTTCAGGACATCCCGGCAAGTGTTGCCCTGCTCATGCGCGCGTACAACGGCGCGCCGTGGAACGAGCAGTGGTCGCCAGAACCTGCGCACCGCTATCTAACCGAATTCGCCGAGAACCCTCGCTTTGTCGGCTTTGCGCTGTTTGAAGGGGAGCAGATGGTGGGTGCCGCATTCTGCCACGAAAAAACATGGTGGACAGCCGACGAATTGTTTGTGGATGATTTTTTTATTAACCCCGCATACCAACGCAAGGGCTACGGGCAGGCACTGCTCAAGCACATAGAGGGCTATATTCACACAAAGGGTCTTGCGGGCTTCACTTTGCTGACAAACCGCTATATGCCCGCCATTGAGTTCTACCGCAAATACGGCTTTGTACACGCCGAGCACGTTGCGTTTTTGTACAAGATGGTGCAGAGCCAGCAGAACACCCTATAACCCGATTACCGCTACATAGAGTACAGAAAAGCCCGTTTTACTTGAAAAACCTCTTGACCTTAGCTGAAAAATTGATATAATAGTTTGTGCGGGTCTAAAAAACACCCGCACAAAAGCTGCTAGTATGGCTCAGTTGGTAGAGCAGCGCATTCGTAATGCGCAGGTCGTCGGTTCGAGTCCGACTACTAGCTCCATAGCAAAAAAGAGCGCCCTGCGATTGTTTCGCGGG
>JAEZDF010000009.1 GCA_023429685.1 Bacillota bacterium
TGATAATATGTTTAATGCCGCATGCTGCGGGCTTTTAAGCGGGTTTACCCCGCCTGACGGCAGCGAGTTTAATAAAAAAGGCAGGTGCCTCCATTAATGTACGCAATTATTGAGACCGGCGGAAAACAGTACAAGGTTGCTCAGGGCGATGTGCTTTACATTGAGAAGCTGACTGTTTCGGCTGACGAAACAGTGACCTTTGATAAGGTTATCGCAGTATCTGACGACAACGGCGCTAAGTTTGGCAACCCCACCGTAGCAGGTGCTACCGTAACCGCTAAGGTTCTTAAAAACGGCAAAGCAAAGAAGATTACTGTGTTTACCTACAAGGCGAAAAAGGGCGAGAAGCGCAAGATGGGTCACAGACAGCCCTACACCAAGGTGCAGATTGAGACGATCACCGCGTAAGCTTGTTTGGCACGACGCCTTCCCCCAAAAGGCTTAAGGTGGTAATTTGATATGATTACTGCAAGGTTTGCAAAAAACAGCGGCGGCTACCGCTTGTTTACGGTATCGGGGCACGCGGGCTGCGAGCAGTATGGCTTTGATGTTGCATGTGCCGCGGTTTCCTCGGCGGTACAGCTTACGGCAAACGGCATTACCGAGATTGCCGGCGTGAAGGCACAGGTTCAGGTAGATGGTGACACCATCGGGGTAACACTCCCCGAGGGCGAGCCGGACGAGAGCGTGAACGTGCTAATCGGCGCGCTGCACCTCCATCTAAACCTATTAAGCGAGGAATACAAAAACGCGATAATCGTGATCACCGAGTAAATAATAAATAGGTTAGGTTTTGTGCGTTTCAATCAAAAGGTTGAACTTACGGCAATAAAGCCACACAATTACCCGATCTTCCATAGGAAAGGAATGGTCAACGTTATGATTAAAATCAGTATGCAGTTTTTTGCGCATAAAAAGGGAATGGGCTCTACCAAGAACGGCCGTGATTCCGAGTCTAAGCGTCTTGGCGTAAAGCGTGCAGACGGTCAGTTTGTACTTGCGGGCAACATCCTTGTTCGCCAGCGTGGCACCCATATCCATCCCGGCGAGAATGTGGGCATCGGCTCTGACGATACCCTGTTCGCGAAAGCCAACGGCAAAGTGAAGTTTGAGCGTATGGGCAAAGACCGCAAGAAGGTTAGCGTATACGCAGTCGAGCAATAATCTGTTGCGCCATGGTTTTTGTGCGTCTCGGCTTTTGCCGGGATGCCTGTGTTTGATTTGCAAAAATCCCGAGCCGCATCGCTCGGGATTTTTTGACTGTTTCGCCCGATTGGTCTTTTTTGCATCACGGGAGGGGCATACTTTAAGTATATCGCTAGTTAACTTATAATGTCTCCGAATAAACCTTCGTAAAAGCCATAAATGCAAGCTTTTGCTCGTTTTATTCGACATTAATAAAGTTTAGTTAGCGATACAAGAACAGGGGGCTTGCTGCAATGTTTATCGATAAAGCAAGAATTAGCGTGCGTGCGGGAGATGGCGGAAACGGGGCTGTGTCCTTCCACCGCGAAAAATACGTTGCGGCGGGAGGACCCGACGGCGGCGACGGCGGCAAGGGCGGCAGTATCGTGTTTGCCCCCGACAACAACCTTAACACGTTAATCGATTTTAAATATAAAAAGAACTACGTTGCGCAGAGCGGCGCGCCGGGCTCAACGAAGCGCTGTACCGGAAAAAGCGGAGAAGACCTTGTACTGCGCCTGCCCAAGGGCACGCTGGTAAAGGATGCTTCTACTGGACGCGTTATCGCGGACATATCTGGCGACGAGCCGGTTGTCATCGCGCGCGGCGGCAGGGGTGGCTGGGGCAATTCGCATTTTGCGACACCAACCCGCCAGATACCGCGTTTTGCGAAGGCAGGTTTACCGGGCGAGGCGCTTGACCTTGTGCTTGAGCTCAAGCTGCTTGCCGACGTGGGGCTTGTCGGCTTTCCCAATGTGGGAAAATCCACGCTAATCTCGATTGTGAGCAACGCAAAGCCCGAGATTGCGAACTACCACTTTACCACCCTGGTTCCTGTGCTCGGCGTTGTGCGCATTTCGGAGGGCAACTCCTTTGTCATGGCGGACATCCCCGGGTTAATCGAAGGTGCATCCGAGGGCGTGGGTCTTGGGCATGACTTTTTGCGCCATGTCGACCGCTGCCGCTTAATTGTTCACATCGTGGATGTATCGGGCTTTGAGGGGCGCGACCCCAAAGAGGATTATGAAAAAATCAACTACGAACTTGCAAACTTCGACGCCGAGCTTGCCAAGCGTCCGCAGATAGTTGTTGCGAACAAATGCGACCTTGCTACGGAGGAACAGATTGCCTCTTTCCGCGACTACATCGCACAAAAGGGCTACCCTATGTTTGCCATTTCGGCGGCGATGAACACGGGCATTGATGAGCTTAAATACGAGATTGCAGCGCAGCTAAAAGAGCTGCCCCCCATAAAGACCTACGAGGCGGAGCTTGCGCCCGACATCCCATCCGAGCTGGAGTACGCATTTGACGTTAACGTCAAAGACGGCGTATACCACGTTGAGAATGCACCGTGGATTGTTCGCATCCTAAACAGCTGCAACATGGATGACTACGAGTCGCTTCAGTATCTGCAACGCATGCTGGTGGAAAAGGGCATCATCGGTCGCCTGGTTGAGATGGGCGTGAACGAAGGCGACACCGTGAATATCTACGGCTTCGAATTTGACTATGTAGATTAAGTATAGCTAATTAACTTCAATAATGGCCGAACAAAATCTTCATAAATGCTTGCGTTTATGGCTTTTATGGAGATTTTTTCGTAGACATTATAAGTTATTTTGGTATTGCATAGTACAGATAACCGAAAACAACAGTGATAAACTCACCGTCGTGGCTTTGCCTAAGATGGTCTTTGCTCCCCATCTGGCTGCGTTGTGCCGCACATCCAAAACGGGGGAGACATTTTCATTACGGTTTTGTATACGCACCATCGTAACACACACATAGAACCATGTCAATGTCCCACTATAATTATATGATTTGTTCATAAAAAATTAACGGCGCGTCCGTTTTTATCGGGCGCGCCGTTAATTGATGTATTCGGGTGAGAAAAGACGCATCCGTGCGCTACCCCGCCACTACCTTCACAAAAAAACTGCGGCTGCGCGGACCATCAAACTCGCAGAAGTAGATGCCCTGCCACCTGCCCAGCAGGAGCGTTCCGTCTTTGATAAGTACCGTCGTCTGTGTCCCCACACAGCTTGCCTTCAGGTGCGCCGCCGAGTTGCCCTCCCCGTGAAGAAACTGCGCCCTATCGGGGAACGCGTGGGCAAGCCCGAGCAGCAGGTCGTGCCTTACATCGGGGTCGGCGTTCTCGTTGATCGTAATGCCCGCGGTGGTGTGGGGGCAGTACACCACACAGATGCCGTCGGTCACGCCGCTTGCCCGTACCGCCTCGAGCACCTGCTCGGTGATGTCGCACAGCTGCTCGGGCTTAGTGTTTAGCCTATACTCGTATATCATTTCGCAACACTCCAACCGTAAATTTGAAACCGACGAGGTTTTTTATTCGGCAAGCTTAAGCAGATGCCCGTAGCCCTCGGCTTCCATCTCCTCCTTGGGGATAAACCGCAGCGACGCGCTGTTGATGCAGTAGCGCAGACCCCCCAGCTCCTCGGGTCCGTCCTCGAACACATGCCCGAGATGAGCGTCGCCAATGCCGCTACGCACCTCGGTTCGCAGCATACCATGGGTGGTATCGGTCTTCTCTATCACCGACGCACCGGGGATGGGGCAGGCAAAGCTCGGCCACCCGCAGCCGGAGTCAAACTTTTCGCTCGACGCAAACAGCGGCTCGCCGGTGGTGATGTCCACATAGATGCCCAACCGGTGCCCGGCATAATACGCGCCCGTAAAGGGTGCCTCGGTGGCGTTTTGCCGTGTCACTGCATACTGCTCGGGGGTCAGTTCCGCCTTAAGCTCGTCGTCAGAGCGGCGCGCATACCGTTTGCTCGGGTCGTGTGCCGCCCTTGCCTCGCCAAACCGCGCGCGCGGAATATGGCAGTAGCCGCCCGGGTTTTTCTCCAAATAGCTCTGGTGGTACTCCTCGGCGCGGTAGTAGTTTGCTAAGGGGCAAAGCTCCACGGCGATGCGCTTTTTGTGCCTTTGCTGTAGCTTATCCAGCGACGCTTGCGCCGTTTGCCTGTCCTGCTCCGCGGTATAGTAGATGCCGGTGCGGTACTGGCTGCCCACGTCGCCCCCTTGGCGGTTTAAGCTCGTTGGGTCTATTACCTCAAAAAAACGCTCGAGCAAAAAGGGCAGGCTGATGATGTCATCGTCGTACCCCGTGCGAACCGTTTCGGCATGCCCGGTATTCTCGCGGCACACCTGTTCGTAGCTTGGGTTCTCGGTGGCGCCGTTTGCGTAGCCCACCTCGGTCTTAAATACGCCGGGCAGATTTTTAAGGTACTGCTCCAGCCCCCAAAAACAACCGCCCGCAAGATAGATCTCCTGTTTCACAATACAATCCGCCCTTCTAAATCTTAATATAAAACAGCACCGGGGCAAAAACCGCCGGTGCTGTTAGGGTTACCCTATGGCAGCGGTTTAACCTTGCGCTGCCATTATTATAGCATATCTCAGTATCTTTTTGCCGTGATAATGTCACCCCGCATAGATGTGGCGGATAACCTCCTCGATATTTGCGCCTTCGATGTTGACGTCCGCCACCGGTAGGCTTTGCAGGATGTCGCACACCGCGGTCTTTACATCCCCGTTTTGCATATCCACCTCAAACTCCGCCTTTACGCGGTCAAACGAGATGGGATGAAACGGTGCCACCGCTTCATAGTCCACAGGCTCGTCAAACTGCACCTTTACAATTCGGCGCGCGGGCAGGTATTCCTTTAGCTTGTCTATGCCGTTATCAAACACAATGGTACCGTTGTTGATGACGGTGATGTTCTCGCACAGGTTCTCGATGTCGCTTAGGTCGTGGGTGGTAAGGATAAACGTCGTGCCCTTATCGCGGTTGATGGATGAAATGAAGTTGCGCACCGTCTCCTTACTCACCACGTCAAGCCCGATGGTCGGCTCGTCCAAAAACACCAGCGGTGGCTCGTGCAGTACGGCGCACACAAACTCGCACTTCATGCGCTCGCCGAGCGAAAGCTGCCGCACCGGCTTTGTGATAATCCCCCCGAGATCCAGCAGGTCGCGAAAGTAGTCGATGTTGCGCTTGTATACGTCGTCTGGGATGTCGTACAGCTTTTTGCGCAGGTAGAACGAATCGATGGGCGGCAGGTCCCACTCCAGCTGGGAGCGCTGCCCAAACAGCACGCCGATGTGCTTAACATACTCCTTGCGCTCCAGCCACGGCTTGTAGCCCATTACCGAAACCTCGCCTGACGACGGGTACAGAATGCCAGAAAGGATCTTGATGGTGGTGCTCTTACCCGCGCCGTTGGGACCGATCAGCCCGCGTATTTCACCCTTCTTCACCGAGAAGGACACCTCGCTAACGGCGTTTACCGTTACAAACTCGCGGTGGAATAGCGACTTCACCGACGAAAGCATGCCCGTCTTCTCACGTTTTGGCACCTTAAAGGTTCTGCACAGGCGACTTACCTCTATAATATTTTCGTTTGTCATATGTAAAACCAATCCTCTCAATCTGATACGATTCCACCGCGATGCACCGCAGGGGCGTGCCCCATTTGGTCAGCAACTAAGTGCGTAAAACGCCCGAAATACACAGAATAAACCATGCATTTGTCGCCACTTTTTGCGGCAGTCGAGTATGTTTCCCGGGAAATTTCTGTGTGCGTTACAGCTTCCAAATATTGTGTGTTCGTGCACAACTTGTCCGCATGCCCTGCGTGCGTCGTTTTTGTTACCCGCCAACACTGGTGTACCGTTTTAGCATGCGCTCCCATATAAACAGAGTAGCCATCAGCGCAAAGAAGCACACAAACATGCCCGGCACCACCGCAGCGTCCGCCCGCCCAAGCAGCACCTGCGACGGAAAGTACGCCACCACCAAAAACGGCAGCACGGTACTGAGCACTGTGCCAATCGCCTTGGGGAATATCTGCGCCGGATAGCCCGCAAAATTAAACATTGCCATAATAACCTCTTCCACCCGGCTGTTCCGTGTCACCATCACAAGCAGGATGCAGTAGCCCACCAAAAACGCGCAGTACAGCATCAGACCGCAGGTTAGCCCCAGCAGCACCAGCACCAAACGAATTGGGTTAACCACAATCTCCAATACATTTGCCGAATAGACGAGCAAAACGATGCCGGATAGCAGCACCCCCACGCTACCCGCGTCAAAGCCGGAGCACAGCAGCAGCGTAATCGGACGGCGCGGCAGAATTAAAAGCCGGTCAAAATCGCCGCGCCAAACCATGGTGCTTACATTCCCAAACACGTTGCCAAACAGCATGCCGCGAATACCCGTAAACAACAACAGCATACCTTGAAACAGCATTACCTGATATAGCGACCAGCCCGGGTAGCCCTTGGTGGTGGTAAACAGCAAAAACTGAAACAACGGTCCTATCGCCGCGTTACACACCGAGATAATCAGCCCTACAATAAAGTCTGCGCGGTAGCTCATGTTGCGCTGCAACCGAATGCGCGCGTACCACGCAAACAGTTCTATGGTTTTGCCTATTTTCATTGCGAAAAACCTTGTCCTTTCCGGGGCTTAGTGCCCGAACTATCTCGTTATCCCACCGCACAGAAGTGGCGCGATGCCCGCCGCCATGCAAGTGAACACAGTGCAACCAGCGCAATGCACCACACCCCCTGAACGACCAGGGTGCGCACAAACACCCCCGGCTGTAAAGACTGTTCGGTGTTTAAAAAAAACTGAATCGGCCAGTAGAATATGTACTCAAACGGCAAAAACGCAAGCACGCGCTGCACGCTTGCAGGGTAAAAATCCAAAGGGATATAGCTTCCGCCAAGCAGCCCCATTGCAAGGAACTTTAGCCCCGTCACCGCCGCGTTGCTCTTAAGTATAAACGCAAACAGTCCAGCTAAAAAGTTAATGGTATACATTAGAATAAACGCCATTACGATTGTGCAGCAAAACCGCAGAATTGACACCGGGGTCATAAAGTACGGAAAGTAGATGAGCGAGTACAGGATAATACCCGGCACAAGCTCGGTAACCAGCGCTGTCAGCCGCAGACCCACCGAGTTGCCGAGCTCGTACACAAAGATGTGCATCGGGCGCAACAGGTCCACCGCAAGCTCACCCGAGAGCACCCGTTGCGAGATTCGATAGTCGGTCGAATTATAAACAAAAACCCAGATAAAGTGCGTCGCGGTAAAATACCATATCATCTGCCCCATTTCGTAACCCTTGATGATGTCCTCCCCGTTATAGCCGTACAGGCTTGTAAACAGCGCAATGTTCAGCAGCAGTACGATCGGCTGAATGATAACGCTGATCATAAACCCAAAGGGATACTGGATGTCCTGCTTGACCTCAAGCTTTACAACCTCCCAAAAAGCGCGCATGCGTGTTCCTCCCTTTTTTCCAATTTTACGATTATAGCATAAACCATATTTTTCTTCAATAGGAAAAACAAATATATGTTCTAGGTTGTTTTTGCTGTTTTGGATATGATAATTTAATTGGCTTTTCAGAAATATATATAATATATTTTTTAATATACCTTGACAGGCGATGTATCTGTGCATATAATAGTATTTGTAAAGGAGGGAGCCCATGTCTATTACGTCGGATATCCTCCGCGGACATACCGAGGCAATCATACTAAGCCACCTGGAACAGCAGGATAGCTACGGCTACCGCATCAACCAGTCCATCGGCGAAAAAACGGACGGGATGTATGAACTAAAGGAAGCGACGCTCTACTCCGCGTTTCGGCGGCTGGAGCAAAGCGGCTATATCTCGCCGTATTGGGGGGACGAAACCACCGGCGCGCGACGCCGGTACTACTCCATCACCCCCGAAGGCAGGCGGTACCTTACCCGCTGCCGCGAGGAGTGGCACAGCGCAAAAGAACTGATAGACCGGTTAATCTAGCGCTTTAAGTTTGGCATTTGTTTCTCATCTTAACGTTATGCGCCTTGTCGCAACGCGACACAAGGCAAGAAAGGCAGGACAACATGCATACAAACATCCGTCATTTTATCGACCGCTCGTTTTCTTACGCTCCCAAAAACGCGAAGTCGAGTGAGATTAAGGAGTCGCTGTTTGGTGACCTCACCGACAAGTACGACGACCTTATTTCGCGCGGCAAAACCCCCGAAGAGGCATACAACGAAGTGATATCAGGCGTGGGCGACCTTTCAGAGCTATGCCAGTCGCTGGTTAAAGAAGCCGAGGAGCAGCACGTAGAGACCGAGCGCGATCGCCGCCGCTCGGCACTGCTCGTTGCAAGCTCGGTATTTCTGTATATCCTAAGCCCCATCTTCTTTTTTGTGGGCGAGCGTCTTGGCGGCGACCTCCTCGGTATCGGGCTGTTCTTGTTTACCGCAGGGCTTGCCACGGCAATCATCATCTATTACAACATGACAAAGCCCGCATGGAAAAGGGAGCGGGACAAAGACCCCGATGATGTGGATAACTGGGCTTTGCCCAAAGAACGCCGCGTGTTTAACGCCTTGAACAGCGCGCTGTGGGTACTAGCAATCGTGGTGTTTTTGATACTGGGCTTTACAACCGGTCTATGGCACATTCTATGGGTTGTATTCCCAATCACCGTGGTGATTACCCTGATATTGCAGGCGGTTCTTGCGGCAACAAGCAAGGAATAGTAGCACAAAATAAAAGAAAAGCCATGCCACACTGTGTTATGTGTGTCGCATGGCTTTTTCCTATCTATTTGGTACTGCTTAATCTTCATCTTGTACTGCACGCGATACGCTGTTACAGTAGGTAAACCATCATGCGGTGCACCCTTGCACCGCTCAGGGAGTCGAGCACGTCGCGCTCGATGACAACACCGCTGCCAAAGGCGTCGCAGGTAAGCTCCTCATCCCCGAGCACTACGCGGTCGATGCGGTACTGCCCGAAGTCCTTGTTCTGCTCATTTACAAACAAAATTTGTAGCTCCCTGTTTGCAAACACGGTCGATACCCCGGCGTGTCCGTCTTGGTCAAACTGCCTGCCCAGCAGCTTGGGTTCGATCACCAAATCCCCAAAATACCCTCGCACGCCAAACATCTGGGTGAGTACCGTCATCATCATCCAGCTAGCAGCACCGGTCAGGTAGTGGTACATGCCGCGTCCGCTTGGGGCAATATACTCGGGCACGCCCGGGTATATGCGCGCCGTTTTAAAGTCGCAGCAGTGGCGGTACAGCACATCACACAGGCGATACGCCTCGTGCGCAAACCCGCGCCCATACAGCGCGTAGGTGTACAGCATATGCATATGCGATAACATCGCACCGTTTTCCTTGTGCCCGTAGGCGTAGGCAAACACTCTGCCAAGGTTTGTTTTTAGCTCGTGGAAATCGGTGTTTTGGCGCACGCCACCCACCTGCTCATCATATAAGTACCGCTCTACCGATGCGATGATGCTGTGCGCCTGCTCGTCGGTGGCAACGCCCGAGAGCAGCGAGAACGCCTGCCCGCCAAGCGAGATGCGCACCCCGCTTTTGTGGTCGCCATCCACCATTTTGCCGTCGTTGTCGTAGTAGCTGTTGTACCATGAATTGTCGTCGCTCACCGTAATATATTCCTGCCTGCGCAGAAACTGTGCCATCCACGTTGCCTTGACGGTCAGGTTTTGGATGATGTCGTCAATCGCAACGTCGGTCTGCCCGCCCGTCAGCCTGCCCATGCTCGCTTGATGAAAGCGCAGCGACACACCCT
>JAEZDF010000061.1 GCA_023429685.1 Bacillota bacterium
ACCTTCCACCGCTCGTCAACGACAAAGAGATTCACACGGTGCAAAACGTCCCCGTGTGGGGCTATGTCGAGCAGTACGACCCGGACGGCGATGCCATCACCCTTAACGTGGTGCAGGAAGCGGGCAAGGGCATGGTGACTGTCTACGACGCCACGTTTGTGTACCGCCCGTTCGCGGACGAGATGGGGGAGGATAGCTTTACGGTCCTTGCCACCGACAGCGCGGGCAACTACTCCCGTCAGGCGACCGTTACAGTGAACATTGAACAAAACAAGATGGGCGACGGCTTTAGCGACATGCGCCTTCACCCCTCCCATTACAGTGCGCTGATGCTTGCGCAGAACAACCTCGTCAGCGGGGAACGGGTTGGCGGTTCGCTGCTATTTCAGCCCGACCGACAGATGACCCAGTCGGACTTTATGCTGATGGTGCTCGCCGCCGCGGATACGGCAAACGTGCATACCCCCTGTGTAAGCACCGACCTGCCAAACGATAAGGATATTGCGCTGTGGCTGAAGCCCTACCTGCGCACGGCAAAGCAGCTAGGGCTGATTGGGGTGGGCGAGTTTTACCCCGACACACCCATTACCCGAGCCGAGGCGGTACAGCTTATCAGCCGCGCGACGGGGATGCAGGATGTAGAGGCGCAGGCGCTGCACATCCGCGACCTAGAGAAGATTCCTGCCGAGAGCCTGCAAAGCTATATTAACCTTGCGGCAACCGATATGCTAAGCCTGTACGACGGCTATGCGCGTCCCGACGAGCCCCTAACCCGCGCCGCCGCCGCCGACCTTGTGTGGCAGCTATACCGCTTCCAGCAACAACAGACCGCGCAGGGTATGGCAAAATAGAATAGCAACACAGACACAGTCCGATCCAAGCGGTCGGGCTGTTTTTGTGCGCACCCGTATTGCGTTTTGTTTGACTTATGATATAATTTACCATAATTATATATTTTTTACTCGCAGGCTAAGACTATTTACCCGAGGAGGCTTTTTGCTGTATGAAACAACTATTGCTATTCATAGCTATTTTGGCTTTACTTACCGCATGTACCGCCGATGCCCCACTGCCTAGAGTATCGGAGCAGGATGCATCTTCGGTTGCGCAGCAGGATTTGTCGCATATTGAGGCTGCCGCTGCCAATTTATCCAATTGGGACTATCTTTACACCTCTGTTAATAAATTATCCGAACTTGGAGTACAAGTAATCACTAAGGGAGTAAAGCCTGTTGCGGAAAATAAGCTGTCATTCAATTTGTATTTTGCAGACAACAACGGTAACAGCATGAGCCTCCCTTTCACCGCCTATTATCGCATGCCCACTGAGAACTCCGGTGCTGAGTTGGCTTGGGGTGGTGTCTCTATTATTGACAGTGATACCTTTGCGGTATGTGACTTAAAGAATATTACCTTTTATGACATGCACACGTTGCAGGAGTTACCCCTGAAACTGGACTTATCGGCTTTTAAAGAAAATGATTACTACATATTGGGCGTTGCGATAAATGACACGGCTGGCATCGTTGTGCCGTTAATTAATAATGGCATAGACACCGTTGCGTACTTTACTTCTGCGGGGGAACTCGTTAAAACTGAAGAATTAGACTACAGCACGGCAGACTTCCGGGTTATCGGCGGCGATTTTAACCAAGATAATCTAGCCTGCCTCAATTATGATGCTGATTTTTCGGTTCTGTCTATGGAAGACACACATCTTCTTTTTACGGGTAATATCCTTTATAATACGGATAAAAAAGAGTTCTTTTTCAACCCAAAACTTATCTTTGGAGTTTGGGATGGATACCCCAAAGTAAGTGTGCTTAGCTATAAGAGCCAACAACCCCACAAAAAAGGGCTTGCGGTTTACTGTGATTACAAATCGGGCTGTAAGGGCTTCCTGTTTGATGATGCCAATATCAACAAGACTGTTGGCTGGGATATCGAAACCGATAGTTGGGATTCATATGAGATTGCAAAAAATACATCAAAACAAACAATTACAGTAAGCTGCAGTCATACTGACCAGTCTATCACGCTGGATTTCAGAAAAAACAGCGCAAGTATTCAATACAATATTAACCCTCAACATTTGGAAGACGAGCCGATTGCGCAATCCTCCGATGGGCTGCACAGCCTTTACGAGTCCAGTAAATGTAATCGCTTTGACGTTGTTTACTCCAACATTGTCCTTAAAGATAATCAGACCCAAGCCTTGCGGTTTTTGTCTACCTATGCTGGCATGTATGGCGGCTACCTGAACGCGGGCTTCTTTAAAAACGGAGAAATCTATGTGCAAACACTGGATAGCTTCCAAATATTCTCCCCAGACCCCGCGGTTGCGTCCCCCAGCTTTGTGTCTGCACTGCCATTCGGTTCGTTGAGGGAGGAAGGAATAACGCGGGAAATTTACACCTTCCGTCGCGACCCGGAAGAAAAGACGTTCATTATCCTGTACTCCGAGCACCCGATTGATGTTTACCAAGCCCAAAGCTACAATCCGTTTCGTTTGCAACAAACCTATAAAGTCGGCTTATGCGATACCGAGGGAAACCTACTGGAAAGCTACGATACATACGAACAGGTTCAGGGCAACGAGTACAATCTTTTGGATATGAATCTTTGGCTATCTGGCGACGAGCTTGCAATCACCGGTCTTGACAAGGCGCAGAACAAGAGGCTGCAAGGCGTTTTCAATTTAAAGACCCATACCTACGAAAACAAGGATTAAGCGTTATCCCAAACAGATGGGCTGGAAAAATCGTCGGTTATCTTGACCGGCGATTTTTGCGTGCGTATGAATGCGCACCTATTTTCGTGTCAAACACATTGGCTTGTATCATTTCGATTGTTTCCAAAACACACCTGTGCTATGATTTAGCTATAAAAAAACAGGGGGTACAAAACCAAGGGGTTTACATCAAGACAGCATAGATTGCGACTGTTAATACAGTCCCAACGCACTGCGTTGTCGGCAGGGTGACTACTGCGCAAGCGGTGTAGCTTTTCAACCCCAATTTTTTCTGCGCTCAAGAACTGTGTGGCTTGGTTGTGCCGGTGTTTTTTATGAACGGATAATACGAAAAACAACTGTAAGGAGACGATTCGATGCGCTATCAAAACCCGATTATACCGGGGTATAATCCCGACCCGACCATATGCCGGGTGGGTGAGGACTACTACATCATGAATTCCTCGTTTGAATTTTTCCCGGGCGTACCCATCTACCACAGCCGAAATCTTGCCAACTGGACGCTGAAAGGGTATTGCCTGACCAGAGAAAGCCAGCTCAATCTCAGTGAGTGCCACCCTTCCGGCGGCATCTATGCCCCGACGCTTCGTAGCCACAACGGCAGGTTTTATATGACAACCACAAATGTTACCTTCGGGGGAAACTTCATCGTTACTTCCGATGATATCTTAGGGCAGTGGTCCGAGCCTGTGTGGGTGGATCAAGAGGGCATCGACCCCTCTTTGCTGTTTGATGATGACGGCAAGGTATATTATTGCACGGCGGTGTTTGAGCCCGAGCGGGAGGGCATCTATCTAAGCGAGATAAACCCCGATACGGGAGAAAAACTGACCGAGACCGTCTGCATTACAAAGGGCTGCGGCGGTCGGTACGCAGAAGGTCCGCATATGTATAAGCTGTGGGGTAAGTATTACCTGATGCTCGCAGAGGGCGGAACGGAATATGGGCATTATGAAACAATGATGCGCGCAAGCTCACCATACGGTCCGTTTGAGCAGTGCCCGCACAACCCCATCCTGTCCCATGTCAACCGTATGAAGGATGACATTCAATGCACCGGTCATGCCGATATTGTTGAGGATCACAACCACAACTGGTGGATGGTTTGTCTGGGCATACGTCAGACTATGACGCCGAAAAACCGCGTTCTGCTTCACAATCTGGGGAGAGAGACGTTTCTCGCCCCCGTGGTATGGACGAAGGACGGCTGGCCGGTTGTCGGATACGAGGGCTCACTCGAACTGAGCATGGAGGGTCCGCTTCCATCTGAGGCGTATCAAACAGACTGGAGCTTCTTCGACGATTTTTCCTCCGAAGAACCAAGCAGTCAGTACAACTACATCCGAAATCCGGTTGCAGAGAACTATCAAAGGCTTGCAAAAGAACAGGTGCTGCGCTTGACGGGAACAGATATGACGTTAAGCCACCGCGCATCCCCGACGTTTTTGGGGGTGCGCCAAAGGGAGTTTGAGACGATTACGACGGTTACCTTGTCTGCACCTTGCAAAGACGATCGTCAATGCGCAGGTCTCACGGCTTTTTATAATGAAGGCTACCATTACGACATCTTACTAACCAAACAAGACGGACAAGACCGCATCTGTTTGCGCAAGCAGGTACACGACATCTTGACCATTACCGCGTCTCATGCCATTTCGTACGCAGGAAGCGTCGAGCTACAGATAATCTCTGACCGAAAGGACTATCGGTTTCTTTACCGTGTGGATGGGGGCGAGTTTATCGAGCTTGGGCGGGGCTGCGTTGCGGGGTTGTGTACCGAAGGCACCCAGACCATGAGCTTTACCGGCACCTATCTAGGGATGTTTTGCGAGAATACTGTTGCAGATTTCCGCTTGTTCCGTGCTCAGATTATATAACGGTATTTAATCAGCAGTCCTTGCCTTTGCGATTTGTCTGCGTGTGCAGCCTGCACACCTATCAGCCTGATTTGTGTGATAGAATGGTGTAAATTATTACATATCAGGGAGGGAAACCAATGAAAACCAAAGGGCAAAAGGGCTTTGCTATTGTCAACGTCATCGTGGGGGTCGTGCTGTTTCTAGCGAGCTTTGCCATGTTTTCCGACCCGTCAACCGGTCCCGGCGGGTTAATCTCACTGCTTTTGGGGCTGCTGTTTGGTGTGTGCGGTTGGCTGACGCTCAGACGTCTTCGCACGGAGTATGTGCCGGAAAAGACGATGAAGGCAACGCTAGTCACCAATTTTGTCCTGTTCATCCTGTCATGCATCGTTTTGGCGGCTTGCACCATCCTGCCTATTGTCGGACCAATGCTGTAATGCAAGCGGAGCTCGCCTGCACCGTGGGAAGCCTTAGCTTCGTTGCATGATAAAAAGCAGCACAACCGCAAAGCCGTGCTGCCGTAAAACGCCTTAGCAAGAATAACGCACAAAAACGCGCCTTAATCTGGCTTGCTAGCAGCTAGCCATTTCAAGGCGCGTTTTCTATTCAGATGACGGTTTCCTGTTTTGCCACAGCACCTATTTACGGTAGCATGCGCAGGATGCGCAACATGGTTAAGCGGTTTCTCACGTATGGCGATAGGGTCACAAGGGTTTCGGACATCTCGGCGCTTATCCCAATGTCTTCGAGCGAAGCCTTTGCGCCTAAAGAGTGAAGCAACTCGCGAAGCTCTGCACCCGATGGAACGGTATTTAGGATGGCGCGCACCTTGTGCCAGTTTTCTATCAATGCTTCAGGGGTTACCTCCGCAAGGCAATCGGGCTGGTTTTCCTCTAGTATTCCGTCTGCGAGCGCGCCGAACTGCCGGCGCACCCAACCTTCGTCTATCGGCGTATATGCCGACACTGCGGTCGATAGTTCTTCGCGCCTTGCCAACTTGTGGTATATTTCGCAGCAAAATGGGGTGGCGGCACCCACCTTCTCTCCATGCATCGCGTCAGAGTCGCCGACTACCTTCATCTCGAGTAGGTGGGAGATATGGTGCTCCGCACCCGAGGCGGGACGCGAGTTCCCCGCAAGCTGCATCGCCACGCCGGAAAGAATCAGCGCGTACATCAGGTCACTGTAGGCATCTTTATCCTGTGCGGCGAGCTTTTGTGCACCCGCCACAACCTGCCCCACCGCTTTTCTGGTCAGGTCGGCGATATAGGGGCAGTAATACTCGCTGGTCAGTGTGTGCGCAATCTCCCAGTCGGCAAGGCAGATATACTTGCCCAAGATATCCCCGATACCCGCTAACGCCAGATGAATCGGGGCGGCGGAGATCACGTCCAAATCGGCAAGAATCAAAACGGGGGCAGCCGCGGGTATGGTCTTTTTCATACCGCCCCATGTCATGGCGGCAACGCTCGACGCAAAGCCGTCCACCGTCGCGGCGGTGGGGGCGGAGACGAACGGGATATTCTGTTTGCCCGCACAGTACCGCACGATGTCGTGAATCGTACCGCTGCCGATTGCCACTAACACATTGGTGTTGTGCAGCTGCTCTGTCAAAAGTTCAACCCCGTGCTCGTCTGCGTGCAGGTTGTCGGCAGGCAGAATAATCTCGTCGCAGCCCGATGGGCGGGAAAGGTTTTTCGCAAAAGCGGTATTGCTGTCATACACCGCCGTAACCTTACCCCTAATACCCAGCTCTCCGAGCGTCTGCGTAAGCCCGGCAAGACAGCCCGGTTCTATTACAATGCGTTTAATCGTCGTGTGGTGGCTTTTTTTGCAGGCGCAGGAGGGGGCACTAAAATCCTTTTGCGTTAAAATCATGGTAAAAACACGTCCTATCAAAACGGTAATGCACTTCACTCGCATGCCGCAAAGGCAAGGCTTTGAGTGTGGATGGGAGAGCGGGTGAATAATTGGTTGTTGCGCTCGCCGCTTGGTTGACAGCGGGTTTTATTCGCCTTATACTAAGTGTAAACAAACGGCAATTCATTATAAACTCTGAACGCCCGCGGGAGGTACCAACTGTGTATATCAATTCACTGGACGAAGGGCTAAAGCTCTTCAAAGCGCTGGGCTCAGAGATTCGCATAGAGATTGTAAAGCTTTTGCTCGGCGGTAAGCGGCTTAGCATGAATGAAATCGCGTCTGCACTTAGTATAACAAACGGCGCGTTAACAAGCCACATCAAGCAGCTGGAAGAGAGCGGGATTCTTGCCGTTGAAAGCAGACCGGGTGTGCACGGCAACCAAAAGCTTTGCTCGGTTAACCTCGATCGCGTTATCATCGAGTTTGCCTCGCGTGAGGAGTATAAAAACAGCTACGAAACCCAGCTTCGGGTCGGTCGATTCTCCGATTACAGCGTGTATCCCACCTGTGGAATCGCGACAAAGAATGCGCTGATCGGCGAGGTGGACGACCCCAGGTATTTTTCCCACACCGATCGGTACGAGGCGGATATCCTTTGGTTTACCAAGGGGTATGTGGAGTACATGATACCAAACCTTGTGCCCGCGTTTCATTCAATTAGCCAAATTTCAATCTCAGCAGAGCTTAGCTCCGAAGCGCCGGGCGTCAACAACATCTGGCCTTCGGACATCCGCTTTTACCTAAACGGGGTCTTTCTGGGCACATGGACAAGCCCGGGGGATTTTGGCGATAAAAAGGGCGCGTTTACTCCAGATTGGTGGTATTCAAACTTTAACCAGTACGGTCTGCTCAAGCTGCTGGTGGTAAACCACAGCGGTACCTACATCGACGGGCTTCAGATATCCGATGTAACGATTGGGGATCTAAACATCGGCTCAATGGATCACATCAAATTCCGCCTAGCCGTAACCGACGACACCAAGCCTGCAGGAGGGCTGACGATATTCGGCGAGTCGTTTGGCAACTACAACCAGAATATGAACGTGCGCGTCAGCTACAGCGCGCAATAAACTCAATAATACATTGCCCTCACCAAAACGGTGAGGGCAATGTGTTATATACTTATCTTTGTTTAAGAAATGTACAAAAAATCGAGCAAAAGCTTTGATATATGCGGTTTTGCGAAGATTTTTTGTCGCCATTTCTAACGAAGATTAGTATTATGCGCGTTTTAGGCGAATGACGTTCCACGATGCCTTGTGCAGAACGGTTTTCAGTACACCGCCATCCAGTTCGCTGTCCTGTCTGGTGCTGGGTGCGACGTTTTGACCGGCTGCGGAGTTGGAAGCAGTCATCTCAAAGCCCTCCATGCAGATCCACTCAATCATCGACAAACCGCCAAAGGCGCGCAAGTCGGTTTCGAGCAGGATGTCCTCCGAGCAGCTGCGGTTCACGGCAAAGATGGTAATCTCCTCGGTCTCTGGGTTGTAAACGGGAATCGCCTCGATGTCGGTTACATCGCTGTGTCCCTTAGTGTCGTGCTTTGTTGTGTTTAAAATGGGCTGTAACGCGATACCACGTCCGTATACAGAGGCGTGTAAGAACGGGTAGTAGATAGTTTGCTTCCATGCCGTGCCGTTTGTCTCGGTCATAATCGGCGCGATAACGTTCACAAGCTGGGCAAGGCACGCCATGCGAACGCGATTGCTGTACTTTAAGAAGGTAATCAAAACAAGTCCCACAACCAGCGCATCTTCGAAGGTATAGATGTCCTCCAATAGCGGTGGGGCAACCTGCCAGGGGCGGTTTTTCATGGTATCGGCATCTGCGTCGTTGGAATGGAACCACACATTCCACTCATCAAAGCTCAGGTTTAAGGTCTTTTTGCTTCTTTTTCTGGCTTTTACATAGTCGCAGGTGGAGATAACGGTGTGAAGAAAACGCTCCAAATCTTGCGTACAGGCAAAGAAGTCCTCGGTGTCGTTGTTTTTGTTGCCGAAGTATTGATGCAGCGAGATGTAATCCACATGCTCGTAGGTGTGCATCAATGTTTCCGCTTCCCATTCGGGGAAGGTCGGCATATCCACGCCGGAGCTTCCGCAGCTTACAAGCTCGATAGACGGGTCGATAAGCCGCATCGCCTTGGCGGTTTCCGCCGCTATTCTGCCGTACTCCTGCGCGGTTTTGTTGCCAACCTGCCAGGGACCATCCATCTCGTTGCCCAAACACCAGGTTTTAATGTTGTAGGGCAGCTTGTCGCCGTGGCTAATGCGCAGATCGCTGTAATAGCTGCCGGAGGGGTGGTTGCAGTACTCAAGCAGGTTGCAGGCGTCCGCGATTCCCCTTGTGCCGAGGTTAACCGCCATCATTACCTGCGAATCCACCTTGCGTGTCCATTTGTAGAATTCGCTGATGCCAACGGCGTTGGGCTCAAGGCTTCTCCACGCAAGCTCCAGTCTCTTTTTTCTGGCTTCGAGGGGACCAACACTGTCTTCCCAATAAAAGTTCGACACAAAATTGCCGCCGGGGTAACGGATAATAGGTACCCTTAAATCCTTTACTAGCGCCATCGTATCGGTGCGAAACCCGTCTTTGTCCGCGCTGGGGTGACCGGGCTGGTAGATGCCATCGTATACCGCGCGACCGAGGTGTTCAATAAACGAACCGTACAGCCGATCGTCAATCTCGGCAATGGAAAGTGCGGGGTCTACCGTCATTTTTGATGTTTTCATCATGGTCTCCCTATTAGTTTAGGTTTATGTAAAATAATTTATCCTTTGCTAAATTGTAGTCCATCCATATAGTAAAAGTCAAGGTTTGTATGCGATTTTGTTAAAAATAACAAAGTGCGACAAAAGACTTTGGTTTAATCTAGTAACGTGAAAAACGTTACACAATGTTTATAAAAACGGTACAATACTGCACCAAAACTTCTACGTTGGGTTTTTGCAGGAAAATGACGCAAAATATACACGGGCAGTATATTGTGTGATATAATAATCATAATTGTGAAATAATCAAAACAAGCGTTTTATTAGAGGAGAGTGTTATGGGAATCTCTAACTTGCTGCAACTAATCGGTGGACTGGCTTTGTTTTTATTCGGCATGAACACAATGGGTACAGGGTTAGAAAAAACATCGGGAGGAAAGCTGGAAAAACTGCTAGAGCGGTTAACGTCCAACCCGATTAAGGCGGTGCTTCTTGGTGCTGCTGTCACAGGTGTTATTCAGTCGTCCTCCGCAACTACCGTCATGGTTGTGGGGTTTGTAAACTCCGGCATCATGAAGCTAAGTCAAGCGGTTGGCGTAATAATGGGCGCAAACATCGGAACAACCGTAACATCGTGGATTTTAAGCCTATCGGGTATACAGAGCGACAATTTTTTTGTCAGCCTATTAAAACCCGATTCTTTTTCGCCAATCTTTGCGCTTTTAGGTGTAGTGCTTCTCTTATTTTTTCAAAGCGAGCGCAATAAAAACATAGGATCCATATTTATTGGATTTGGCGTGTTGATGTTTGGTATGGATACTATGAGTGCCGCGGTAAAGCCCCTTGCAAACACACCGGAATTTGTAGACATACTCACCATGTTTGCAAACCCGGTTCTAGGTCTGATTGTTGGTGCGCTTTTTACGGCGGTAATCCAAAGCTCCTCCGCCTCGGTGGGTGTTTTGCAGGCGCTTTGCATGACCGGCACAATTAGTGTCGGGGTGGCACTGCCTATCATCATGGGACAGAACATCGGCACATGCATTACTGCGATATTATCCTCTATTGGAGCCAATAAAAACGCCAAAAGGGCGGCGCTTATTCATCTGTACTTTAACTTAATTGGAACCGTACTCTTTATGGCGGGTTTTTACAGTTTGAATGCCCTGATGAACTTTGGGTTCTTGAATGACATACTAAACCCCGCAGGGGTTGCCGTTATACACACCATCTTTAACATCTCGTGCACGGTTGTCTTGCTGCCGTTCGCCAAGCTGCTCGAAAAGCTGGCATATCTGTCCCTGCCGGAAAAGAACCTGGAAATGCAGGCGGAGAACGCAGATGACTTTCAGCTGCTCGATGTGCGTTTCTTGGATAAGACCTCCTTTGCCACCGAGCAGTGCAGGAACGTCACTTCAAAGATGGCAAGGCTAACCAAAGAGTCGATGTACAAGGCGCTGGGGTTGCTTGAGAAGTATGACGGGGACATCGCCGCAGAGGTTCTTGCCTTGGAGGACAAGGTTGATAAGTTTGAGGACGAGCTAAGCACCTATCTTGTAAAACTGAGCAGCAAAAACCTGTCCGAGAAGGACTCCCGCACGATTTCCATCCTGTTGCATTGCATCGGAGATTTTGAACGCATATCAGACCATTCGGTTAACGTAATGCAAGCGGCAAAAGAAATGCACGATAAGAAACTATCCTTTTCAAAAGAAGCCCAAACCGAGATTCGTATCTTTGTAGAGGCGGTAAAAGAGATTATAGCCATCACCTTTGAGGCGTTTGAAACCGAGAATACGGAGCTTGCGCAAACCGTAGAGCCACTTGAAGAGGTTATAGACAACCTAAACGAGAGCCTAAAGAAGCGTCACATTAAGCGGCTGCGCACAGGCACCTGTACCATTGAGCTTGGATTTGTGCTGTCTGACATCATAAACACCTTTGAGCGCATTTCAGACCATTGCTCCAATGTCGCGCTTTGGGTTTTGCACTCCAAAGAGGTCGGTTTTGACACTCACGGTTATGTGGAGCGCATGCGCAGAGGCGACAACGAGTTTTTCGAAACGAAGTATCTGCAATTTAAGGGCAGGTATGTTTTGCCAAAGAACAGTTGATCCGCTGGGTTAACTACAACATTCGCTCGGCTGTGTCGTTAACAATTTAATATTAGCCCCTCGAATTATGGTTGTATTGTACCATGTTTCGGGGGCTATTTTTATGGTTCACTGTGTTCTAGTCAAGGGTTGGAAATAGATACGCGGCAAACGCGGTTGGAATCGTGTACTCGCTTTCAAGCTGCTGCCTTGAAATAAACAAAAGAGACCCGTTCTGTGCACAATCGTTTACCCGCACAAGATACCCTATCATATGCCACTCGATGTGGGTAAAGATATGCTTTGCAGCCGGCAAAGGCAAAACGGAAACGGGGGTAAGCCCCATTTCTTGAACAGCCTGCGAACATTGCGTCTGTGTCAGGGTGCCCGCAAGGTTTGGCAGCTCCCACAATCCTGCCAGCAGACCATGTTCGGCGCGTTTTCTTACCGCAAGGCGGTTGTCGCAAACGATAACCAGCACCGTGCGGTCTTCCTTTACCCGCGCCTTTTTTGGCTTCTTTACGGGGATTTGTTCGGTCAACCCCTCCTGATATGCCCTGCAAACCGCGCTTAACGGGCAGATATCGCATCGCGGCGCGCCGTTTGGCAGGCAGACCGTCGCCCCCAGCTCCATCAGCGACTGGTTAAAATCGCCCACCCGTGTGTCGGGTAGGATATCGGTAATCTGGCGGGTGATCTCGCGCTTTACGCCTACACTTGTAATGTCGCCGCTGTTTGCGGTTAAACGGCTGATGACTCGAAGCACATTGCCATCCACAGCGGGCACCCGCACCCCAAACGCGATGGATGCCACCGCCCCTGCGGAGTATGCCCCCAGCCCGGGCAGGGAGCAGAGTGTTTTAAAGTCATTCGGAATCACGCCGCCGTATGTCGTCTGTATCATCCGCGCCGCCTTTTGTAGGTTTTTGGCGCGACTGTAGTAGCCAAGCCCTTCCCACAGCTTAAGCAACATGGCTTCCTCCGCGTTTGCAAGAGCCTGCACGTCGGGCAGCGTTTTTAAAAACCGCTCAAAATACGGAATGACCGCCTCAACGCGCGTCTGCTGTAGCATAATCTCAGACACCCATACGCGGTAGGGCGTGGGCACGCTGCGCCACGGCAGAACGCGGGCATTTTCGTCGTACCAGTTAAGCAGCAAAGAAACGATAGGTTGAAGCTGTGATTCCATCTAAATACCATCCAAATAAAAAATAATAAGGTGTGGTCAATCCAAAGCTAGTATAACACAATTGTTAGGCAAACAAAAACAGTCTGTGGTTTACACAGTATGCCCTGCAAGCCTTGTGTAAACATGAATTTTTCGGCAAAGCTTCGTCAACAATATGCGTATTGCAAGACGAAGGAGCGGATGCCGTGAAGACAGGATATTCAAACAACCCGATAGACAGGGCAAGGATTCCGCAAAAGCCGTATATGAAAAAACCGATTGCGCTGCGCACGATGGCGGCTCAGGAGATAAAAACTCTGTGGTCATTGTACCGCGAGGTTAGCAGAGAAAAAACTCGCTCAGGTGTGCGGCAGTGGCTGTACGATAATTATTACACCCTTCAGGCGGAGGGAAGATCGGTGGTGCGCTCCCTTCGGCACGAAAACCCGTTGCCGTGCATGGAAAGCAGCTCGGTACCCGTGGTGTATCATCTGGTCAGTTCTGTTTTTGTCGCAAAGCGCACCGAGCTGACTGGTGAGAGCCTAGAGCAGTTTTTGTGCGAGATACAGAGGGATACCCCCCTTGCGGTGGCGGAGCTGTGCTTTGTGCCCACCGCGCTTCGATGTGCATACATTTCGGTATGCCGCAAGGCGTGCGAACAGGACGCAACCGACAAGGATGCCGAGGACCTGTTTGCATACGGCATCTGTTCGCTGCGTGCCATCGGGGACCTGTGCTTTGAGGATATCTTTAACAACTGCAGCGCGGTAGAGCGGGTTTTGCAGCAAGACCCGTCGGGCGACTACCCGAATATGGATGAGGAGAGCAAAAATTTATACCGTTTTAAGATATCCCGTATTGCCGTGGCGAATGACATCTCCGAGTTGCAGGCGGCAAAAAATATGCTTGCGTATGTGCAAAACGGGCAAACCCCGCGAGAACGACACATCGGTCATCCCATCTTTTTGGTGGACGATCTACATCAAAAGGCACAGGCAAAGGGGCGTTGTGCTCTAATGCTTACCGCCGTAATACCGCTTATTCTTAGCGTGACCATCGGTCTGTTTTTGCAAAGCATCTGGCCGGCGCTGCTGTTGTACCTGCCTCTTTGGGAAATAGTGCGCCCGCTTATCGAGCAGTTTGCGATGCGCGGCGTACCCGCTACGGTCATACCGCGCATCGCACTGGAGCGCGACCTGCCAAGCGGCGCAGACACGCTCGTTACCGTATCCACCCTGATGCCCCGCCCTGAGGATGCCCCCGCGCTCGAAAAGCACCTTGAGAATCTGTTTATCACAAATGGGGGTGAGGGCGTCGGATTTATGGTGCTAGCCGACTTTAAAGAAGACAAGGAAGCGACCAACCCAAAGGATATGGCAATGCTCACCGCCGCACAGGGGGTTGTTACGCGCCTAAACGCCCGCTTTGGGGACTGCTTTTACCTGCTCGTGCGCAAGCGCAGCTATAATAAGTCAAGCAAGCGGTTCGGCGGGTGGGAGCGAAAACGCGGCGCTATCACGCAGCTCGTGCGCTTTATTCGGGGGCAGAGCATCCCCGTAAAGCTGTTTTGCGGCAATATGGATGCGTTGCGCCGCACCCGTTACATCCTTGCGCTGGACGCCGATACGGGGCTTTTGCTCGGCTCAGTCGCCCAGCTGGTGGGCGCTGCCATCCATCCCCTCAACCGCGCGGAGGTGTCCAGAGAGACGGGCGTCGTCACGCGCGGCTACGGCATCTTTCTTCCGCGTATTAGCGTAAGCCTTGCGTCCGCGTATAAAACGGGTTTTAGCAAGGTGATGGCGGGGTGCGGCGGCATTACGGCGTATGGCGCCGTCTGCCCAAACCTGTATCAGGATCTGTTCGGTAGTGCTGTTTTTTCGGGTAAGGGTTTAATTGACGTGCGCGCCTTTTTTGAGGTGATGGATCAGCGCTTTGACGAGGGCGTCATCCTTTCGCACGATATCTTAGAGGGTGAGTACCTGCGCACCGCGTATGTGTCGGATGTGGAGCTGACCGAAAGCTTTCCGCAAAACGCGGCAAGCTTCTTTTCCCGCCAGCATCGGTGGATTCGCGGCGACGTGCAGAACGCGCCGTTTGTTTTTAGGAGCGTTGCGCGCGGTGGGGTTAAGGAACGCAACGTTCTTAGCGGCGTTTCGCGCTACAAATTGTTTGATAATATTCGTCGAGCGCTTACCCCTGTGGCAGCCTACCTGTGCATAGCGGTCGCCTTTTTTGCCGATACGCCGCTAAGCTACTCGCTTGCTCTGGGGGGCTTTTTTACCATGACGGCACCACAGCTGTTATCGGCGGTGGCGGCGATATTCTCCAGCCGCGGCTTTGCGCTCTCGCGGGAGTACTACTCCAAGGTGCTACCCGCTGCACTCGAGAGTGTGTCGCAGGCATTTTTTTCGTTTGTGTTTTTACCAAAGCATGCCTTTATGGCGGCGGACGCGGTCATCCGTTCGCTCTACCGCATGACCGTATCTCACGAAAAGCTGCTGGAGTGGACAACTGCGGCGGATGCGGAGCGCGGTGGCAAGCGGTTTTTCTCCCAGCTGAAGGGGCTACTACCCGGCGTTGTTTCGGGCATTGTGCTTTTGCTTTCTCCTGTGAGTATACTAAGGCTGTTTGGCATCCTATTTTTAGTCTCGCCCCTTGTGGCGTTCTCTTCCTCCAAAGAGACGGGCAGCCAGGGAGGAACGATTGACGCACAAACGCAGGATTTGCTCACCGCCTACGCCGCGATGATGTGGCGATACTACGAAAAGACCTGTATAGCACGCGAAAACTACCTGCCGCCCGATAATGTGCAGGAGGCGCCCACCTATGTGGTGGCGCACCGCACGTCTCCCACCAACATCGGTCTGATGCTGCTGTGCACCCTTGCCGCGCGTGATTTTCATTTTATCACCACCGAGGAGATGACGCTGCGCATCCAGCGAAGCCTTACCACCATTCTGCGTATGGAGCGGTACCAGGGTAACCTGTATAACTGGTACGATACCCGCACCCTTGCGCTATTGCAGCCCGCGTTTGTATCGTCGGTAGATAGCGCAAACTTTTTGTGCTGCCTTGTCGCACTGCGCGAGGGCATTAAGGAGTATATCACCGACCAAGCAAAGCTAGCAAAAATCACCCAGCAGATTAGCACGCTGATTAACGAAGCAGACCTTACGATGTTTTACAACAAGCGCAAAAAACTGTTTTCGGTGGGGTACGACTGCGAAAAGCAGAGCCTGGTTCACTCCCATTACGACCTTTTGATGAGCGAAGCGCGCCTTGCGAGCTATTTTGCCATCGCAACGGGGCAGGTGCCCAAAAAGCACTGGGGAGCGCTTGCCCGCACACTCGCGCGCCAAGGTACCTTTGCAGGACCGATATCATGGGGAGGCAGCGTGTTTGAGTACTTTATGCCCCACCTGTTGTTGCCCGTTTACGAGGGGTCGCTGCTATACGAGGCGCTACGCTTTTGCAGCTACTGCCAAAAGGTGCGCGCGCGTAGCCTGTCGCTGCCATGGGGCGTTTCAGAGAGCGGGTTTTACGCGTTTGACAACCAGCTAAACTACCGCTACAAGGCACACGGGGTACAAAAGCTTGGGTTGATGCGAGGGCTTAATAATGAATACGTTGTGTCGCCCTATTCCACCTTTTTGACGATGGGGCACGACCCGTATGCAGCGTTAAAGAACCTTGCCGAGCTTGAGAAGATTGGTATGGTGGGCAAATGGGGCTTTTATGAGGCGTGCGACTATACCCACCGTCGTACGGGCGCATACAAGCGGGGCATTGTGCGCAGCTATATGGCGCACCATGTGGGTATGAGCCTGCTTTCGGTAAACAATGCGGTGCACGACAACTGCATGCAGCTCCGCTTTATGTCCGACCGTGCCATGAAGGCAGCACAGGAGCTATTAGAGGAAAAGATTGCCGCGGGCAGCTTGATTTTTGAAGACGTGCCCGACCGCGCAGAAGCGCCCCGCCATGGGCGCGAGACCCCGACCGAGGAGGTGTATACCGAAGTGTCACCCCAAAATACGCATGTCCAGATTCTTTCTAACGGCGAGCTGACCGCCGTGCTTAGCGATGTCGGCACACAGCATATCTCGTTTGGCAGCATCGACATCACCCGACGTACCACCGACCCGCTGCGTGCGCCCTGCGGCGTGTATTTTGTCGCGCAGATGCAAAACCAAACGGTATGTGCGACCACCGCGCCCTTTTATGATGCAAAAGCAAAACATGTGGCAAAGCTGTTCGGTTCGGGTGTGGAGTATTACGGGATTAAAGAGCAGGTTGAGGCGGGGCTTCAGGTGTGCGTTCACAGCGACCTGCCCGTCTGCCAGTATATCGGTGTCGTAAAGAACAACTCCCCCAAAAAGGAGAAGGCACAGGTGCTCGTCTACTTTGAGCCGGCGCTTGCCCCCTTTCGGGATGTGGAGGCGCACCCCGCGTTTACCCGCCTGTTTTTACAGGCGGTGTACGACCGTGCGTCGAGCAGTCTAATCTTCAGCAGGCGCACCCGCCCGGGCGAAAGCGATGTAAGCGTGGCGATCGGCTTTTTGGACGAAACGCCGTTTGAATACGAAACAGTAAAGCATAACCTGTTGTCGCTGCCCTATGGAATTGCGTCGCTGGGCGACGCGTTTGAGCGTCCGTTTCTTGGCGGAGAGGGGGTGCCCGACGCCGTGTGCGCCATCCGCGCCCATACCGACATTGCACCTGGTGCCCAAAAGGAGTTTGCGTTTGTCATAGCGGCGGATGATACACCAGAGGGCGCAGTATCCCGCGTCGTTGCGGCCAGGCGCAGGGGCGCCATCGGCTCCGCCCGCGCGGCACGCTCGCCTGTTGCCACGACAAAGCTTGAGGACTGCATTGGGCAAAGTGTTCTGCCACAGCTGTTTTACCCACGACGCGAAACACAGGAGAGCATCGCAGCGGCACTGAAAAACGAGCTTGGCGTCCACGGGCTTTGGGGGCTTAGCATCTCGGGCGATTTCCCCATCGTGCTCATAGAGGTGCACGACTCCGACGACGTGGTGCGTTGCGAGGGCTATATTAAGCTGCTTCAAAAGCTCAGGGTGTGCAACGTATTCTTTGACCTTGTGGTTTTGTACAGCAACGCGCAACAGGAGGGCGACACAATACGGCAGACGCTCGCAGACCTTGCACACGAGTGCATGGCAGAGGATCTTTTGGGTGCTAGGGTAGGCATCCACGCGGTGAACCTTGCGGTTTGCGACAGCAAGGTACGCACCCAGCTGTATGCCGCTGCTAGCCATGTGGTGGAGCAGTCGCTGGTGCGTCACCCGCAGCCGGCACGTGCCTACCAGCCGCTCGTTGTCACCCCGGCGGAGAAGGAGCGTTTAACCATTGTGGGGGAGGATCGCATCATCGGCGGCGCGTTTACCCGCGAGCGGTTTTACGTCACGGGTACACCCCGTGCGCCGTGGTGCCACGTGCTGTCAAACCCCGCCTTTGGCACGCTGCTGTCCGATAAGGCACTGGGCTTTAGCTGGGCGGTCAACGCCAGAGAGAACAAGCTTACGCCGTGGTTTAACGACCTTGCGCTCGACAACGTAGGCGAGATGCTCGTGCTCGATACCGGCGGCATGCGCTTTGACCTTGTAAACGGCGCGCTCGCCTCGTTCTCGCCCCGCGACGCGATGTATGAGGGCAGGGTAGCCTTCGGTAAGATTCATTCAACCGTTTCGGTTACGATATCCCCGCACGGATGCGCAAAGTATCTCGACGTTACCCTGCAAAACACCACCAAGGAGGTGATTGACATCGAGCTCTGCTACTACACCGAGCCGGTACTCGGCGTCAACCGCAGTACGGCGCGTCATCTCATTCCAAGCATGCACGGCCACATGCTTACGCTTACAAACCCCTTTAACACGGCGGTGGGCGGCTGCATGGCGGTGGGTAGCGATAAGAAGGACGTCTTCTACCACTGCGAGCGGGCTGCGTTTCTGTGCGGCAAGGCTACCCCTGAACTGCCATATCCAAACGACGACCCGTGCGCCGCGGCGATTCACCCGTACAAGCTTCCCCCGAGCGGGCGGTATTCGGTAAGGTTTATTCTGAGCTATGGTATGGATAAGGATGCCTGCGTAAAACAGGCAAGGGGTAGCACGCAGCGGCGGGAGCGCGAAAACAACATCTGGATAGACACCCCCGACCGGCTGCTAAACCACCTGGTGAACACATGGTTACCACACCAGACCGAGCACGCACGCATTATGGGGCGTACCGGCTACTATCAGTGCGGCGGCGCATGGGGCTTTCGCGACCAGCTTCAGGATGTGTGCGCAAGCCTGCTGCTTGACCCCAAACCCGCGCGGCGGCATATCCTGCGTGCGGCAAGGGCGCAGTTTAAAGAGGGGGATGTGCTGCACTGGTGGCACAGTCTGCCCCAGCGGGGCGGCGGCATGCGCGGCGTAAGAACCCGCTACAGCGACGATTTGCTGTGGCTACCCTATACCGTCTGTGAGTACCTTGAAAAGACAAACGACACGTCGCTGCTCGATGTGCGCATCCCCTATCTCGGGGGTGCTGCGCTGTCGTCGGGGGAGCACGAGCGGTACTTCGGTCCGTCTGTCTCGGACGAAACGGGCGACATCTATGACCACTGTTGCCGCGCCATCGACCACGCCATGCGCCTTGGCGAGCACGGATTGCCCCTAATGGGCAGCGGAGACTGGAACGACGGCTACAATCTGGTGGGTGCCGACGGCAGGGGCGAAAGCGTGTGGCTTGCCCTGTTTCTTTCGGTGGTGCTAGACCGCTTTGCTACGGTATGTGACCAGCGCGGGGATGCGGCGCGGGCGCAGCGACTAAAGGACAACGCCGCACTGCTGCGCAGTGCGGTGGACGAACACTGTTTTGACGGCGGCTGGTACTTGCGCGCGTTTTACGACGACGGCACCAAGATGGGCAGTGCACAAAATGACGAGTGCCGCATCGATTCGCTGCCACAGAGCTTTGCGGTATTTGCAGGCATGCCAGATAAGGAGCGGGTAAACTCCGCGCTCGAAAACGCCTGCACCCATCTGGTAGACGCAGAAAACGGAATTGTCCGCCTGTTTACGCCGTCCTTTAACAAAGGCGTGCAAAACCCCGGGTATGTCAAGGCGTATCCTCCCGGCATCCGCGAAAACGGCGGACAGTACACCCATGCGGCCATCTGGCTTGCGCAGGCATTACTCAAGGCGGGCATGACCGATAAGGGCTACGAGCTTCTCGGCCTTATTAACCCAGCGAATAAGTACAAGGAGCAGCGCACCGCCGAGATGTATCAGCTTGAGCCGTATTACCTTGCGGCGGATGTGTATACCAACCCCTGTGCCTATGGCAGGGGAGGGTGGAGCATCTATACGGGCGCTGCGGGTTGGTATTACCGTACGGTGGTAGAGGATTTACTCGGCATTCGTTTGCGAGGAAAAACACTCGAGCTTGCGCCGCGCATCCCTGGGGCGTGGGACGGCTTTGCGATGCGCCTGACCTTCTTTGGCACCACCGTTCGCGTGCGTGTCTCTAGCGACCACGCCGACGCCCCGAGTGCGATAAGCATCCCTCTTGACGGTGGGGTGCATGACGTGAAACTAAGGCGTTAGCGCAGTTGTAAAATCATTAAGCCATTGTTAAATTTATACGGCGGTATGGAACTGTTCGTGTTTGTGTGGTAAAATGATTAGTGAGTAAATGGAAAACCCGTTTACGTTAATATCCAAAAACCCATCGTTATTGTTTTTGTTACAGGTAATCGGCGCAGGGCGGCACGGTGTCGCCTTTCGCCCAACTAAGGATAAATGGTGCGGAGGACAGATATGTCAAGCAAGCTTAACCGAGAGAAGATCGCGCACAACGTGTATTATTCCAGCGTCACCGATGCGCGCTACAAAACAAACCGGATATCGGT
>JAEZDF010000025.1 GCA_023429685.1 Bacillota bacterium
GCCCTTTTTTTGTAATCGATTTCAAAGATTGTTCATAATTTTTGGGCAGTCGTAATATTGATATATTCTGCTAATTGGTGTATGCTATAGAAAAGGGTAGAACGAACAAACATTTTCGGCTACTACGGTTTTGCCCAGTCTAACCACTGTCATGCATGTGTGTTTGTAAAGGAGGCTTTTATTGTGAATGATCCGACCATTTCCTTTTCCATTCATGACGATAAACAGGTTGAGATGAAAAAGACGCTGACTACAATCTACGATGCGTTGCGCCAAAAGGGCTACAACCCAATTAACCAGATTGTCGGTTACATTCTTTCTGAAGACCCCACCTACATCACCACACACAACAACGCGCGCAGCCTGATTCGCCGCATTGACCGCGACGAACTTTTGCAGGCTCTGGTCAAGTCGTATCTCGACGACTAGCGCGCCCTTTGATGCGGTATCTTTTGTAAAGCGGTCTTCGAAAGAGAGATTCTGACGAGCCGCTTTTTTCTATTATTCGGCTGATACCGCCATACCGTGTGCGCTATAATGGTTTAGGAGCGTTTGGCTAAGCGCATAATGGATTCAGTAACAAACAAGAGTATTATGACCATTTTATATTGAATCGGGACGAGAAGGAGGACTTTACAATGTCTGAAAAGAAACCTGCCCCTCAGAAGGGCAAGACCCTTACGTACCACGGCAAGCCGCTTGTTCGCTGCGGCAACACCATCTATTACGGCCTTGCCGAGGAAAAATTTATGCTAAAGCTGGAGGTTTTAGAGTCGAAACCGGTGGATGACACGGAGGTTGCCAGCCGTGTGGCGGTAAACCTTGTTTCGTTTGATAACGGCGGCAATCAGCGTATTATCAAACACGGCGAAAAGTCGGGCGTGTTTGACGCGCTGGACATCGGTGTCGTATGGCTGGAGCGCACCCTTTCCGAACAAAAGACGAAAGAGCTAAAGCAATAAAGTAATTACAACGATAAAAAATGCGTCTTGATTTGTTCAAGGCGCATTTTATGTTTGCTCAGGTTTTCAAAGTTCCAACCCGGATTTTAATAGAAAATCGACTGAAGTTGCTATGTATAACTAATCACTATAATAAACTAGGGTAGACCTCTTTGGTCTATACCCGTCACAAACAGTACATGCTTGCATACACTGCCACTTACCTTGGCTGCGTTGGGTATCATTTCGTGTGAGGAAGCTGAGCTACTGAACATCTCATCTGTATTTTGCGACCGCTAGCCAGCTTCCATCATAATCCATCACATCGAATACGGCATAATGCGCTGTAACCTTCGCAAGGTTTAACCACGCTTCGGGGCTTCCTGCGCTAAGCAACAGTCGGGATCGATCCTTGGGGTTTTCGATATCGCACACATAGGCTGGTGCATTTCGCGGTTCCAAAGATTGGTAATCCATTACGATGAAGGTCTTATAGTCATACGATTGGGACAGTCGCATTTGAGGCAGATCCTTGACTTCACCTGCCTGTGCATCCAGGATTTGGTCTCGACTACCCATTGATCTGGATACTACAAAGCGGTCGATAACAGGATATTGTGCGGAGCAGGGCGGAAAATAAGCATGCGTGGAGGTCACTGCTCCGGTATCAATATCATATACCACAACTCCGATATCCTGCTCTTGTGAATGGGAATATACAGCCGCAACGACCTTCTGTCCTCCGCAGATGAAATGCGGAGCAATGTAAAAAAGTGTTCCGTTGTAGCCCTCCGAATCCGGAAAAAGAGCGGGTAGCTCAGAGTTTTTTAAGATATGTCTTTCATTGGTTCCGTCAATTTCGCAAAGATTAACGCCGTTATCTTGAATCCACACGATATGGCTTTCGTCCGTATCATAAGACCATCTAAGACTTGTTACATCCATATCCAATGGCTTAACGGAAGATGGTAATGGGACAAACTTCTCCTTTGACACGTCAGCGCTGTTTTTGTACAATACCCCATCCGTGAGTACCAGCCGATAGTCGTACCCGGACGTTGGATCCCAATTTCCCATGCGGTAGATGGGGGACGCATTGGCAGACCTGTTGTCATAACTATAGCGCTTAGTCCCGGTCGTAATATCATAGGTTTCCACTTGCCATCCTGAATAGGGCGAGTTATCATCATAGGTGTAACGACCGCTTACCAATACATCCTGGCATTCCAGTATGTCTCCCAACCGTGGATAGATTTCTGCCTGCGAGGGTTGAATGCGAATGTATTCGCCCTTAATACTGGCGTATATCTCCTTCTTGTTATCAGAAAAGAGCTTAAATAATTGGCTGTATACGTCGGCGGGGTAAACATATCCATCGTTCTCATACGCTTCGTTGTTCACTGTAAGAAAGGTGGCGTTTGGTGCAATTGGGTCATTGGGTCCCAACGCAAAAATGGCGCAAAAGCAAATCTGGTCGCCAGCGGGTGAAAGACGCTCATCCTTATCCCATAGTTGTATAACAATCGCATCCCCAACCAAATCTCTGCTTCCGTCATCCAGCATACCCGCTTCAAATCGCGCACCGCTCTCGGTTAGTATCTGAAACGCTGTGCTTTGGAGCTCTTGTGTTATTTCTATGTAATATTGCGAAGTGTTCATACCCACCAGTTCAATTCCACAGTATAACTGAGAATCCATTATCCCATCTGCCAGCCGAGCAAGACTTGAATATTCTTTGTAAGAATATACAGACTCTTCGTCGTTGCGGCAGCTCACCAACGAAAGGAGCGATACTATTGCCAACACTGTACTAAGGATTCGTTTCATAATAAACCTCCGATATAACTCTGTCTATGTTATTTTTGCGTAATAATGTCACACATTTCCATCTACTCACTGCGTCATTATACTACAACCCTAACGTAAAGGCAAGGATACCATGCCTATTCCGGGAATAAAATCATAGCTACGGTTAGGATAAATCCTTAGTATAAATTAATGACCTGGGGATTACTACTAACTACAGTGACACGCTGAACTCGAATACGACCAGTGGATAACTGCTATTCCAGCACGGTACAACACAAAAACGAAGCGACCGTTTTGCCGGTCGATTTCTCGGCAGAACGGTCGTTTTTGTACTATGGCATTATCTCGTGTCGATTAGTTGTATCCCCCAGATTCATTAAAACTTAGCTTATTAATGGTTTTCTTTTTGGTAATATCATGTTATAATAAGAATGATAATTGTTTTTAATCTGACTAAATAAAAAAAGGGATGCCCACGCACCCCTTTTGATCAACTAATCTTCCATCTGCGCATCCTGCGCGGGCCCAGACACTTGCTGTTCCTGCTTTTCCCCCGCTAAATCAAACGCCGAGAACTCATAGCCCTTTGCGCGGATTGCATCGATAAACGCGCCAAGTATCGCGTCGTTGTCTTTGGATACCGCGTGCAGCAGATAGATACCTCCCGAATGGGGCGCTTTGGTGGTTGCGGCAAGCGCCGCGTCATAGCCCATCTGGTTGTTTACATCCCAGTCCTTGTACGCAAAGCTCCACAGCACGTTCAGGTACCCCAGCGAATGGGTTAGCGCCAGAGTCTGCTCTGAGAACGCGCCTTCCGGCGGGCGGAACAGCCACATCTCGTACCCGAAGTTTTGCAGCACATAATCGTGCAATGTCATAATCTCGGTTTTACACTCGTCTAAGCTGATGGTTGTCATGTTCGGATGCTTGGTGCTGTGGTTGCCCACAATATGCCCCTCGTCTATCATGCGCTGAACCAGCTGCGGGTTGCTCTTTGCATACGGATAGGTAATGAAGAACACCGCGCTCACGCGTTTTTCCTTGAGTGTATCAAGGATGGATGCGGTGTAGCCGTTTTCGTATCCCTCATCGAAGGTTAAATAGGTTTTCCCGTTGATTGGCGCGATAAAGTATGCGCCATACTTGCCATACTTGCCCTGCAGCCGCACCGGTTCTTCGGGTCTGCCATCTTTGTCAAGTCGGTTGCCCGGTCCCCACTGAATCTGTGATGAGCCAAGCGCCGCGATGTCCTCATACTGCGCCGAGATTGCGGGGCGCACGGGCGCGTCGGGCAGCTCGGGCGGGGCAGATTCAACCTCCGGCGTGCTGGGTGTTGTGGGCGGCAGCTCGGATGCGGTGGACGGTGTACTGTTTGCATCCGATGAAGAGACGCCACTCGATCCACCATCTAGCATTGAATAGGTGCAAGAGGTTAACATAAGAAGAGCGAATACAATCATTGATGTTTTTGTTAAAATATTATATTTCAAACCGCATTATCCCCTTAATTGTGATTATAGTTTGTTGACATAATGTTCTTGTTATATTCCCTTATTTAACACGATACGATAAATTTCGCACTGTGTCAAGCTACATCTATAGTGTTTGAATCGGTTGTGTTTTCATGCGATAAAGTTTGTGTTTGGCGTATTTTACACATTTCCATTCACAACCTACGTTTTAAAATGGTATAATTTAGCTGATTCAGTGAAAAATATAGATTGATTTTAATGAGCAAAGGAGCGATTACGTTATGAGTAAGGCAACCATTGTAAAGGTACACGGACGCGAGATTCTTGATTCACGCGGAAACCCGACGGTAGAGGCACAGGTGACGCTGAGTGACGGCACAACCGCCATTGCGAGCGTACCAAGCGGTGCATCCACGGGTATTTTTGAGGCGCACGAGCTGCGCGACGGCGACGCCAAAAAGTACGGTGGAAAGGGCGTAACTAAAGCGGTTGCAAACATCAACGGTGCCATTAACAAGGCACTTTTTGGCATGAGCATCGACAGCCTCCGTGAGATTGACGACGCCATGATTGCGCTTGACGGCACCGAGAATAAGAAAAAACTCGGCGCAAACGCAATGCTTGCCGTTTCGCTGGCTACCGCGCGCGCGGCGGCTGACAGCCTTGGGATTCCGCTCTACCGCTATTTGGGCGGGGTGCAGGGACGCATGATGCCGGTGCCGATGATGAACATCCTAAACGGCGGCGCACATGCCTCCAACAACGTGGATATTCAGGAGTTCATGATTATGCCGGTAGGCGCTTCCTCCTTCCGAGAGGGGCTGCGCTGTTGCGCCGAGATCTACGCAGCGCTGGGTAAGCTTCTTAAAAAGAAAGGGCTTGCAACCGCAGTGGGCGACGAAGGCGGCTTTGCCCCAGACCTTGCCAGCGACGAAGACGCCATTAAGCTGATACTTGAGGCAACAGAGGCCGCGGGCTACAAGGGCGGAGACGACATTATGATTGCCATTGACGCCGCTTCTTCCGAATGGTATGAGGACGGCAAGATCAAGCTGCCAAAAAAAGGCGCGAACTTTACCGCCGACGAGCTCGTTGATTTTTGGGCAGACCTTGTGGAGAAATACCCCATCATATCAATTGAGGACGGCGTGGGCGAGGATGACTGGGAGGCTTGGCAGAAGCTGACCGCTCGCCTTGGAAGCAAGGTGCAGCTGGTGGGCGACGACCTTTTTGTAACCAACGTCAAGCGCCTGAAGAGGGGCATTGATGAGGGAGCGGCAAACTCCATCCTGGTTAAGGTAAACCAGATCGGTACGCTCTCTGAGGCGCTCGATGCTGTGCTGATGGCACAGAAGGCGGACTATACAAACGTTATCTCCCACCGCAGCGGCGAGACTGAGGACAGCTTTATTGCCGACATTGCCGTTGCCACCAACGCAGGACAGATTAAAACCGGTGCTCCCTGCCGCAGTGACCGTGTAGCAAAATACAACCGCCTGCTGCGCATAGAAGAAGATCTAGGCTCTGCCGCCATCTACGCGGGCAAGAAAACCTTCCGCAAGTAAAGCGACTATTTCACATTTTGGCATGCCTGTCCTCGTTTTTTTGACAGGGCAGGCATTGCTTTTTTACCGTTTTGGGTCTATACTGATTGTTGGTTACTATGCAACCGATTGTTGGTTACTATGCAACCGATTGTTGGTTGTAATGCAACCGATTTGTTGGTTGCTATGCGACCGACTGCGAGATACATTGACTCTTTTTAGTCAAAGATTAGCATAAAGATGGGACGGGAACGGATATGAGTGACGAGCTCCTGGTAAACGAAGAGAAGAACGGTATCATTCGCGTCGACGGCGTCGACTATATTCGCTACGCGATAAAAACGCATATTATTACCGATAAGGATAACATCTGCGATGTGGCGGCAAAGTATGCGCTTCCACACGTACAACCGGGCGACATCTTCTTTGTCTCCGAAAAGGCGGTGGCGTGTACCCAAAAGCGTGCTATTCGCATGAAGGACATTAAGCCGCGCAAGCTTGCGACATTTTTGAGCCGTTTTGTATTAAAAACCCCGTACGGCATCGGTCTTGGCATTCCCGAGACGATGGAGATGGCGTTGCAGGAGTGCGGCACCATCCGCATTCTGTTTGCCGCCGCTGTTTCTGCTGTGGGCAAGTTGTTTCGTCAGCGCGGCTGGTTTTATGTAATAGCGGGTTCTAAGGCCCGCTCAATCGACGGTCCATGCAGCTACACCCTGCCTCCTTACAACGAGTATGTGGTGCTTGCACCTGCCGACCCCGATAAGGTCGCCAGAGAGATATCCGAAACCTTAGGTTGTCCCGCCACCGTTGTTGACATCAACGACCTTGAGGGGCAGATTCTGGGCACCTCGGCGAAGGATATGGATCGGGCATGGCTTGTTAAGCTGCTTAAGGATAACCCTCTTGGGCAAACCAACGAGCAAACCCCCATGGGTCTTATCCGCAAGGCTCAATAAACGTAAACTTAAATACACAAACCGCATCGAACGATGCGGTTTTTTGTTGTGTCTTTTTGCATAGGCGTTGGTTTATCGTCAAACGGGGTATTGTGTGCTACAAAGGCATATTTGACTAAGGCATTCTAATATACTTTGGGTATGTCTGCATCGACAAAGTATAAAAGGAGTGCGTAACATGAGCCATAATATTCGCAAAAAATCAACCGGCGCACAAAGCAAAATGAATTTGGAAACGGATATTTCGCTGCCACCGGGTGTAACTATCACCACTGTACAAGACCCAGACGGATGGAAAACAGAGGTTTCATTCGAAGGGGTTTACGTGATAGACGGCATTGTTATGCAGAGTGTTTACCATGAAGGAGTTTTATCGGTTGGCATAAACAACCGACGCATCAATACAGTATATCAGTTTGATAAAGACGGAGAGCGGGCAGTCAACCGGCTCAGCCGCGCATTAACACAGGATAGCGATGTTGCGTTTTTTGTATGCCCTACCCACCCGGGCAAGCTTTACATACGCCATGGGTTTTTACAAAGAACCTTTCCTCTGCTGGGCGGGATACTGCCAGTACAGCAACACTTTGAGGCAGCGTTCGCCGTCCTGCAGGAGCATACCAAAATCGATTGCAATAGCGGGGACATCTCGCAGAAGATAGACATCCGCGCCCAATATCGTGCGATTATTGATCCTCAAAACGCGCATTCTACCCTGGTACAGCAAAAGGATGGAACGTGGGAGGTACTCTCGGTCAGCGACCTTAACACCGGCAAACAGATTTACGTACGCAGAGTCTTTGCTCGGCAAGACCCTAGTAGCAATCTATGATTAGACACATGCTATGAACCGTGCAGCGCGCACATTTTGTCGAGGTGTTGAATATGATAAAGTACAGGATGTAAAAATAAAAATATAAACACAGGTGGTATAAACCAAATGAGATGCAGTTCAAATTCATGGCGTCATGATCAGGTTGAACTCAACGCATCCAGCGGCGGTGCGGGTCCTCTTCCCATTGTCACAACGCTGTTTGCAGAGCCTCTGAACGTCGTATCCACATCCATCGACACGCGTGGCATGGCCAGCGCAAATAACCTCCTTACTTTCACCGGTATCGTCTGTCTGCCTCTGGGCATTTCCGTTACCCTGAACTTCCAAATTCGCCGCACCTCCAGTGACGGCACCAATGCAAACGTAGGCGCAACCTACACCTTCTCTACCCTCGTGGATGTTCTCGAAGCGGAATCGTTTGCGTTCCAGTTCTTTGATGCAAATGTCAGACCCGATTTCTACACCTATTCCATAGAGCTTTCTACCAACTCTATCATTGACATTACGCCCGGACTGACGATTCAAAACGCCGTTCTGAGCGTACTGGCGGTAGAAGCGTAAAAACAAAGGTGTTTCGAGTTGACATCGCAGAAATTCCGGCTGTTGTCGGCGAATACGATGGTTGACTATCGAAAAGCTCTGATGGGATTGTGCAAGCGTTCCTCGCTTTTATCGGCCTGGGATGAGGTCTAAAAACAATACGGACGTCACAATTAAAGCAAACGGCCACCCCTGTAAAGGAGTGGCCGTTTCATTTTATTCTTTGACAAGTATCAGCGCAGACACAGCAGGTACGGTAACCGTCTCACCCATTACGGGATAAAGCGGTATATTCCCTGCACGCTCGGCGTCGGCGTACACATAGTAGCCCTGCGTATCATCCTCGGCATCGGACACATAGCGGCACTCAAACGGGGTGGCGGTCGGGTTTACAATCACCACGATGCGCTGGGCGGTGTCGCCCACCTCGGATGCTGCGATTCGGCAGCACAGGCGGTTTTCGGGCTGCGTATATAAAAACCGAATAAACCGCGCGGTATCTTCCGCCGTAGTGATGCGCAGCGCCTTATGGGCACGCCGAAACGCAATAAGCCCCTTATAATAATCAA
>JAEZDF010000029.1 GCA_023429685.1 Bacillota bacterium
CGGCTGGGCATTGCAACAAAAAAACGCTCGGGGCCTTCAATTACCTTGATGTCGTGCACGGCTAGGTCGGAATCGATGGTGACCGATACGAGCGCACGCAGTCTTCCCTCGTTGTAGATTCTGCGTATCTTAATCTCTGTGATGTTCATACTGTATATCCTCCCATATCAATGTCTTGTATCATGTAAAATACCGTATCCTGCCGTTTGCGGACATACCGCCCCGTTTGATTCGGTCTGCATTTATTATCAGTCACCAATCGGCGACTTATACAGGTTATGGCAGGTTTTTTTCATAATATTTAAAAATGTGTTTATTTTAATGCTTCCACGCAATATAATATTGAGTGTACGCGAGCGTTGCGCAAAACAAAAAAATGTGAGATAATTTCACAGGGTTTTTCATTTTTATTTTCCTACAATAAACTATGCAAGGGGACCTTTGTGTGATATTAACCGATAACGGCATACTCGCAAATAAAAAGCATCTTCATTTTATCGGTGTTGGTGGCTCCGGCATGTATCCTCTTGTACAGATTCTTCATGCACAGGGCTTTCACATCAGCGGCTCGGACAACAACGAAACAGATACCCTTGTCGCCGAACGTAATATGGGTGTAGAGGTACATCTGGGACACAGCCCCGAGAACCTGATGGGCGCCGATTTGGTTGTGTATTCCGCCGCCATCATGACGGATAACCCCGAGCTTGTTGCCGCTAAAGAAAGCGGACTTCCTGTTTTAGAGCGTTCCGAGCTGCTTGGATTAGTAACGCGCTGGTTTGATAGCGCGTTGTGTGTTTCGGGCACCCACGGCAAGACCACTACCTCTGCAATGCTGACACAGATCTTGTTCGAGGCAGGTCTTGACCCCTCCGCCGTAATTGGCGGTAAGCTATCGCTGATTGGCGGTAGTGGCAGAGCGGGTAAAAGCGAGCTGATGGTGTGTGAGGCATGCGAGTTTGTCGATACGTTTTTAAAGCTGTCACCCGATGTTGCTGTTATATTAAATATTGATAACGATCATCTCGATTACTTTGGTACAATAGAAGGCGCTATCAAATCGTTTCGGCGGTTCGCCGGGATGGCGACAAAGTGCATTATAGCAAACGGAGATGACGCAAACACCCGCAAAGCGATTAACGGTCTGGATAAGACGATTATTACGTTTGGGCTTAACGCCGATAATGATTACTATGCCGCAGACATCACACACAGTGACGGACGCGAACGGTACAACACCTCCTTTAATCTAATGCACGGAAATGAGCTTATTACAAGCATTGTGCTGCATGTGCCGGGTAGGCATAACATCTATAACGCGATGGCGGCCGCAATTACTGCCATTTATGCCGGTGCCACTGCTCAACAGGTAGCGGATGGGCTGCTGCACTTTAAAGGCGCAGGCAGGCGTTTTGAGATTCTGGGGCATGTGAACGGCATTACAATCGCGGACGACTACGCGCATCATCCCGCCGAGGTCGCGGTTACCTTGCGCGCTGCTATGTCGATGGGCTACAACATGGTATGGGCGGTTTTCCAACCCTTTACCTTTTCGCGCACCCATTTGCTTCTTGAAGATTTTGCCGATGCGTTATCCATCGCCGATCGGGTTGTGCTCTCCCCCATCATGGGCTCCCGCGAGATAAACACCTATGGGATCTACTCGAGTGACCTTGCAAATAAGATTCCCGGTTGCGTGGTGCTCGACACCTTCAGGGAGATTGCCGACTTTGTAATGAATAACGCGCAGGAGGGCGACTTGGTTATCACCCTTGGCTGCGGAGATATCTATAAGGCTGCCAAGATGATGGTGGCAAAAGCGGAAGAATAACCCGATTCGTTGCTATTTACCCTCTAATTATATGGTAGCGCGTAGTTGTGTGATTATTTCGTCAGGAATGTATCATTTTTGTTAACGTTTATCTTTATTGCTCCACAATACGGACAACACGGGAGGCTCTATGCAATTGACAAGCAATCGTCTTTTCTTTCGGGAGCTGACAGAGCAGGATTACCCGTTGTACCGTTCGATTTTTTCGGACGAACACGTGATGGGATATGCCTATCACGACAAGACCGATGACGAAGCTAAGTTGAAAAAGCAGTTTGACGAGCTTATAGCACAAAACAGGCTGCCAATCCAAAGCCGCCCCACCTATATGTTTGCGGTTTTTGAAATAGCCAGCTGTGAATTCGTTGGCTTTGCCGACATTGTGATGGAATTCTGGCACGACAAGATGTGCGGCGAGATTGGGTATTTCCTGCTGCCGCAGCACTGGGGTAAAGGCTATGCCAGCGAGATGGCGGGCGCACTGGTCGACGGCTACTTCGGCACCATGGGGTTGCACCGCATCAGCGCCTCCTGTAACGCCGACAACAAGGCGTCCGAACGGATAATGCAAAAGGTGGGAATGACAAAGGAAGGTGTATTCCGCAAGGCGCGATACAAAAACGGCGAGTGGCATGACGAACTGCGTTACGCCATCTTATATGAGGAATGGGCCGTGCATAGGCAGTGACTATTACTATACTTCGAAAAAAGTGTATAGTAGCATAATGAAATAACGCAACGACACCCCCGTTTCAACTGAAACGGGGGTGTTTAGGCTGAATAAAGCTATGTGTTCACCGATGCCTGCTCGTTCTGTTTGACAAATGCAAAGCCATCCTCCGACGCCTTGCACACAATGTGGTCCCCTTCTTTGACCTTGCCCTCGAGCATCTGTTCGGACAAGCGGTCTTCTATCTGGGTGGTAATTGCCCTACGCAGCGGACGGGCACCGTACACATCGTCGTAGCCCACCGACGCAATCTTTTCCACGGCACTCTCGTCAAATGTAACGGTAATGCCGAGCTTTTCGACACGCAGCGCAAGGGTTTTCAGCATATTGGACGCTATGTCCTTAATCTCGTTGCTTGTAAGCTTGTGGAACACGATGATGTCATCCACTCGGTTTAAGAATTCGGGACGAAATGCCTTCTTCAGCTCGCCCAGTACATTGTCGCGGATGCGCGCCTCGTCCTGTGTGGGTGTTTCCTGCGTAGAAAAGCCAAGGTTCTTAGTTTTTTCGGTTATCAGTCGCGCGCCGATATTGCTGGTCATAATAACAACAGTGTTTTTAAAGTCTACGCGCCTGCCCTTGCTGTCGGTCAGGATGCCGTCCTCAAGAATCTGGAGCAGGATATTAAACACATCGGGGTGCGCCTTTTCCATCTCGTCAAACAGCACTACCGAATAGGGCTTACGGCGAATCTTCTCGGTGAGCTGACCGCCCTCGTCAAACCCGACATAACCGGGGGGAGAACCGACCATGCGCGAAACCGTAAACTTCTCCATATACTCAGACATGTCAAGGCGAATCATCGCGTCGTCGTCTCCGAACAACGCCTCGGCAAGCGCCTTGCAAAGCTCGGTTTTACCAACACCCGTAGGACCCAGAAAGATAAACGAACCGACGGGACGCTTGGGGTCTTTAAGCCCTACCCTGCCACGACGGATTGCGCGAGCAACCGCCGAAACCGCCTCGTTTTGACCAATGACGCGCTGATGAAGGATGTTTTCCATATTCAGCAGACGTTCGCTTTCCTCTTCGGTCAGGCGGCTTACGTTAATGCCCGTCCAGCCGGCAACAATCTCCGCGATGGTATGCTCGGATACGACACCTGCATGGCGTCCGTTCTCGTCCTTCCACTCATTCTTCTGGCGCTCTAGCTGCGCCCTAATCTCTTTTTCATTATCGCGAAACTTCGCGGCAAGTTCAAAGTCCTGCGCGTTGACCGCCGCTTCCTTCTCCTCGTTTAGGATGCGAAGCTTTTCCTCAAGCTCCTTGAGGTCGGGCGGTGTGGTAAACTGCTTTAACCGTATGCGGGATGCCGCCTCGTCAACTAGGTCGATTGCCTTATCGGGTAAAAAACGGTCCTGAATATAGCGGGAGGACAACGTTACGGCTGCTTTGAGCGCATCATCGGTGATTTTGACCTTGTGGTGCGCCTCATACTTGTCCCGCAGCCCGAACAGAATCTGAAGCGCCTCGTCCTCACTCGGCTCGTTGACCGTCACAGGCTGGAACCGACGTTCCAGTGCCGCGTCGGTTTCGATATGCTTGCGGTACTCGTCTAGTGTGGTTGCGCCCACAACCTGAATCTCACCGCGCGCGAGCAGCGGCTTTAGTATATTTGCGGCATCCACTGCACCCTCGGCAGCACCTGCGCCCACAATGGTGTGCATCTCGTCAATAAACAGTACGACGTTGCCGGAATTGCGAACCTCCTCAAGCGCCTTTTTAATGCGTTCCTCAAAATCCCCGCGATACTTGGTGCCTGCAATCATTCCGCCGATATCAACCGAGACCACACGTTTATTTTTAAGCGTCTCTGGAATCTCTCCGAGCACGATTTGTTGTGCAAGCCCCTCTGCAATCGCGGTTTTACCCACGCCCGGTTCACCGATTAAGCAAGGGTTGTTCTTCGTTCTGCGGGAAAGGATTTGTATCACGCGCTCGATCTCGGTTTCGCGCCCAATCACGGGGTCTAGCGCATTGTCTCGCGCTCTCTGCGTAAGGTCGGTAGAGAACTGATCCAGCGTTGGGGTTTTTGTATTGCCCGTGCGTTTGCTTTCTTTGGGCGAACCGCCGGATGACATCGTCGTACCACCCTCGTTCACACCAAGGGATTTTGCGCATTGATCGTACAAGTCCTTTGGGTCAACCGAAAGCTCGCCCAAAAAGCGGACGGCATAGCTGTCCTCTTCGTGAAGCATCGCCATTAAGATATGCTCGGTACCCACATAGCCGTGCCCAAGCATCTTTGCCTCGGCAATAGAAAGCTCTAAAATACGCTTGCAACGCGGGGTAAAATCGGCGGGAGCAAGACGGGTTTTGCTGCCAGAACCCACCGTTTCAATCAGTTTTCGTTCAATCTCTTCGTAGGTTACACCGTTTTGCGACAACACAATGGAAGCGACCCCGCTGCCTTCACGCAGAAGCCCCATTAAAACGTGCTCGGTGCCGATGTAGGTATGCCCAAGCGTTTCCGCCGAGCTGATGGCGAGGTTAAGCGCCTCGTTCGCTTTTGCTGTAAAGCCTGAAAATTTATACATTGCAGTCCCCTGCCCTTCCGGCTATGCGTTATATAGCCTAATCGGTCACCTGCCGGCAGACAATTACTGCCGATAGGAAGTCTGTTTTAGTTACTAATTATTGTTGTCATAAAGGCGTTCGCGCACAAGCTGTGCACGCATTTTGTCCCGTTCGGCATCGCTGAGCAACCGCCCGGCGTTTGCCATCAGGGTAGCTGCCCCGGTTTCGTTAATCAGCGCGTTAATCTGAGCCAGATCAAGCCCTTTGATGATTCCAAGCGATACGCCCATGCGAACCATCGAAATCAGCTCGACAAACTCTTCTCCGCTTAGCAGTCTTGCCGAACTGAGAACGCCATATGCACGCCATACCTTATCTTCTAGATAATCACCCGACTCGCTGCTGCGCGCGGCGCGCTCCTGCGCAATAATCTGCGAAGCGATTGCGCCTAAGTTTTCTATCGCGCCCTCCTCCGAGATACCAAGCGTAACCTGGTTTGAGAGCTGATAGAACGATCCGTTCACACGCGTGCCTTCACCGTAGGTGCCCCGTATGGTAAGCCCTAGCTTTGATACCATCTGTGAGATGCGCCCGATTACGCCGTTTGCCTCAAGTGCCGGAAGATGCAGCATCACCGATGCGCGCAGCCCGGTGCCTAGGTTTGTAGGGCAGTGGGTTAAATACCCGAGTTTTTGGTCAAAAGCGTACAGCAGAGAAGCGTCAAAAACATCGTCCAGCTGGTTTGCAGCCTCAAGTGTCTCTTTGAGCGAAAGACCTGTGCCGAGCGCCTGAATGCGGATGTGATCCTCCTCGTTGAGCATGACGGCGATGCTCTCATCATCAGAAAGCACGAGCCCTTCGTCCTTGGTATTTTGGGCAAACGCGGGGCTAATCAGGTGCCGTTCCACAAGCGAAATCGTCTGCTCTCGTGTTAACTTATCGAGCTCGATAAAGCGAAGTCCGTTCTGATTCTTTATATTGGCATTCTCAAGGATTGTTTTTACATCCAAAAGCATCTTCTTTTTTTGCTCGCTGGTCATACGCCCTTCAAACGGGTAGGCTCGCAGATTGCGCGCAAGACGAACACGGGTGCTAACTGCGACATCGTCCTGACTATTTGTTTGAAGATACCATTTATTCATCACCCGTACCCTCCTTCGCCTGAAGCTCGCGGATGCGGTCGCGCAGCACCGAGGCGCGTTCATAATCCTGCGCTTCCACAGCGGTCTTTAGCTCGTTTTGCAGCGTCTTAATCTCTCGCATCATGCGGTATTTGGGTCCCGCCGATACCGGCACCTTTCCGCTATGCTCGGTTTGTCCGTGTATGCGCTGGAGCGACGGAACAAACTCCCCATAGAATGTAGTATAACATTCTGCGCAACCTGCCATTCCCGAGCTGCGGATATCTGAGAATGTCGAGCCGCAGCCTTTACAACGCCGTTCATCGGGCAGTTCTCCCTGCGAAGGGTCTATGTGCCCAAGCATTGAACCAAGCATGTCACCGATACTCATGGCAAACGGACTAATCATGCCACTTACCCCAAGCTTTGATGCACATTCGTTGCACAGCAAGTATTCGTTTGTCTTACCATTAATCATCTGACGGATGTGCGTTGTGGCGGGATTTTGTTTGCAGTGCTCACAAAGCATTTTTTCACCACACCTTATCTTATGTTTCTTTTTGTGCCAAATTAAACAATGTTTAAAAGTAGATTTTTAAAAATGGACGCCCTAACCTTATCTCGAAGATGCTGAGGAACATCGCGCAGCGCAGAAGAACTCATCGCGCTATAAAACATCTGCGCTGTTTCGTCTGCCAGAACGCCGTCGGTAACAAGGTTTTTCAAAATTACCCGACACGAGCCGTCATCCAGATGATCTCCAACTGCGTTGATAAGGTGAATCACCATCTCTCGCGGGTTCAGCGCCACGCGCGTAATTCGGATATACCCCCCGCCACCGCGCCTGCTCTCTACCAAATACCCCTTTTCGGGAGTAAACCGCGAGGTAATCACATAGCTAACCTGACTGGGTACACAGCCAATCTGACCGGCAAGCTCGTTGCGCTGTATCTCCGCTGTGCCGCCATATTGTTCAAGCATCTGTAGAATCGATTGGGTAATTAGATCGGATAGGTTCAACTGCCCACCTCCCGCTTTGACCTTCGCTGATCTTTGGTAGCATTATTATATATATTAAGGTCAATTAAAGTCAAAGTCAGTTAAAGTCAATCTGTTCTCAAATTATTGGATTTACATTAAATCATCTTCATTTTACCCTGATTATCTCTTGTTTTCTTTTGTTTTCGTTGATTTTTAGTTTGCGCTGTCAAGGGTAAAAATATCAATTCACGCACAATATATATTTTTGTGTAACCACAACTACCACCATCACATAATATGTGGTGAAAGTTAATTTAAGGAGGCAATACACTATGGGTGGTTGTGGTTTTGGTGGAAATAATTGCAGCTGGATTATCATTCTTCTCGTCATCGTTTTCTGCTGCTGCGGCGATGGTTTTGGTGGCGGCTGCGGAAACAACTGCGGTGGCTGCGGAAACAACTGTGGCGGTTGCGGCTGCTAGTTAGCCCGCTACGCTCATTACATCCGGCATAATCCACTGCGCTCGAGGGGAGGGCGTCCGATTGGGGACGCTCTCCCCTCGAACCATATTTTTATTTATTTTGACAATCATTTAACAGGGTTATGTTGAAAGCTTGTTGTACTGATGATATAATAGAAATTATATAAAACTATGTATCAGTTTATCATTTTAGTATTTGTACACCAAAGGAATGGAGATGAGGTTCATGACGGTTGCCGATATTATTCGATTACTTGATGCCACTGTAATCTGCGGAGCGGAGCATGTACAGCATGAAGTGCATAACGCATGCGGCTCGGATATGATGAGCGACGTGCTTGCCTACGTCAAAGATCAGTCGGTGCTCTTAACAGGGCTTGTGAATCCCCAGGTCGTTCGCACTGCGGATATGATGGACATGGTGTGCGTGGTATTCGTGCGTGGCAAAGAACCGGATGAAAGTATGATTGAACTTGCAAAGGAGCGTCATATCGTACTATTAAAGACCAGTCACCGTATGTTCACTGCCTGCGGTATTTTGTATAATAACGGTCTGAGCGGAGGAAGCGACTGATGCCAGATGTGATACGTATGCGGTACGAGGTACCGGGCGATGATTTCACCCGTGCCGGAGAAGCATCCAGCAGCATGAAAAAGCTGTTAAAACAGCTTGGCATCTCCCCCGATTCCATCCGCAAGGCGGCTATCGCCATGTATGAAGGCGAGATCAACATGGTAATTCACGCAAATGGCGGAGGGATTGATTTAGAGGTTCACAAGGACCGTATTCACATGGTGTTAAAGGATACCGGCCCCGGCATCCCCGATATAGAGCTCGCAATGCGCGCGGGTTATTCTACTGCCCCCGACAACGTAAGAACCCTCGGCTTCGGTGCCGGAATGGGTTTACCTAACATGAAAAAATACTCGGACGAAATGACGGTTGAAAGCACCGTTGGCGTAGGCACAACCGTAACCATGGTTGTGTATACATAACGCACGGATCCCGTCTGGTTTCGTTTGGTTCGGAGGGAATTTATCGTGCCCGAAAAGTTCTTTCATTCCGTAACCCTTGACCCGGATCTCTGTAAGGGCTGCACACACTGCATCAAACGCTGCCCAACCGAGGCGATTCGTGTTCGGGACGGCAAGGCATATATCATCTCCAACCGCTGTATTGACTGCGGAGAGTGTGTACGGGTATGCCCGCATCACGCAAAACTGCCTCAATACGATAGCTTAGATATACTGAGCAGCTCCAGATACAAGATAGCGCTTCCCGCCCCTGCGTTGTACGGACAGTTCAATAACCTTGACGACATCGACATCCTGCTGACAGCACTAAAACAGATGGGGTTTGACGATGTCTTTGAGGTTTCGCGCGCAGCCGAGATTGTGTCGGATGCCACGCGCCGTTTGATGCAGGAGAATAAGCTAAAAAAGCCGGTCATCAGTTCCGCCTGCCCGACGATTGTTCGTTTGATTCGCGTGCGCTTTCCCCAGCTGCTTGATCATCTGCTTAAACTCAACGCACCCATAGAGATTGCGGCAAGGATGGCACGTGAAGAAGCGGTTAAAAAGACGGGGCTTTCGCCGGAAGAGATCGCCGTCATATTCATCTCGCCCTGCCCTGCTAAGGTTACCGCCGTACGTATGCCACTGGATATGGATAAAAGCAATGTGGACGCTGTGGTTGCGATAAAAGAGGTCTACACTCGCCTGCTGCCCCTGATGAAGGAGGTTGCCGATAAACCAGACACGCTTTCCTCGTCCGGACGCATCGGTATGAGCTGGGCATCAAGCGGCGGTGAGGCTTCTGCGATGCTCAATGAGAACTACCTTGCCGCAGACGGCATTGAGAACGTCATAGAGGTGCTGGAGGCGCTGGAGGATGAGAAGTTTACCGACCTTGATTTTATTGAGCTAAACTCCTGCCC
>JAEZDF010000091.1 GCA_023429685.1 Bacillota bacterium
CAGCATCATTAAGACGCAGCTTTTCCAACGCCTCGCGCAGGTCGGGGTAACGCGCGCCGTCGGCGGGGTAGATGCCGCAGAACACCATCGGGTTTACCTTGCGGTAGCCGGGCAGTGCCTCCTTGGCGGGGTTGTCCGCGTCGGTGACGGTATCGCCCACGCGGGTATCCTTTACATTCTTGATGCTGGCGGTGATGTAGCCCACGTCGCCCGCGCACAGCTCGGCGCACGGAATAAGGCTGGTGGGACCCATCGCACCCACCTCCACCACGTCAAACTCAGCACCCGTCGCCATCATGCGAATGGTCTGCCCCGCGCGCACCGTGCCCTGCATAATACGCACATACACGATAACGCCCTTGTACGCGTCGTACACCGAGTCAAAGATCAGCGCCTTCAGCGGTGCGGTATCGTCACCCTCGGGCGGGGGAATCTGGGCGACAACGCGCTCAAGCACCTCCTCAATGTTCATGCCCGTCTTTGCCGAGATGCGGGGCGCGTCCATGGCAGGCAGCCCGATGATGTCCTCAATCTCCTTGCTCACGCGCTCGGGGTCGGCGGCGGGCAGGTCGATCTTGTTGATGACCGGCACCACCTCCAAGTCGTGGTCGATGGCGAGGTAGGTGTTGGCAAGCGTCTGCGCCTCAATGCCCTGGGACGCGTCCACCACCAGGATAGCGCCCTCGCACGCGGCAAGGGAGCGCGAAACCTCGTAGTTAAAGTCCACGTGTCCGGGGGTGTCTATTAGGTTAAGTTCATAGGTCTCGCCGTTTTGCGCGGTATAAGTAAGGTGCACGGCGCGCGCCTTAATCGTAATGCCCCGCTCGCGCTCCAGATCCATGTTGTCAAGCAGCTGCTCGCTCATGTCCCGTTGCGCGACGGCGCTGGTTTTTTCTAGTATGCGGTCGGCAAGCGTACTCTTGCCGTGGTCGATGTGCGCGATGATGCAAAAGTTGCGAATATGCTCACGGTCGCGGCCCAAATACCATTCCTCCTGCTGTAAGCTGTGGCTTTAGTTGGCTGTATATACTCGGTTATTATATCATGCCCGTGTATTCTTCGCAATCATCACAGCCCACAAAAGGTGACCCAGCCCCCCGACGAGAAGCGAGCGACTGCCTGACTGCCGTATACCCAAGGCAGCGCAGCACGGCGCACAGATGAAACATCGCACTTTGTACCATTGCAAGGTGGAGGATTTTGGTTTATAAATTAAGGAATATATGGTACAATAATGCAAAATAAGTGCAACAGCAAAAAGTTGAGGTATTCTTAATGCAAAAACTAAGATTATTACTAATTTCGGTGCTCGTTTTATTGTTGTTTGCAGCCTGCTCCCCGGCAGCGATTGAACCCGCAACTCCCGCGACTTCCGGCGGCGAAGAGCTTACAGATGCGGCAACTAAAGAACTGTTTGAAAAAGCAACCGCAGAAATAAGGTTGTTGGCGTCGGAAGCTCCACAAGATGTTGTAAACATGATTTTAGGCAATGATGTTTCAATTATTTATGAAGAAAAAAGCATAGATGGCGCGATGTATTATGAAACCACCGCAGCATTTCAAGATTTACAAGATTACTATGCCAAGCTGTTTATCGGAGATGCTTTGACGTGGATACTATCAACCAAATTTGTAGATGTTGACGGAACACTATATTGTTCGCTGACAGGTGGGGCAACTGGTTGGAGTATCGCAGATCTTAACGTTACACAAACCGGTAAAGATGATGGGAACTATCTATATGAAGCAACATTTATCGAGCTTGAAAACACTAACACAAGTCAGTTTACAGTAGTAAAAACAGACAATGGGTACAGAATATCAAGCATCGATTATATCCCCGATTTATTGAGACAGCAGTAATATACCATAGATACGAAAGAAGCACCCCCGACTTCGGAGGTGCTTTTTCCGTATCAAGTTCAGTATTCACGCCGCCGAACATGCACAGGCTTTCTCATCAATCGCTTTCTCGCTCGCTGACCGCCCTAAGCGGGTTCGTCCTCCGTCAGCCGACTAAGACCGCCCTGCTTTGCCGCAAGAAACAGCAGCGCGGTGGCGACGGTATAGCCGCCCATAAATACAAAGCCCGCCCCCAGCCCCAGCGGCTCGCTGACCGCCGAAAACGCAAGGTAGGGCAGTATGGCGTATAGGTTCGCGGCAAGCGATGCAAGCGACAGCACGGTGGCGCGCTGCCCATCGGGCACCGCCCGCTGCAGGCTGCCTTCGGCAAGTACCGCCGCAACCGAAAGCAGCGCATAAAACAGCAGGTACAGCGGCAGCAGCCACATCGAGTAAAACCACGCGGACACCATAAGCGCGAAGCCCCCCGCAAGCCCAAGCAGCGCAAGGCGGCGCACGCTGCCAAACAGGTGTTTCACCCGATACGCAAACCGCGCGCTCAGTGCCTCGATGCCGGTGCGCACCGCGCCCCATACACCGACCCAGCCGAGCGGCAGCAGGATGCGGCGCGCCTCGAGCGCCTGCCTTGCGTACAGCTGGTCGTATTCCTCCAAAATGCCGGGGGCTATGGCAACAAGTGTGCCAAACAACAACAGTGTGAGCACCGTTTTGTTCTGCTTACATGCCCGCAGCCCCCCAGAAAACCCGCTCAGATACTCCCGAAAACCGCCCTCGCTCTGGTTTTCCGCCTTTTCGGGCTGCTCAAACAACAGCGCGGCGGCAAACGCGACGCCCACCGACGCCATAGAAAGCACCGTAACAAGCGCATAGCCAAAGCTTGCTGCAAACCCGCCCAGCAGCATGGATAGCGCAAGCCCCAGCCCGCCGTAAAAACGCGCCCTGCCCGCGATCTTTTCGTACTGTTCCTGCTGGCCGTATTTTACTAACACATCGTACAGTAGTGCCTCGGTTGCGCCGGAGCACAACGCGATCTGAATCCCCCACAGCACAAAGCCTGCGGCAAACAGAAAAAACCCGTCGGCAAACAGCCACAAAAGGTATGCCGCCAGCTTAAACAGCGTGCCGATAATAATCAGCTGCTTGCGGCTCCATTTGTCAGCAAGCACGCCGGAGGGAAACTCCAGCACAAACACGGGCACGCTCCAGACAATCATCAGCAGCGAAATAAGGGGAATGCTTAACCCCTTCTCCTCAAACAACAGCATGTACACAGGGTAAAGCAGTACAAATTCAAGAAAAAAGCTATGGGTGTAAAACAGCCGTAAGAACAATTTAAGCCCTTTCATAAGAAGTCCTCCTGTATTGTGTTTTGATGTCGTTTTCTCTGCCGCCAATACGGAGGCGCTCGGGCACGGCGGGCAACACAAACAGCCGTCAGGATATTATCCCAACAGCAAAGGCGTTTTCGGTATTGTGTTGTTAGGCTACTGGGTTACTGGCCAATATCAATGAAGCTTACGTTCATTCTATAACAATCCTTCCATATTTCATATGGAATCATATTATAACATAAAAACCTAAAATTTCTACTCTGCCCCGGGTTATTGCGATTCTTCCGTTGTCAAACGAAGCCCTCCTCGCTACCAATACGGCGAGGAGGGCTTCACTATTAACGTTACGGCGCATACAGCGCGCCGTAGAAAGGTTAAGGTGATAGGGTCTGCACTGCGGTCTATCCCCTAGCCCTGATAGTGTGAAAGGATGTTCAGTATCATATCCATCGACTTTTGTTTGTCAATGCGGTATGCTACATAGGTTTCGTCATCCTTTTGCACATAGCTTCGCGTATCTACCACCAGCATGCCGTCGGCATAGCCGCCCGCAAAATCTACATCGCACTTTTCACGGCGCAGGTCGGTGATGATTGATGGGTCAAGCAGGTACAGAATGCACATCACATCGTGGATGGCGATGTCGTAGCAGTCGGGGGTGCGGTTGTTGATACCGAGCACTTCCAGTCGCTCGGAAAAATGGGTTACCAGCTCCGCAAAAAACTGTGCGGGGCGGTTGCCCACAGCAGCAATCACCTTGGCATCCTCGCGGGAGAACAGCGCAGATGTCGTTGCATCAAGCGGCAGGATGGTGACCTTGCATTTTGCCTTTATCATCAGCTGTGCCGCTTCGGGGTCCATATAAAAGTTCATCTCGGCGCCCGAGGTGCGATTCACCGAGGTCACACCGCCGCCCATGACGACAATCTCTTCTAGGTTGTTCGCAATATCGGGGTCCATACGCAGTGCCATGCCCACATTTGTGGCAGGGCCAACGGCAACCAGGGTAATCTTCTCTTTGGTGTTGCGCAGTGTATCCACAATAAAGCTTACCGCATGCTGGGGCTCGGGCTTAAGAACCGCCTGCGGAAGGTTCAGGTACTCGTCATGGATATTGACCTTTTTCCCGTCGACCTCTTTTTCAAACAGCTGGATACGCTGGTTTTGCATTCTTCCGACACTCATGGTCTGAACCATCGGTTCGGGGCAGCCCCCATACACCGGAACTTTCCCGCCCATCAATTCCACGACACGCAACGTGTTTTCGAGCGTATACTTCAGCGGCTGGTTGCCCTGTACTACCGTAATGCCAATGACATCCAGCTCCTGCGCGAGCATGGCGATAATAATCGCCATCGCGTCATCGGTGCCAGTGTCTACATCAAGTATAATCTTTCTCTTTTTTAACTGTTCCATCCGATATTCACTCCTTTGTAATGATACATTTGTTGTAGCTTCTGTTATGAGATGGCACACTTTGCCTTGGGCACTATAGTTTTACCAATACTCCCGTTACCATAACGGCGTCAGTTCGTGGTAACCGGCTTTTGATAGGCAATAATATCCGAAACACGTGACCTTTTGTGATATAATAATACTATTACGTCATTGGATGCCGTGAGGGTCTTGTTTGTGGTTTATGATCCTGCTATCACTGCGGCTTTTGTGTAATTATGAGGGGGGAATGCAGCGTGCTCAAAAAACACTATCTCAGCTGCCCCGCAGAGATTAAGGGACGGTTTATCCTGCGCCGTTTTGCAGTAGGGGAGAGCGTGATGTCTGCGGGTGAGACGCTAAGCTGCGTCTACCTGATTGTCTCTGGCACGGTGGAGGTCATCGGGCAGGGCAGCCGTTCGGAGCTGCTTAACATTGGCTCGTATGGCGCGTGGGAGCTTCTTGGCGAGCTTGAGTTTTTTTCCCGTGTGCCGGTGCAAAGCAGTGTGCGGGCACTTACTTCGTGCGAGATGTTACAGATACCAAACGAGGTGTTTCTGCAGTGGCTTAGCACCGACAATGCCCTGTGCATCCATCTGCTTACGATGCTGAGCAATCGGTTTGTCAGCCTTAGCAGCTTTACCAAGGTGGGAGTAACCGGCATGCTCGACCAGCGGGTAGCCTACCTGTTGCTTACCCATACAAACGAAAAAGGGGTACTGCCGTTTACCAAGGCGACACTCGCAGAGCGTGCGGGCACCTCGCAGCGCAGCTTAAACCGCGTGCTGAAAAAGCTCTCCGAGCTGGGCGTCGTGGATAGCACGACCACCCTCGTCAAGGTTTTAGACAAAGAGGTCCTTACTCAACTATATACAAAACAGCCACACTAGCGCAAGGACAGATGTCCTTCGGTTTCATAAGGGTCATCGGGCTTGCCCCGATGACCTTTTTACTATCCTCCGTCAAGGCACTACCCCGCGCCTTTTTTCTTGTACTGATGTTTGTTGAATCTTAGTATGTCGCTAAGGATTTTGGCAACAATATCTTGTACGTTTTGTAGGAAGAAGGATGAGAGGATGCGACATCTAACCGCCGTGCTGCTCCTGTTTTCGCTGTTTACGCTGATTGTTATCATCGGCATTATTGGTATGCTCATAAAAAAACAGCGCAAGTTCCTGCCGCAGATGGTTGCGGTGTATGCTGCGCTGCTGGTCTTTATATTCTTTGAGGCAATCGGCTTTTTTAATACCCCCGTCTTTGTGCTCGCTTTTGTATTTATATCTGTGCTGTTGCACACGCTGGTGGGGGAATTTCTGGATGTTTACCACAAATCCACAACCTTTGACCGATGGCTGCACCTTGTTGGTACATTTGCTTTTGCCTTGTTTTGTTATTCCATCATCGACAACACACTAAACCCACCCCCTCTGCCGGGTGCTTATGTGTTTATCTATGTTTCTTCACTGGGCATTACGCTCGGCACAATGTTTGAAATCATTGAGTTTTTTGGGGATAAGGCAACCCAAAACAAGCCGCGTTTGCCCGCCCAGCATGGCTTAAAGGACACCGATACTGATATGATCTTCAACGCTGCGGGCGCGATTTTAGCGGGGGTTGTTGCGATCTTTATGTACTCCTAAGTCTGCAACCTTTCTACGTAAACCCTCTCCACCATCCTTTGCACGACATTGGGGTAACGGATTATAGCAAACAAAGCGCACCGAGTCCATACACGGTGCGCTTTGTCTGTCGTATTGAGTTCATAGCAAAAGCTAGAGGTTTTCTAAAATCTTAATCTCGGTCTTCATAATATACTCGGGGTTTGGCTTGATGCCCGACACCAGATAGTCAAACGCGATGCGCACCGAGCGGTAGCCCTGCGTATAGGGCTGCTGACAGATGGTGGCGGCAATCATGCCCTTTTTCATCATCTCTACGGTGGTGGGGGTTTTGTCAAAGCAGATAATCTTGACCTTTTTGTTCATGCGCATCGAGAGCACGGCGCGGCACACGCCATACACGCCGCCCGCCACAACGTACAGCGCGTTGATGTCGCCGTGTTTTTCAAGCATGGCTCTGGTTACGTCGTAGGCGATAATCTCATCGTCGTTGGTCTCGGCAAAATCCACGACTTGAAAATCGGGGAACTTGCTGGACATTACATTTTTAAACCCCGCAATGCGCCGCGCGTGTCCAAGCACCCGAACCGAGCCGGTTAATATGCCCACCTTCGCGCTGCCGCCCGTCATCATACCCAGCATGCCGCACGCCGTTTCGCCGCCTTTATAGTAATCGCTGCCCACATAGCTTAGTCGCCCGGTGTTTTCGATGTCGTTGTTCACCGCCACAACGCACAGCCCCGTTTGGCACAGGGCGTTGAGCCTTGCTTCAATCTGCGGGTCGCTGATGGGGGTGATTACAAGGGCGTTAACCTGCGGCGCCATCTCGTCAATCAGCTCCAGCTGCCGCGCGACGTCATAGCCCTTCATGGTCTTTAGCAATATCTTGGTATCGTAGTCCGAAAGCTCGCCCTCCGCTCGGCGGATACCGCGCAGCACGTCGTCAAAGAACACGTTGCCTTCCGAGTTCATCAGGCAGCCGATGGTAAACGCCTTTTTCTTTGCGGCAAGTGCCTTACCCGCGATGTTGGGCACATAGCCAAGCTGCGCCGCCGCGTTGCGAACCAGCTGCTCGGTCTGCGGCTTCACCCTGCCGCGGTTGTTCAGCACACGGTCTACCGTACCGCGCGACACCCCGCAGATCTCACTGATTTGCTTTATTGTAACTGACATGTTACACGTCACATCCTTTTATCCCAATCTGGGTGCAATAGCAAAAACCGATGCGGTTACCCCAGAATGTGCCCGCACACATTGTAGCCCGCGTAGCAAAGGCAATCCCGTCGATTCTTGTAGTACCCGGTATGCGGCACCCCATGTGCTCAGGCACACGCGCTGGGGCATTATGTCGAGCCCTGCGCCTGCCGCACCAGCCGCAGGCGGGCTGCTCGATGCCCTCTTTTGGGAGGGACTTCCGCCCGACAAGACCCATTACAAAGCCTGCCCTCGTATTTTTTAGCAGATATAACTTTATTATATACCATAGGGGTTTTGTCTGTCACGGTACAAACCTACCATGATTGCACTCATTTATTAGAGTACTGTGCATAAAAATGTGCTCGATAACGCAAACGTAAAACCTTGGTTCCAGTACATTCAGCCTCCCCTCGCAGGCGGAGAGGGCTATCATTTCTGTTGCCTAGCGGCGATTTTGCTGCCCCTTGACCTTGCGCAGATTGTGGTATATTATGTATCTATTGTAAGAATTAGTCCGCGAATCGCACATGGGGGGATTTGTGAATGAAACTGTTGCGCGCCGCAGCGGTCTGCCTGCTTGCCTTTTTGTGCCTTTTTGGCTGTGCTGTGCAGCCTGTGGGCACACCGAGCGAACCCGCTCCCGCAACCGAATTAGATAGAATTAGCTCGGAGGAAACCTCCTCCGCATTGCTGACCGACCGCGTCAAGCCGCTTTCTCACACCCAAACAGGGCGGGAACTGGCGTTCAGGACACCCGCTGCGGAGCATTACGCAATTGCCGATACGCTGTATGACGCCGAGAGCGAAACCTACGCGGTTGTTTACGCGGTATCCAATTACAACGGAGAATATCCGTGGATGATGTTTCAAGACAACAATTCCACCCTACAGATTCAGCTGTTTGATAAGCAGGGCACATTCATTAAACATATTTCAACCGAATTTGCGCCGATAACAAATGGCGAAGGGGCGATTGTATCCAGCGGTCCTTGTTACTATAAAAACGGTCTGCTCACCTTTTTCTCGGGCTGGGTTATTCCTGAGTACATCTTCTTTGATACAACCACCAATGCTTACACCTCGCTGATCGCACGGCGTTGCGCCATTGATGGCGATTATTTTCTGTTCAGCGACGAGGGGTTAAAAGACCGTAGATATACCGCTTTATACACCTTTAGTCTGTACCACCTCGAAACACCGGTCGCTTCTGTTGATGTTCCTAATGAGAGCGTTGTCTTTGCTCAAAGGAATGACCCCGAGATGCCCGACGATGTTCTCGATATCTTCACGTTAGACGGCGACAGCAAAACCGGCGTTGTCAGCAGCGGCATACTCACCTATACGCTGGATTTTAACACAAAAACATGGAAGATGGATCGCAGCTACAGCAAAGAAAACCTGGACGACCTGTTAGCCGTAAGCGCCGACGGCAGGTGGGAGGTTTATCTTGCAGGGCTTTTCGGCGCGGGAGACGCATTCTCGGCGGATATTGTTGCCTACGATACAAATAGCGGGCAGATCACCTACCTTAGCGATTATTTTGGTGGCACGGCGGTGTTTAGTGCGGGTTCTCTGCTGCTCTTCAATCATCAGCTCCGCCTTGAGCTGATTGATGTACAGTCCGCGCAGGTGCTTGACGACCAGTTTGGCATCGACTGCGAGGCAAAGGACTGCTTCATCACCGGAATTGCATATGACGCCAAAAAGGACTGGTTTTTGGTTGCGTACCGCTCCCCCAAGTTTGAGAACGACTGGGACAAAAAGCTTCCCCTGATGCTCGATCTTTACGACCGCAGCGGGCGACTGATAAATACCATGGACACCGGCTGTACTGTTGCCCCGTTTGAGCACAACCACGTCGTTCGAACCACCCTTGCCCTAGACGGTAAAGGGACTGTGACCATCTCGGATTACGACGAGGAATTGGGTTCAATTCAATACTATCAGCCCTACACGAATTAAAGCCAAACAACAAACCCGCACAACAGAACCGTTGTGCGGGTTTTGATTTGGATAAAGGGAATGTGTCTTTACTCTGCCAGTGCCTTCGGGGGTTTTGTAATCAGCATGATAACAGCACCCACGGCGGATGCGACCGACGCGACAACAAACGCAGTAAACAGGATGTTGATATCAAGCATAGCGGAGTCGGTGGCGGTAGCGCGGTTTACAAAGTAGCCGCCAAGGTAGGAGGACGCGACCGCGCCGATGCCAAAGCCGAGCAGAACCATACCGTATATCATGCTCACATGCTTTGCGCCAAAGTAGTCGGCGGTAAACGCGGGGAAGGTGCCGAGGTATCCGCCGTACAAGAAGCCGATGGCGGCTACCAGCACAAAGAACAGCACGTTTGTAACCACAAGCTTAACGAGTAATACCAGCACTGCTGTGGCAACAAGTAGAATCATAACGGTTTTCCTGCAGCCAATCTTGTCCGATACAAAGCCCCAGAACAGGCGACCGAACGAGTTAAACAGCGTTACGGCAAACACGCCCGCCACCGCGATGGTTTTTAGCTCGGGCTGGTAGCCCGCTATCGTCTTGCCAAACGCAATCATCATTAGCCCCGCCAGGCAGGCGAGCATCAGGGTTGCGGTTATCGCGTAGAACTGCGGGGTCTTTAGTGCCTCTTTGGGCGTAAAATCGCGTTTGCTTGTGCCCGCTTTGGGTGCAGGCGGGGTCCAGCCCTCGGGGATGTAGTCCTTGGGTGGGTTGTTTACAAACAGGCCGCCCACCGTGCAGACGATAAGGAAGATAACCGAGAACCAGCGAAACGAAACCAGTTCGCCCACACCGGCGGTGCCGCCGCCGTAGGTTTTAATCAGTGACTCGGCAAGGGGGGTAAACGCCACGCCGCCAAACCCAAGCGCAGACACAATAATGCCCGTGATAAACCCGCGCTTATCGGGGAACCATTTTTGGCAGCAGGCGATAGTGGTCGAGTAGGTCATGCCCATGCCAAAGCCGCCGACCACGCCGTAGGTAATCCAGATCAGCCACCCCGCAGAGGGTGGGGTAAGTGATGCAAGAAAAAAGCCAAGCGCAAGGATAAGACCGCCCGTAATTACAACGGGACGGGTGCTAAAGCGGTTTTGCAGGTAGCCGCCTATCGTGCTGCCCAGCGTTAGCATACTAAGCAGGATGGAAAAGGTAAGACCCGCGTCCGCATTGTTGCCCGCAAACAGGTAGCCTGCTACGCCCTTTTGGAACACGCCCCAGATGTAGGCGGTACCAAGGCAGAGCTGTATCGCAATCCCCGCGATAACTGGAATCCATCGATTTTGCTGTTTTGTCATTCGTTTATCTCCTCCAAAAGAGTATTCCGAGTAATTATATGTGATATTG
>JAEZDF010000101.1 GCA_023429685.1 Bacillota bacterium
TACTGGTGCTTTATCACAAAAAAGGCACGGTGCGCTCCATCGACATTGCACATGAGCTTGGCTTTACAAAGCCGAGCATCAGCCGCGCGATGTCTATCCTGCGCGAGGATGGCTACATCACCATGGATGATAAAAACGGGCAGATTCTTCTCACCCAAAAGGGCAGGGATAAGGCGGAGCATGTGTACGAACGCCATTGCCTGATAACCCGCTACCTGACCGAGGTTCTCGGCGTCAGCCCCGAAACGGCGGATGCCGACGCCTGCCGCATCGAGCATGTCATTAGTCAGGAAAGCTTTGACTGTATGAAAGACTATCTTACCGCAAACAAGGCGGCTGAATAAACAAGTATAACAGCAAGGAGACATCGCATGAGCCATTTTTCAATCCGTCCCGCAACAGAACAGGACACAGCGCTGATATTGCATTATATTCTGGAGCTTGCCCGCTACGAACAGCGTGAAAAAAGCGTAAAGGCAACCGAACAGACCATACACGATTCTCTGTTTGTTAAAAAGGCTGCCAATGGGCTGATTCTCGAGAGCGAGGACGCACCCGTCGGCTATGCCGTATATTTTTATAACTTTTCAACCTTCGAGGGAAGACCGGGGCTGTACCTTGAGGATGTGTATGTTGACCCCGCCTATCGGGGCAAAGGGTATGGTAAAGCGGTTTTTCAGTACCTCGCTAACCTCGCGAGGGAGAACGGCTGCGCTCGCATGGAATGGACCTGTCTGGACTGGAACACCCCGTCTCACCAGTTCTACCATGGTCTGGGTGCAAGCACCCATCCTAGTTGGATTATCCACCGGCTTAAGGAAGAGCAGATAGACGCGCTTGCCGAAGAGTACGGAGCAAAACTGTAAGAATACACGAAAAGCCCGGCGGACGAAACCGCCGGGCTTACGTATGTGCTTTTCATCGAACTATCGGTCAAGAAACTCCCCGGCAAACCATACGTCGCGCACCTCAAACTCTCGTCCGTTCAGGTAGCCAAGAGCCCCCGCGTCACCCTGAAACCGAAAGGCAAGGCGGTAGGAGTACAGCGCCTGAACCCGGTGCCCGCTGCCCTTGTTCTGTTGGTTTGTGCCATACTTTGTGTCCCCAAGCAGTGGGTGACCCACAAACGCAAGGTGCGCGCGGATCTGGTGGGTTCGCCCCGTCAGCAGGTCCACCTCCAGCAGTGTGCGGTCGTCCTTTTGGGCGAGCACACGGTAGTGAGTCCTAATCTCCTTTGCGCCGGGAAACGGTCTGCTCTGCACCGTCACACGGTTTTGCTCGCTGTCCTTTTTCAGGTACGCGCACAGGGTGTCGCTCTTTTTTGGGGGAATGCCGTGCACGATGCATAGGTAGTACTTGTGCACCTCGCGCAGCTTAATCTTTTCGTTTAAAATACGCAGTGCCTCTGCGGTCTTTGCCGCGATGACAATGCCGCCGGTGTTGCGGTCGATGCGGTTGCACAGTGCGGGAGCAAACGAGTTTTCGTTTGCGGGGTCGTACTCTCCGCGCTCAAATAGATGCCGCTGGATTCGGTTTATCAGCGTGTCCACCGCTTCGCGGTCATCCTCGTGTACAATCAGCCCCGGGGGCTTGTCCGCAAGCAGGATGTTCTCATCCTCATACAGGATGTTCAGGTCATCGGGTGCCAGCAAAAAGGCGTTCTCCCCCTCGGCGTCGCCAAAAAACTCGTCGCCGATATACAGCTCAAGCACATCCCCCTCGTTTAGACGCGTTGCGTTGTCGCACCGCTTGCGGTTGAGCTTGATGCGCTTTAAACGCAGGTATTTGTGCATCAGAGAGGCGGGCAAACGCGGCACTGCCTTGTTTAGGAATTTATCCAAACGCTGTCCCGCATCGTTTTTGCCTATGGTAAAGCTTCTCAAAACAATCCTCCGTGTCTGTTATACCAAGTTAGCGATATGAAGTTAAGAATCGGCGGAGTGGTAGCCTCGCACCACCGCTTATGCTATACACATCCGCTAATGTGATTATACTGCTCGTAGCGATGGTTGGTCAATTATTTTCGCCTATGCACTGTACCAACCACTGTTTTTGTTATATAATAACATGTAGTTGGATGTCTGCCTGCCATAATTCGATTGTAATCGAGCGGGCGAATAATATATGGAGATCCGGCGGTAAAATTGATTATTGACATGCCGCACAATTCCAAGCGGCAAAGAAAAACAGCCGGCACTGCCGGCGGATTGGAGCGGCTATGTTGACAAATGAACGTGTTGAACAGATATTAAAGGAAGCGGGGGTTTTACTGGAGGGGCATTTCTTGCTCACCTCGGGCAAGCACTCCGACCGCTACCTGCAATGCGCAAGGATATTCCGTAACACGAAGTACAGCGAGGAACTGTGCGCAGCGCTTGCGGACAAGTTTAAGGACGATGCGGTAGACGTGGTAATCGGTCCCGCCATGGGCGCGGTGCAGATGGCGTACGAAGTAAGCCGTAGCATCGGCTGCGAGAATTATTTTGCCGAGCGCGAGGATGGCAAGATGGTACTGCGCCGCGGCTTTGAGATTACTCCGGGTATGCGCTGCCTGCTTGTGGAGGATGTTGTCACCACCGGCGGCTCGGTTGTTGAGGTAAAGGAGCTTGTGGAAGCAGCGGGTGGCGTAGTGGTTGGTATCGGCTCTATCGTCGACCGCACGGGCGGCGAGATTCAGTTTGGCGTACCCTACCGCGCCGTATATTCCGTCAAGGTGCAGGCGTGGGAGGCAGGAGACTGCCCGCTGTGCAAAGAGGCGACCATCCCGCTGGTGAAGCCGGGCAGCAGAAAGCTTCCGACAAAGTAGCACCCCCAAATCTTAACACAATTATGTGTGGGCGGTGGGTAATATGACAGGGATTCATCAAGGGCATCGCGGTCGGCTTAAGCAGCGCTTTCTCGAAAGCGGGCTGGATGCGTTTAGCGACCATCACATCCTAGAGCTGTTGTTGTTTTACGTTTTACCCCGCCGTGATACCAACGTGCTGGCTCATAGGCTAATGCAGCGGTTCGGCTCGCTCTCGGGCGTGCTGGATGCACCGATTCAGGAATTGTCCGAGGTCGAGGGCATCGGCGACAGCGCGGCGGCGTATCTCAAGCTGTTTTCTCAGGTGGCGCGGGTATATTTTAACGACAAGCTCAAGGATGGCGTGGTGCTCGATACCGCCGAAAAGGTGGGCGAGTATCTGATACCCAAGTACATCGGCATCATGCACGAGATGGTGTTGCTCGTTTGTCTTGACTCCAAGGGCAAGGTGCAGTCCTGCACCGCGGTCATGGAGGGAACCATCAACGCCACGCAGGTGTCGGTGCGCAAGATCATCGAAACCGCGGTGCGCAACAACGCCGCGTCGGTCATCCTGTCGCACAACCACCCCAGCGGGCTTGCCATCCCCTCGCGGGATGATATTGTCACCACCCAAAAGATCGAGCAGGCGCTCGCGCTGATTAGCGTTCATCTGGTCGACCACATCATCGTGGCGGACAACGACTGGGTGTCGCTGCGCGACTCCGCTTATCTGTAAATACAGGTACCAACCCAAAATGGAAACATAAAGATTTAATTACTTTTATTGACTTTTTTACACCACTATGGTAACATGTATTCATGTTACCATAGTGGTGCTTTTATTATAAGAAAAGGAGGAACGAGGTCCACCATGCGTATGATTAAAACGACAGATTCACGAAGGCGTGCCTTAACCGCCTCGATTGTTATTGTGGTTGTTATAGCGACCGTTGCTCTGTCTTCGTGCTCAAGAGACACTCTTGTTGACGTCGGCAATCCGCAGCAGGGACAGACCGCAAGCGCGGATTCGCTTCTGCCCTCCCAAGAGAGCAGAAGTGAATCCGCGCAGGAGAGCAGTGAACTATTGCCCCCACCTTCTTCCGCCGAGGAAAATGGGGAAGAGGAGGTAATTGTTTATGAGCACACCGATGCAACGCGGTACCGATCGCCGGTGGACGCTATGGATGTTGCGTGGGAGCTGTTGGACGACAACGAGGTGCGGATAACCAGCGAAAAACAAGAAGCCGTATACGCGGCGGAAGCCGGTAAGGCCATTGTCAAAAAAAGACCCGGCTCTGATGATCCGTTCAATTTTGTATTGATTGTGCACGACAATGGCACTGAAACCCTTTACAGGCATTTGGATAACTTTGCGGTGGAATTCGAAGAGCGGGTTGAAAAAGGGCAAAAGCTCGCCGAAATGCAGGAGGCGAACGGGCATTACTCCTTCCGGTTCAGTGTTCGCCGATATATCGGGGAAAATCTTGAGATTATTATTCCATCAGATTGACAGTTGAATGAGAGTGAACATATATAAAGAGCTGTCCCGCCATTACAAGAATGGAGGCAGTTCTTTTAATTTTTTGGGTGATTTGTTATAATATTTGAATTCTCTCTATACAAACGTATGTTTTTGCTATATAATTAGGGAGCATAAAAACGATGTATTGCACCGTTGCAGCCTAATACAAAACGTTGATTATTATTTAATATTGTTAACCAGTAAATATTACACGCGAAGGAATGAACGGCGAAAAAGATGGACAGGTTTAAACTAAAAAGCGAATACAAACCCACCGGCGACCAGCCTGCCGCCATCGACGCGCTTGTTCAGGGCTTGCTGCGCGGCGACCGAGAGCAGGCGCTTTTGGGCGTTACCGGCTCGGGCAAGACCTTTACGATGGCAAATATCATCGAGCGGGTAAACCGCCCGGCGATTGTGCTTGCCCATAACAAGACGCTTGCGGCGCAGCTGTGCAGCGAGTTTAAGGAGTTCTTCCCCGAAAATGCGGTAGAGTACTTTGTCAGCTACTACGACTATTATCAGCCGGAGGCGTATATTCCGAGCACCGACACCTATATTGAAAAGGACAGCGCCATCAACGCCGAGATTGAAAAGCTGCGCCACTCCGCGACGGCGTCCCTGTCCGAGCGGCGGGATGTTATCATTGTCGCAAGCGTGTCCTGCATCTACAGCCTCGGTGACCCGATAGACTACCGCAATATGGTTATCTCCGCGCGCCCGGGCATGATGTGGGGCAGAGACGCGTTTTTGGCTAAGCTCGTAGAACTGCAGTACGAGCGCAACGACATCGCGTTTGAACGCAACCGGTTTCGCGTACGCGGCGATGTGGTGGAGGTGTTTCCGGCATACTCCAGCGAGCTTGCGCTGCGCTTTGAGTTTTTCGGCGACGAGATCGAGCGCATCTGCGAGATGCACGCGCTTACCGGCGAGGTCAAGGCGGTGCTGGGTCACGCGGTGGTTTACCCCGCATCCCACTTTATCGTCTCTCGCGACAAGATGGAACGCGCCGTGGTCGAGATACAGGACGAGCTGACCGAACGCCTAAAATACTTCCGAGAAAACGAGAAGCTGCTTGAGGCCCAGCGCATCGAGCAGCGTACCAACTACGATATCGAGATGCTGCGGGAGATCGGCTTTTGCAGCGGCATAGAGAACTACTCTCGTGTTCTGTCGGGGCGCGCCCCCGGCAGCACCCCGTTTACGCTGCTTGACTACTTCCCAAAGGATTTCTTGCTGTTCATCGATGAATCGCACGTCAGTATTCCGCAGGTACGCGGTATGTATGCGGGTGACCACGCAAGAAAAAAGACGCTCGTGGATTACGGCTTTCGGCTGCCCTCGGCGTTTGACAACCGCCCGCTTAACTTTGATGAGTTCTACGGAAAGCTCAATCAGGTGGTGTTTGTATCCGCCACACCGGGACCGTTCGAGCGCGAGAAGAGCGCCGCTATCGTAGAACAGGTCATTCGCCCCACCGGACTGCTCGACCCCGAGGTGGAGGTTCGCCCGGTAGAGGGTCAGATAGACGACCTGCTTTCGGAGATTAACATCCGCACCGAAAAGGGCGAGCGCGTCCTTGTCACCACCCTTACCAAAAAGATGGCGGAGGATTTGACCGCTTACCTTGAGAAGATGGACTGCAAGGTGCGCTATATGCACCACGGTATCGATACCATCGAGCGTATGGAGATTATCCGCGACCTGCGCCTTGGCGAGTTTGACGTGCTGGTGGGCATAAACCTACTGCGCGAAGGGCTCGACATCCCCGAGGTATCGCTTGTGGTTATTCTGGATGCCGATAAAGAAGGCTTCCTGCGCAGCGAGACCTCGCTGATTCAAACCATCGGACGCGCCGCGCGAAACGAGCAGGGTAAGGTTATTATGTATGCCGATTCCGTTACCGGCTCGATGGAGCGGGCACTGCGCGAGACCGCTAGAAGACGCGCCATCCAGCATGAATACAACGTAGCAAACGGCATCACGCCCGTTTCTATTAAAAAAGGCGTTCGGGATATGATTGAAATAT
>JAEZDF010000108.1 GCA_023429685.1 Bacillota bacterium
GACGTGCCGTGTCGAAGCAAGGCTTCCCCGACAACATCAAATATCTAAAGGGCGTAGGCGAAAAACGTGCCGAGCTGTACCAAAAGCTCGGCGTGCAAAGCGTCGGCGCCCTTTTGCGCTTATATCCCCGTGATTACCTTGATTTTACCAGCCCGTATTCCCCTTCCGATGCGCCGCGCGATACCCCTTGTGTCGTTCGCGCACGGGTGTTTGCCAAAAACCCCGAGCAGCGCATTCGGGGCGGTATGACCCTTTACAAGGTGTTTGCCACCGATGATACCACCGATCTGGTGCTGACCTTTTTTAACAACAAGTTCGCCGCTGCCGCATTGCAGGAGGGCAACGAGTACCTATTTTACGGCAAGGTGGGCGGCACCCTGCTTGCCCGTGAGATGACGTCGCCGCTGTACTTTCCCGTTACCGGGCAGCTTGGTCTTGTGCCCGTGTACCCGCTGACGGCAGGGCTTAGCTCCAAGATTGTGGCGCAAAACGTCAAACAGGCGCTTACGCTGTTAGACGACACGTTCCTTGACCCGCTGCCCGCCGCGCTGCGGCAGGAGCAGGAGCTGTGCCATCTATCGTTCGCGCTGCATGCCATCCACTTTCCACCCGATGCCCACGCCCTTGCGGTTGCCCGCAAACGGCTTATCTTTGAGGAGCTACTCACCTTACAGCTTGCACTTGCAATGCTGCGCCGTCGCCCACGTCAAACAGCGTCGGCAGCGATAACCGATGCGGATATCACCCCGTTTGTGGCGGCTTTGGGCTTCTCTCTTACCGACGCACAGACCCGCGCAATCGACGAGGCACTTGCCGATATGGGGCAGACCGTGCCGATGAACCGCCTGTTGCAGGGCGATGTCGGCTCGGGCAAGACCGCGGTTGCCGCGGCGCTTTGCTATGCGTGCGCAAAAAACGGCGCGCAGTCGGCGTTTATGGCGCCCACCGAGATACTGGCCCAGCAGCATTACGCGTCGCTTGCCCCGCTGCTAGAGGCGATGGGCATTACCTGCGCGCTGCTGACCGGCTCTGTGAAGGCAGCGCAGAAAAAAGAGATCCTCTCCCGCCTTGCGTCGGGTGAGATTCAGTTTGTGGTGGGTACGCATGCCCTGCTCACCCCGGAGGTTAAGTTTTCAAGGCTGGGGCTGGTGGTAACCGATGAGCAGCACCGCTTTGGGGTTTTGCAGCGGGCAAGCCTAGCGGATAAGGGCGGGCACCCCCATGTGCTGGTTATGAGCGCAACACCCATCCCACGCACCCTTGCGCTGATCATCTACGGCGACCTTGACGTATCGGTGCTCGACGAGCTGCCGCCAGGTCGCCGTCCGGTAAAAACCTACCTGATCGACTCCCCAAAACGCCACCGCGCGCTGGGCTTTATCCGGCGGTTTTTGGACGAGGGCAGGCAGGCGTTTATCGTGTGCCCCGCCATCGACGAGGGCGAAGGCGACCTAGTGTCCGCCACCGAATATGCGGCAAGGCTTACCGAGGAGGATTTTCGCGGCTACCGCGTGGGGCTTGTGCACGGCAGATTAAAGCCGGCGGAGAAGGAGCGCATCATGAGCCGCTTTTATGCGGGCGAGATCTCGCTGCTCGTCTCCACCACCGTCATCGAGGTGGGGGTGGATGTACCGAACGCCGTGGTGATGATGATAGAAAACGCCGAACGCTTTGGGCTTTCGCAGCTGCACCAGCTGCGCGGGCGGGTGGGGCGCGGGGCGTATGAGTCCCACTGCATCCTGGTCTCAGACGCGACGGGGGAGCAGACGCTAAAACGCCTGCAGGCGATGTGCAAGACAAACGACGGCTTTCGGCTTGCCGAGGAGGACTTGTCGCTGCGCGGTCCCGGTGACTTTTTCGGCGCGCGTCAGCACGGTCTGCCCGAGATGAAGCTTGCAAGCCTGGTTGATGACATCGCGACCCTTAAGCTTGCCCAGACCTGTGCGCAGGAGATTTTGGCAGATGACCCCGCCCTTGCCCGCCCCGAGCATCAAGGGCTTGCCGAAAACGTGCGGCAGCTGTATGGAACGATAGGCACGGCGGGGATTAACTAAACCAAACCAGCAGGTAATAAATTGAGGGAGGAAAGATATGGGCAATTCATTTTCGGAGATGAAGCTATTTCAAGTAAAGCCCGATAAACTAGAGGAGTTTGAAGCACTGATTGCGAAGATAAAATCAGAACAGGAAAAGCAGCCCGGCTGCATCAGTGTAAAGTATATGAAACGGTTTTATACGTTTGACGGTGTCAAAACCGGCAGCCCGCCAAGAGAGCTTACCAAGATTGTGAAATGCGTAAAATACTATTCATACATAGAGTACGACACCATTGAAAACTGCGGGAAGGCAATGGGTTGGTTTTTTACGAATCACGCGAAAAACGTGATAAAGCTGCTTATCATGCCGTTTGATATTAACAGCGGGTATTCAATTTTGTGAGGGATAGTGCGTGTCATGGAAGAAGAAGTAAGACCCGTACTTGTGGTTTTCTATATTCATTTTCAGCATTGTTAATTCTAGCCGCGTCTGGGTTCAATTGAATACTTATGACAACAAATGCCCTTTTCACGATGAAAAGGGCATTTTACATATATTTACTATATATTACAGCGTATAATTATACAAAATGATACTAGACAAAAATTTGAAAACAAACTATAATAAGCATAACAGACCAATTCGTAACTGAATTAGTCTAAAAATAACCTATTCAAATAGATGTTTACATTTTTAGAATATCACATTAGGTTAGCTTTGTCAACACGAATATTAATAAAAGGGGGAATGCCTTTGCGAGTCGCAATTTGCTAACAACCGATTCATAAATTCATTAATCATAAAGAATGTTAGAACACGTATAAAGCAACTAAATAAAACATAAAAAGGGGAATTATATTATTGAGCAAAAAAGTATTTAATTCTGCAATATACAAGAACAAAGATTTCTGTGAAATACTTAAATTGGAAAACGTTAACAAATGCATATACGAGCTAAAATATAGAAATCATTTATTTTGCCCTAACAAAGAATGCAATGCTAGGCTAAAGTTTGTTCCTAAAAAAAACGGGACTATTAAAATGTTTCAGAGTATAGCTAAAAAGGAGCATGTTGAAGGATGTCCGTACAAAATTGAGTATAAAAAATATAATAGTCCTAAGTTGAATGATGAATTTACCGAAAAAAAGATTATTGATGCATTAAAGTGGCAAATGCTACAATTTGGAACTCAAGGCTCTTATATAAACAAAATAAACCCAAAAAAATCCAAGCATAAGGTTTATAATAAACGTACTGAATCGAGCAAAAGGTACTATAATTGTGATTCAGTTGATGAAAGCTTAATCGGAGATACTATTGTTGTAGGTGGGTATATTTATTCCGTAAAAATTGTGGATAAATGTCCAGATAATATTCATGCGTATATTAACTTTCACATGTCAAGTAATTCACGAGTAAGTATACCCTTTTCAAATAATCAATTAGATAAAGAAAATGAAACATTTGAAATTTTTAAGCAGATTAAATCAAAATGGGAAAATACACCAAATGGCAAGGGCTTGGTTTGCTTATGTTTTGGAAAGATAAATAAAACTGATACTGGTTTTAAGATATTACCGTACAATAATGTGTCGTTTAGCACAGAGTATAAAGATGTTGAAAACTAAATACTACAGAGCAAAATTTATCGCTCAATACCCTGCTCGGTCTTTACCCCGTCGGCGATCGCCGCAAACTGGGCGAGGGTCAGCTGCTCCGCGCGGGCATTTGCGGGCACATCCGCAAGCTGCAAAACGGACTGAACCCGCTCTTTGGACAGACCGCCCACTCCAGATAGGGAGTTTGATATCGTCTTGCGTCGCTGAGAAAACGCCGCGCGCACCACCGCAAAGAACAGCTTTTCCTCTCGTACTGATACGGGCGGTGTATTGTGGATATCCAGTCGAATCACCGACGAATCCACATCGGGCGCTGGTAGAAAGCTGCCGCGCGATACCTGAAACAGCACCTTCGGCTCGCTGTAAAAGCGCACCGCAATGCTCACCGCGCCCACATCACGGGTGGCGGGCTGGGAGCACAGACGCTGTGCCGCCTCCTTTTGCACCATCACGGTAATCGCCTTGACGGGCAGCCGCGACTCAAGCAAATTCATTACAATGGGTGAGGTGATATAGTAGGGCAGGTTCGCGCACACCACCACCTCCATGCCCGCAAACTCGCGGGCTATCAGGGCGGAAAGGTCGACCTTTAAAACATCCTCAAACACCACCGACACGTTATCAAGCCCGTCTAGGGTTTCCTCCAAGATCGGGGCAAGGCGGGTGTCTAACTCGATGCACACCACGCGGCGCGCGAGGCGGGCAAGCTCCACCGTCAAAACGCCGATGCCGGGACCAATCTCGATTACTCCGATGCCCTCACAGCCGGACTCCTTTGCCATGCGGGGGCACACCCCGGGGTTGATGATGAAGTTTTGCCCCTTGGCCTTCGAGAAGGTAAAGCCATGACGGCTTAAAAGCCCCTTGACCTCTTTGATGCCGGTCAGATTGTGCATGTTGTGTCCTTGCCTTTCTGGATGATATTCGTTTTTCGCGCCCATTCTATAGGGTAGGCGTGCACATACTAAAGTATGGGCGTGCCTATACTAAAGGATGGGTGTATCGTTGATGACTAAGCGAAACAGAAGCCCTAAAAAGTCAGCCGCGCGGCGGCACAAAATCATGCGTTGCAAAAATATCTCAAAGTAATCCATCACGGGGCAGATGGCGGTGTCGATGGATAGCGACAGGGTAATCGACTTTTTCTCCGCGTCAAGGTCAAGGGACGAGTGCTCCACGGCGTAGTTCACACGGTCATGGATGTCCTGCGTGGCAGGGTCCCAGTTGCGCACGCGGGTGCGGCGCACGTCGCTTTTATCAGCAAGAATCAGTGCCGCAGCTACGGCGCTGACGGCGGAGGCGGTGGCTTCGTCGTGATTGCCAATGGCGCAGATAACCTCTGCAATGTCGTCGGGCGGCATACCCATCTTGTCAAGGATTCGAAACGCCATCACAGCGCCGCTCTGGGCGTGGTCCACGCGGTTTACCACGTTGCCGATGTCGTGCATATACCCCGCGATGCGCGCAAGCTCGCAGGTGTGCGCGTCGTAGCCTAGCTCGCGCAGCACGGTATATGCCGTTGTGGCGCAACGCGTAACGTGCGCGGCGGAATGCTCGGTGTAGCCCATCGCCTTGAGCGACTCGTCCGCCATGCGGATGTATGCGTTAATTTCGGGGCTGTTTTTAACCTGTTCAAATGATACGATTGCCATATTATGTTTCCTCCTTTATCGAAGGTAGTAATTGTTGTAGTCATTTTATTATACACTATTTCGGTTACAATTTCATAGCCCTGTAACGGTTGGTATTGAACAAGCCGAGTAAAAAGCGTATAATAAGGTGGTAAAGTTTTGTATGGCAACCGCCGTATAGATTATTATACCCTGCACTAGTGCATGACATATGAGGAATGAACAAATGGTATTAGCAATCGATATCGGAAACACGAACATCTGTCTTGGCTGCTTTGAGGACGACAAGCTGATTCTTACGTCGCGTCTGTTTACCGACAGCAACCGCACCGAGGATCAGTACGCCATCGAGATACGCGACATCTTTAACCTGTACGGCTTTAAGGGGCGGACGGTGGAAGGCTGCATCATCGGCTCGGTGGTTCCAAAGCTTACCGGCGTGCTTACCCGCGCGGTGGAAAAATACCTGCACTGTCCGGTGCTTATTGTATCGGCGGGCATTAAGACGGGTCTTAATCTGCGCGCGGAAAACCCCGCGGGCATCGGCGCCGACTTTGTGTGCGGCGCGGTCGGTGCAATGAATAAGTACCCACTGCCCTGTGTCATCTTTGACCTTGGCACCGCCACAAAGATCTTTGCGGTGGATAAAACAGGCTCGTTCATCGGCGGTTCGATTATGCCGGGTGTGCTCATCTCGCTCGAGGCGCTTGCCAAACGCACGGCGCAGCTGCCTAGCATCGGGCTGGACGGCGCCGACCCGCCACTGATTACCACCATTACGGTAGAGAGCATGCGTTCGGGGCTTTTATACGGCACCGCGAGCATGATTGACGGGATGGCGGCGCGCTACAGCGAGACGTTTGACACCCCGCCCACCATCGTGGCTACGGGGGGCATCTCGGGTGCGGTGGTGAAGTATTGCAGAGAAAACGTGCAGTACGATCCCGATCTGGTACTCGAAGGGCTGTATCTCATCTACAAAAAGAATGCTTAGCAAACAAACGGTGTAAATCAATTATCATTGGCGTTTCGCCGATGGTTCGGGTTACAAAGCGGAAGTATTCAGCAATACAACACGCCTTTAATCTGAATCGGTTTAATCCCCTTATTCCTCTTTTTAAAGCGACGCTCGGTTGCTCAGGAAGAAAGGGGTAAGACCATAATTGACTTTATAAATTTGCGTTGCATCCCATACGGGAGCGACAGCAGGAGGAATTGTTATGAACCAAAACACACGGCGCATCCCCACGCGTACCCTGACCATCCTTGGCATCCTGTCCGCAATCGAGATTATCATGGCGTTTACGCCGCTCGGGTCGATCCCCATCGGACCAATTGTAGCAACGCTTGCGCACATACCGGTTATTATAGCGGGTGTGACGCTGGGCGTCGGGGCGGGCGCTTACATGGGCGGACTGTTCGGTTTGTTGAGCTTTATTGTCAACACCATGATGCCTACGGTCACGTCGTTTATCTTCACCCCGTTTTATTCGGTGGGGCAGGTAAGCGGCAATCCTTGGAGCCTTGTAATCTGCTTTGTGCCGCGCATCCTGCTTGGCGTTGTGGCGGGTCTCTTGTTCCGGGTGATAGCCGCGCATGACAAGCACAAATACGTTGCGTATACCGTCTCGGCGGTTGTAGCATCGCTTGTTCACACCGCACTGGTGCTGGGCGGCTTATACGTCTTCTTTGGCAGAACCTATGCACAGGTTATCGGGCAGGCGTATGAGGCACTGCTTGGATTAATCGGTACGGTGGTGCTGACAAACGGCATACCCGAGGCCATCCTTGCCGCTATCCTTGCCGTTGCGGTGGGAAAGGCGCTGGAAAAGCTGTCTCGCCGACCGGCGTAAATCCCAAAGCTATAACATATTCGCCCCTTTGGCTGCCATGCCAAAGGGGCGTTTTTAATGCTATATTAAGATTCTGCTATTGCAGTACCGGCATTCCAGCATGTCGGAGGTGCCAGAGTACAGGTGGGGCAGGTAGGTTTCGGCGCGGGTGATGCAGTGCTCGTTTTGACAGGGGATATCGCCCAAATGCGCATACGGTGCGGGCAGGTAGGGGATGCTGCCATCAAACAGCATGAGTATCAGCGCCATTCGGGCAAAGATGCCGTACCGCGCCTGCCTGAAGTAGATGGCGCGGGGGTCGCTGTCCACCTCGTTGGTTATTTCATCCACACGGGGTAGCGGGTGCATGATCTTTAACACAAACTTTGCGCGGTCGAGCTTTTCGGGGTCGAGGGTGTAAACGTTTTTCTCCCGCTTATACTCCTCCTCCGATGAAAAGCGTTCCTTTTGTATCCTTGTCATGTATAACACGTCGAGCTCGCTTATGGCCTCCTCTAAGCTAAATACCTCTTGATACGGTACGCCGTTTGCGTCGAGTATCGTGCGCAGGTAAGAGGGGATGCGAAGCTGCTCGGTGGAGATCAAAACAAACCGGTTGTTTTTAAACTGGGACATCGCTTTAATCAAGGAATGGACGGTGCGGCCGTTTTTCAGGTCGCCGCATACGCCGATTACAAGGTCGTGCAGCCGTCCCCTTTCGTATTTTAGCGTCACAAGGTCGGTCAGCGTCTGGGTAGGGTGCAGATGACCGCCGTCTCCCGCGTTAATGACGGGGCAGTTCGAGTAGATGGATGCCGCCTTTGCACTACCCTCACTCGGGTGGCGAATAACCAAGATGTCGGCATACGCGCTCATCACACTAATGGTATCCTTAAAGCTTTCCCCCTTTGCCACGGAGGAGTTTTGCGGGTTATCAAAGCCGATGACCTTGCCGCCAAGGCGAAACATCGCCGTCTGAAAGGACATCTGCGTGCGGGTAGAAGGCTCATAAAACAAGGTGGCCATAATCTTGCCTTCCAGCCTGCCGTAATAATCCGACGGGTTTCGGCTGATGTCTCCCGCAAGCGTGATGAGCTTATCCCAATAGCGGGGGTGAAGGTCGTCAAGATCGATTAAGTGGGGCAGATTGCTCACGGTGACCATCCCTTTCTTTACAAAGCCTGTGCAATTCTTATCCTATTTTATCATACCGTGCCACAAAAGCAACGGATGAGAGCGATTTTTTACCCACCGATTTTTCCTATATGAAAACATGGCTTGCATCAAGCAAAAAAGACTGTTACAATAATAACATAGTAGGTCGTAGCGAATAATTTGTATATGGTCACGAAAAAATCGTTATAAAAGCCGTGATTTAGTTTTGCTTATTTTTATTTGGACATTTTTTTAGGGAAAATTGCTACAGTAAACAGGGAGGCGCAAAAAGACATGAAAATCTCTACCAAAGGGCGGTACGGTCTGCGCATGATGCTTGATCTCGCGCACAATTATCAAAATGGGCTTGTATCGCTCAAGGAGATTGCACAGCGTCAGGAGATTAGTGAAAAGTATCTGGAGCAGATCATCATTCTGCTGCACAAAAGCGGACTGATTAGAAGCATGCGCGGTTCTCAGGGCGGTTACGCGCTTGCCAAAAGCCCGGACGAGATAACGGTGGGTGCTGTGTTGCGCGCGCTGGAGGGTTCGCTGGTCCCCGTGGATTGTGTGCTGGACGAATCCTGCCCCCGCACCGGGGGGTGTGCCACCCGCAGGCTGTGGAGCAAAATTGCCGACGCGGTGGCGGATATTGTGGACAACACCACCCTTGCACAGCTGGCAAGTGAGCCGGATGCAAGCGACTATGTAATTTGATGAAACAGGTATCATATGGCGGTGCAAAAACGTTTGCACCGCCATATTTTTGTGCAAAAAAGTCCGCCGCATGCTGCAGACATACGGCGGCGGTTCTATCTAAAACATGCGGCCGAACCGCTGCATGTTTGTTGCTATCAGTGACACTACATGGTGAGCACGCCGGTCTCGGTTTCGATTAAGAGAAGAATCTGCTCCTCTACGCCCGTCATGGCGTTGATATAAACGAGTACGTTCTGATCGTTGTCGCTCTTGCAGCGTACCTCGTAGACGTATACCTCGTTTTGCCCGCCCGTGGGGATAAGGGCAAGCTGCGACGAGCCGGGTGTAAGCCTTTTACTAACAATCTTCATCGCCTGTTCCTCCGATATAGCGGGGACGGGGAACTCGCGGTCCTCTCGGTGGTTGGTGATAAACCCGCGCGACTCAAAGCTGACAATCTCGCCGTTATCCAGCGCAACGCCAACCTTTATCAGGTCGGGGTAACACACAACGCCGTTTTGCTCATAGGCAAAGTTGAATACGCAGATGTCGCCCACCGTGTCGTAATAGCTCTGCACCATGTTCTCAATACCGAGCATGCGCAGGTATTCGCCTGCCTTTTTGCCCGCATCCTGTACGCTGAGCTTTGCCTCGCTCACACCGCGCGGATTGAGCATATAGCAGATGAGGTTGCCCTTTTTGGTTACCGATATGCTGGTGCTGTTATAGGTGAAGCAGTAGGACGGCATCTTGCCTTCTTCGTCGGTGTCGTCTTTAATCTGCGATACGTTTGCACCCAGCGCGACGGCGGCCTTTTTGCGCGCGTCCTCGCGGGTAACCTCTTTGGCGTTTTTGGTCAGCAGCGGCTCGCGCTCCATGATATGGTCAGAGAACGGTCCGTCATAGATCAGTGTGGGGTATCCCTCCATACCATCTTCCATATCCTGAAAACCGTCGGTGATGGCGGGGGTATCCTCCACCGCATCCCCCTCCTGCTTAATGGCGGCAAATACCTCGCCAATATTCATGCCGCTCATGTCCATGTCGTTGCGCATCTCGTTGATTTTCTCTGCAACAGTTTTTGCGTAATCACACAGGCTTTGCAGGTTATTCTTCTCCTCGTCGGTGATGTCCTGAGAGGCGGAAAGCTTACGGGTCAGGCTTTGTGCGTATTCGCCCGCCTGCGAGATAAACTTGTTGGTGCCATCCAGATTAAACGCCGAGACGGGTAGCTGAGAAAGGCTTGCCTTAGCCGCGTCGCAGTCACGAACCAGCTTGCTGGAAAGCTGCGTCAGCTGAGCGGGGGTGCCCGCATAAACGCTCTTGTTGAGAGTGGTGTTAATCTCGCTCACGTCGTCGCTTAGGTCGGAAAGCGCGCGTTGGTAGGTGTATTCCAGATGGGTGCGGTAGTTGTTTGCCTGTGCATACCCTTTTATTATGAACCCGCCCATCAAAAGAAAAAGCGCTGTAAGAAAGCTAGCGGAACGAACCCGGGTGCGTGTTTTCATTGTAAAACAAATCCTTTCTTGATGATTGTTTCAAATGGCGAAAACGGCATCACATCCGCAGTTCGCCGGATATGGAAGTATTTTTCCCTCGCAGGTACGAAATATGTGGAAGGCTGTGAATTTTGTTTGTAATGACAGCGGGGATAAGGTATAATCATTGTATATCTGTTATGGTGTAAAAATGGCGTTAATCATAGGGCTTTTCGCCAAACTATATGCTTTATATTGCTATCTGCAGCGACGCAGGTCTGCGCTTTTGCAGATGAAATAGGCTGCCGTCTTTCCCTCGCCGCGATGAAGCTGCGTCAGGGAATCGGTGCCCCGCCTAACGGGGCTTTGAGGAGAGACTGCAATGGAGATCTATCTTGACAATAGTGCTACCACCGCCGTTTCGCAGGAGGTCGCACAGGTCGTATACGACGTAATGACAACCAAATACGGCAACCCCTCCTCGTTGCACGGCAAGGGGTTAGAGGCGGAGCTTTTGATAAAAGCGGCGCGCGAGCAGGTTGCAAAGGCGCTAATGGCACCTGCCGACGGGGTGTATTTTACCTCCGGCGGCACCGAGAGCAACAACCTTGCCCTCTTTTCTGCTACGGCAAAGGTGATGCGCGGCGGGGCGAAGCCGCGGATTGTATCCACCGCGTTCGAGCACCCTTCGGTGCTAGAGCCGCTGCGCCGGTTGGAGGAGCAGGGTGCAGAGCTTATTCTATTGTGTCCAGACAAGCAGGGGCGTATCCCTGCCGAGGCGTTTGCACAGCAGGTGGATGAAAACACGGCGCTTGTCAGCGCAATGGCGGTAAACAACGAGTTTGGTTCGGTGCTCGATGTGATGGAGATTGCAAAGGCGGTCAAACGCAAAAACCCAGAGGTGATTGTTCACTGCGACGCGGTGCAGGCTTTTTGCAAGCTGCCGCTGCGTTTTGGCAGCAGCTATATCGATCTTGTTTCGGTCAGCGGGCACAAGTTGCACGCCCCTAAGGGGGTAGGTGCTTTGTACATCAACAAACGCGTAAAGCTTGCGCCCCGCGTTTTTGGTGGCGCGCAGGAGAATGGGTTGCGCGCGGGCACCGAAGCGGTCGCGTTGATTGCGGGCTTTGGTGAGGCGGCAAAGATCGCCATGGGCGATTATAGCGAAAACACCCGTCTGGTACAAGCGCTTCATGGTAGGTTACGCGAAGGTGTTGCCGCGCTGCCGGAGGTTGTAATAAACTCCCCCGAACAAGCACTGCCCTATATCCTGAACATCTCGGTGCCCGGTGTACCGTCCGAGGTGATGATGCGGTATCTGGAGGAGCAGAGCATCTATGTTTCGAGCGGGTCTGCGTGCGGACGCGGCAAAAAGAGCTATGCCCTGCGTTCGGCAGAGCTTGCACCCGAAGTTGTGGCAAGCGCCCTTCGCATCAGCCTAAGCCGTTACAATACGGCCGAGGACATTGACGTGTTTGTAGCCGCGCTCTCTGACGGCATTCGAGCCCTTAAGCGAGGGTAACATTCGCAAATTAACTAGTGAAGTAGGTTATTGATAGATGAACGAGGTTATACTGCTCAAGTTCGGTGAGATCATCCTAAAGGGGCTCAACCGAGGCAGCTTTGAAACGATTTTGCTTAAAAACATCAGACGCCGTCTGGCAGGTCTGGGCGAGATTGAGCTTTGGAAGGCACAGTCCACCGTGTATGTGCGCCTGCGTGATGCGTTCGCGGATATCGACGAGGCGGAAAAAAGACTTTGCACGGTATTTGGTATCGCCGCACTGTGCCGTGCAGGGGTCACAGAAAAGGATATTACACAGATTAAGGAAGATTGTGTCGAGTACTTTGCAGAAAAACTGCCCGCTGCGCGCACCTTTAAGGTAGAGGCAAAGCGGTCGGATAAAACGTTTGCGCTGATCTCCCCTCAAATCTGTGCGCAGGTGGGGGAGCGGCTGCTGGAGGCTTACCCCCATCTTCGCGTGGATGTGAACAACCCCGACATCATTGTCACCGTAGAGGTGCGTGAGACCGCCGCTTATATACACGGCAACCGTCTGCCCGGTGCTGGTGGCATCCCCGTGGGGACAAGCGGCCGCGCCGCGCTGTTAATCTCGGGCGGAATAGACAGCCCCGTGGCGGGCTATATGATGAGCAAACGAGGACTGAGCCTTACCGCCATCCACTTTGCAAGCCCCCCGTATACGGGTGAGCGGGCGCGTTTAAAGGTGGAGACGCTGCTGCAAAAGATAGCGTCGTACTGCGGCAGGATTAACTTTATGGTGGTGCCCTTTACCGAGCTGCAGGAGACCATCCGCAGAGAGTGCCCCGAGGATTTGTTTACAATTATCATGCGTCGGTTTATGATGCGTGTCAGCGAGCGCATTGCAACCGACCAAGGCTGCGGCGCGCTGATAACCGGCGAAAGCCTTGGGCAGGTGGCAAGCCAGACCATCGCAGCCATTGCGTGTACCGACAGTGTGACTAGCCTGCCGGTGTTTCGCCCGCTGATTGGCATGGACAAGGAGGAGATTACAAGAATCTCCCGTAAAATAGACACGTTTGAAACATCCATTCTCCCCTATGAAGATTGTTGTACCGTGTTTACCCCGCGCCATCCGCGCACCCGCCCACGAATGGATAGTGTGATAAAGGCGGAAGAGGCGGCAAATGTGGATTGGGAAGAATTGATTGAACGCGCCGTAACTGGCGTGGAATGCAAGAACATAGACGCATAATATGCCGGTTTACCCGCTTTGGGGTTCTGTATGCATGAAGCGGCATGAAACAGTCAACAAGAATCGGGCTTATACTTATCTAATTTTGTATTAACCCCGAGTTGACTTGATAAAAGGAGGAGCGAGTGTGAAAGCAAGGATATTACGAATCGGTTCCGTTGCACCCGACGACATCAGGGCCATTCGGTTGCTGGAAAACGAGCTGCGGGCGTTCTCAATCCATACAAGCACCGCCGAGGTATCGCTTACCGATTCGGACGCTTTTTTGGATGCGGTTGGCGACGGGATAGACAACTGCGATATTTTAATCATTGTAGGTGGGCTAAACGACCTTTCGCGTCCGCTTGCCAAAGAACTGCTGTGCGATGCCCTTGATATTGCGCTGCTGCCCCACAACCCCAGTGTAGCTCGCCTGCGCGAGGTGTTTGAGCAGACGGGCAGACACTTTGTGGAGGAGGACATCCGCCTTGCGCTCGTACCAGAAGGGGCAAGGGTGTTCCCCAATACCGTGGGGTTTGTGTCGGGATTCTCGATGGAATCTCAGGGACAGGCGATTATTATGCTGCCCGAAGACGCGAAGGAATGTACCGCAATGTTTACCCAGTCGGTGTGTGCGTATATCCGCAGCGGTACGGGGGGCGAATATGCGTTTCGCACCCTACGCCTTGTCGGTATCGATTACGACGCAGCACGGGGGCTGCTTGACGAGGTCGAGCTTCCATCGCCCGTTTCCGCTACCCTGATTGAGGAGGACGGAGAGCTTGTAATACGGCTGTTTTCGGTTGCACCGGGGCGTTCGCAGGCACTTGCGCAGGCAGATGCCGCAGCAAAGACCATTTTTGCAAGCGGTCTTCGTGCGTATATCTACGGTGGGGACAACGAATCGCTTGCGGGCGTTGTCGTCAACAAGCTCAATCTTGCTAAAAAGAAGATTGCCACTGCAGAATCGTGCACCGGCGGTCTGCTCAGCGAGCGGATCACCGAGGTTGCAGGGTCCTCCGCGGTTTTTGAATTTGGCGTATCGGCATACGCCGACAAGATAAAACGGGACAAGTTGGGCGTACCACAAAAGCTGATTGAGCGGTATACCTCCATCAGTGAGGAGGTTGCCATCGCCATGGCGGCAGGTGTGCTCACTCAGGCGCACGCCGACATCGGCATCGGCATCACCGGCCTTGCGGGACCTTCTTCGGACGAGAGCCAAAAGCCGGTAGGGCTTGTGTTTGTCGCACTGTGCGACAGCAGCCGCGTTTGGGTAAAGCGACTGATGTTTGACCCCGCAAAGCACAACCGTGACGCCATCCGCACCAAAACGGTGCTTGCTGCCTTGGATATGGCAAAACAGTATCTGGATTCTTCTGCAGCAAGCAAGGCGGCGATGGTGCCGTTTTCTGTTCGCAGCAGCAAGAGCTACGAAAAGGCGGCGGCAATGGTTCGGGCGGGATATGACGAGACCTTGCAGGTACAGCAAGTAAATCAACAATCCCCACTTTTGCCCCCCGATATGACAGAAGAAAAGTTACCGAAGAAAAAGAGCGCAGGGCGGCGTTTTGTGGAATACATGTTCCCCGTCAAGGGAGACAGCGGCTCCCGCGTATTCTTAAAGCTGCTGGCATTATTGCTGTTGCTTGTCTTTTTGGCAAGCGCAGGATATATTGCGTACTATTTCGGCTCATCCTACTATAACCAAAAGCAGGTTGACGAGCTCAATGGTCTTTATGGCGAGGGCGAAATGCCCGAGGGGTATCCGTCGGACTACATACCCTACTTCTCCTCGCTGTACGCAATAAACCCCGACGTCAAGGCGTATATGGAGATTGAAGGCACACAGGTGAAATACCCGGTTGTACAGGCAGCGGATAACGACTTTTACCTGCGCCGTAATTTTACTCGTGAGAGCAATCGCCACGGCATCCCGTTTGTGGATTTTCGCGTGGACGTAAAAGACAGTGCAAACATCGTGGTCTACGGGCACAATATGAAGGACGGGCAGATGTTCGGCGAGCTGCTTAACTACAGCAATCTGGATTATTACAAGCAGCACCCGACCATCCGCTTTGATACGGTGTACCAAACAGGCATGTATAAGGTGGTTGGAGCGTTTATTACCAACGTCAATCCCGCACACGGTGAAATCTTTGACTACACCTCCTTTATCAATCCTCAAACCGAAGACGAGGTAGAGAGCTTTATTAACCAGGTCAAGGCGCGTTCGATTATCGACACCGGTGTGGATGTGAGCGTAGACGACCATTTTGTTACCCTTTCTACCTGTACCTACGAGTTTGACGACGCACGCTTTGTCGTTATTGCACGCAGGGTGCGTGAGGGCGAGAGCGATGTCGTAGAGGTGCTTAGCGCAAAGCGTAATGCACAGCCCCTTTACCCAGACATTTGGTATGAGCTGTACGGCGGAGACAAGCCGGAGCTTATCGACAACAGCAGCGCGGGTGCGGAAAACGGTGAAACCCCGCCGCCGCTTATCGCCGAGCCGGATGATGCCCCTAGCAGTAACGTAAGCTCGGAGGACGCAAGCAGCGAAACCCAGCAGTCCTCCTCATCCCGTGAGGAGAGTTCATCGCAAAGCGCAAGCTCCTCCAAGGCGGCATCCTCCTCTAAGGCAGCTTCTTCGCAAGCTTCTTCCAGTGCACAATCATCCAAATTGCCGGATGAGAGCAGCTCTGCTGTGTCCTCCGGTGCGGCGTCATCGGAAACCACTTCATCGGTAGCGTCATCATCGAAGGCATCATCCGTGGCGGCGTCTTCGTCAAAAGCATCGTCCTCTAAGGCAAGTAGCAGCTCTTCGCAGCCCAGCAGCTCGGTTAGCTCAGATGTGCTTGGCGTGGGTACCGGCGAGAAGCTGACGGTGTATGCAGGTGGCAGCGTGGTGACCGACGACGCGTACACCATCCTGTGCAAGGTGGTGGCAAACGAGTTAAACGACACCATTCACACCGAGGCGCTCAAGGCGCAAGCGGTTGCGGCGCACAGCTTTATTATAAACAGCATGAACAGCGGAAGCACCCCGTCGGTGGGCTTTCGAACCCCCTCGACCAAGATTAAAAACGCGGTTGCGGAGGTTTTGGATCAGCTTGTATATGTAAACAACCGTGTTGCGTATACCCCCTATTTTGCCATCGCGGCGGACTACACCAATTCATCCAGGGACGTTTGGGGCGGCTCGTATTCCCATTTAGTTAGCGTGCCGAGTGAGTATGACTACAAGGCAACGGGGTATAAGCGCACCGTAACACTCAGCGAATCGACTGTAAGAAGCAAAGTGTCCAGCTACTTTGGTAGGGAGCCCGAGGGCGACCCGTCCGACTGGTTCACGGTCGAAAGCTATACCAGCGGCGATTACAACGACAAAATGAGCATCGGCGGCATCTCCACCACCGCAAGGGTAATCCGCGAAAAGGTTCTGGTGAACAGCGGCGCGTTTAGCCTGCGTTCAACAAAGTTTGACGTGGAATACAACGGCACGGACTTTACCTTTACCACCTACGGCTATGGTCATGGTGTGGGTATGAGCCAGATGGGCGCGCATGGCTACGCTACATACGCCGGATGGGATTACAAGCAGATACTTGAGCACTACTACACGGGAGCCACCGTGAAATAACTATAAGAGCAGGTACTACATGAAAACCTTACCGATAAAAAACACAGGGCTTACAGTGCCAGTCATTGGCATCGGCTGTATGCGGATGGGCACAATCTCAAACAATGAGGCGCACAGGGTGGTGAAAACAGCCCTCGAGCTTGGGCTCAACTTTTTTGACCACGCCGACCTATACGCGCAGGGACGCTCGGAGGAGATCTTTCATGTCGCTATGGGCATGGGAGCTGTGCGGCGCGAGGACGTGATTCTACAGTCCAAATGCGGTATACGCAAAGGGATGTATGATTTTTCAAAGGAACATATCATCCAATCAGCTGAGGGCAGTCTGAAACGCCTGGGTACCGATTATCTTGATATTTTGCTCCTGCACCGCCCCGATGCCCTGACCGACCCCGAGGAGGTTGCACAGGCGTTTGATGTTCTGCACGCGTCGGGGAAGGTGCGCTATTTTGGGGTGTCCAACCACAATCCCATGCAGATAGCACTGCTGCAAAAGCATCTGTCGCACAAGCTGGTTGCAAACCAGCTGCAGCTGAGTGTTACAAACGCAGGCATGATTCGCAGCGGGCTGAACGTCAACATGGAAAACGACGGGGGACTCAACCGCGACGACAGTGTGCTGGATTATTGCCGTCTGTACGACATTACTGTTCAGCCATGGTCGCCGCTGCAGTACGGATTCTTTGAAGGCGTATTTGTCGGTAGCGACAAATATCCAAAACTCAACGAGGTGCTCTCTCGGGTGGGCGCGCAGTACAACATTACGCCCACTGCGGTTGCCATAGCGTGGCTGTTGCGTCACCCCGCCCGCATGCAGCCCATAATCGGTTCGATGAACCCGGATCGCATTCGGGAGATTGCCCGCGCAGCAGAGGTTACAATCACTCGACAAGAGTGGTACGACATCTATCGTTCGGCAGGCAATGAGCTGCCGTAATTAAAAAATGTGATATGCAAACAGCCCTTGTATGGTGTTAAGAGCACAATACAAGGGCTGTTTTTTGTTTCGCATAGTACCGTACCTAATCGCCTTTGAGCGATGATTATTGACCTTATAAGACATGATTAAACGGCGTAGTCTCTTTTAACCGTTTGTTGTTGGAGCACATACAATGGTATAGACAAGAATATTGGTCAAGTCTGATGAAAAGGAGACCTATGCATGTTATTTCCGAACAATCCAATGCGCCGTCGCTGTATGAACAACGGAAGTTCATTACCCATAAATGCTGCAGCGCAGAATAGAGTGCAAGCGCAATTACTAGCTCAGGAACAAGCAAGAGCGCAAGCACAGGCTCGCATTCAGGCAGTGGCGCAGGCGCAAGAGCAGATAAAGGCGCAGGCGCAAGCACGGGCACAAGCACGGGCGCAGGCAAGGCAAGATGCGAGAAACCGTGTCGCTCAAGAACAGGTACAGGATGAACCACGTTCCATGGTACGGGGGAATCGGTGCGGATGCAACAGATGTTGTCAGGGACTTCCCGGACCAAGAGGACCAAGGGGCTTCTCAGGGCCGGAGGGACCGCAGGGACCGCAGGGCAATCCGGGACGCCCGGGATGTCCTGGACGTCCCGGATGCCCGGGAACACAGGGTCCGACAGGTCGAACCGGTCCAACAGGTCCAACCGGCCCAACCGGTCCGACAGGTCGAACCGGTCCAACAGGCCCAACCGGCCCAACTGGTCCAACAGGTCCAACAGGCCCAACCGGCCCAACTGGTCCAACCGGTCCAACGGGTCCGACAGGTCCAACGGGACCAACAGGTCCGACAGGCCCAACTGGTCCAACAGGTCCAACTGGTCCAACGGGTCCAACGGGTCCAACGGGTCCAACCGGTCCAACCGGTCCAACGGGTCCAACGGGTCCAACGGGTCCGACAGGTCCAACCGGCCCAACAGGACCAACTGGTCCAACGGGTCCAACCGGTCCAACGGGTCCTACAGGCCCAACAGGTCCTACAGGCCCAACCGGTCCTACGGGACCAACCGGTCCAACGGGTCCGACAGGCCCAACTGGTCCAACCGGCCCAACTGGCCCAACCGGCCCAACTGGTCCAACAGGTCCAACAGGCCCAACCGGCCCAACTGGTCCAACCGGCCCAACTGGTCCAACCGGCCCAACTGGTCCAACCGGTCCGACGGGACCAACCGGTCCGACAGGCCCAACAGGTCCGACAGGCCCAACCGGTCCAACCGGCCCAACCGGTCCAACGGGTCCGACAGGCCCAACGGGTCCGACAGGCCCGACAGGCCCAACTGGTCCAACAGGCCCAACGGGTCCGACAGGCCCAACCGGCCCGACAGGCCCAACTGGTCCAACCGGCCCAACCGGTCCAACGGGTCCGACCGGTCCAATGGGTCCAACGGGGCCTACAGGTCCGACAGGCCCAACTGGTCCAACGGGACCAACCGGCCCAACCGGCCCAACCGGTCCGACAGGTCCAACGGGTCCAACGGGACCAACCGGTCCAACGGGTCCGACAGGTCCAACGGGTCCAACGGGTCCAACGGGACCAATCGGTCCAACGGGGCCAACCGGCCCGACCGGCCCAACCGGCCCAACTGGTCCAACCGGTCCAACCGGCCCAACCGGTCCAACCGGCCCAACAGGTCCAACCGGCCCAACCGGCCCAACGGGTCCGACAGGTCCGACAGGCCCAACGGGTCCAACAGGTCCAACAGGTCCGGAGGGTCCAACCGGTCCGGAAGGTCCAACAGGACCAGAGGGTCCAACAGGTCCAGAGGGTCCAACGGGTCCGGAAGGTCCAACAGGTCCGGAAGGTCCAACAGGACCAGAGGGTCCAACGGGTCCGGAAGGTCCAACAGGACCAGAGGGTCCGACAGGTCCAACAGGTCCGGAGGGTCCAACAGGACCAGAGGGTCCGACAGGCCCACGCGAGACAACAATCTATTTAGCAACAGACCAATCCATCAATAATGGAGGATGGGTTGGATTAGGAACCTCCTCGCCCACCCCGTTGTTTGCTACAAGCACTGTAGTAATACCGGTAAACGCCACGATTCTCGGTTTGGTACTCAATATTAGGGATAACACACTAACGGAAGGCCAAACGGTCACGGCTACGATTTATACCAGTCCATGCGGATTTGTTTCGACCCCCGCCTCAACAGATATAAGCGCTACAGTAACTGGACCAAATGATTCGGATAATCCCAATTGCTTTAATACCGGCTTTGGCAGTTTTGGAGTGAGCGAAGGCGACCTGTTATCAGTTCAGATTGTCACAAGCATGGGTGTAGGAGCGTTGAGCAGCGGAGTCGCAGTTACGATCTTCTTATCCATTCCTTAATACAGGGTGATGTCTTGTCCACGTATTAAGCCGTAATTGATGGCGATGGTGTGCACCACCATAGAAGTTAGTAATAACAATTCACCACATTGATGCAAAACGCCGCCCGAATTCGGGCGGCGTTTACTTGCTTTTTGAAAAGTCAATCAATGCCACGGCAAACAGAAAATAATTATGAAAAAAGAACATCAAAAAGTAGCAGGTTGCTTTCTCTCCGTATCACTGCGGACTACTGTTTCCAAAGTATCATCCACAAGCCCAAAAACATATAGTATTACAGTGAGGCATACTTTATAAAGCGCAAAGATGCCTGGCATCTAAACTTTACGAAAAAGGCAGGGCGATAACGATGGGCAGGTATACCATCTGTGTATATGCCATCTGCAAAAACGAAGAGCAGTTTGTAGACCGCTGGATGGATGCGGTAAGCGAAGCGGACATCGTGGTGGTGACCGACACCGGCTCTACCGATGGTACCGTTGAAAAGCTGCGCGCGCGGGGTGCTGTGGTATATACCGAACAGATTACCCCATGGCGGTTTGACATCGCGCGCAACCTGTCTATCGACCATATCCCCGAGGATGTAGACATCTGCGTGTGCAACGACCTCGACGAGGTGTTCCGCCCCGGCTGGCGGCAGAAGCTCGAAGATGCGTGGCAGCCACAGCACACGCGTGCAAGATACCTGTTTAACTTCTCGCTCGACCAAAACGGCAACCCAATTCGGCAGTTTACAATGGAAAAGGCGCACCGCCGCCACGGCTTTCGGTGGGTTCATCCCGTACACGAGATGCTGGTGTACAGTGGGGAGGATGCTGAGGATGTTGTGTGGGTGGACATGGTACTCGACCATTACCCCGACTTAAGCAAGTCGCGCGGGCAGTATCTGCCGCTGCTTGAGCTTTCTGCCGCCGAAAACCCGGAGGATGACCGCACCGCGTTTTGGCTGGGCAGGGAGTACCTTTATAAGGCGCAGTACGACAAGGCGATTGCAGAGCTAAAAAGGCACCTTTCGTTGCCATCCGCCGTATGGGCAGAGGAACGGTGTGCATCAATGCGCTGCATTGCGTCGGCGCATCAGGCAAAGGGTGAGCAGGAGGCTGCAAAGCAATGGCTGTTTCGCGCCATTGCCGAGTGCCCGACTGTGCGCGAGCCGTATTATGACATGATGAACCTTTGCTATCGGCAGGGCGATTGGACGCTCTGCGCGCTGATGGTGGTGTCGGCACTTTCCATCACGCAAAAGACTGGCAGCTACCTGACCGAGGAGGCGGCATGGGGCGCGTCGGTGTACGATTTTGGAGCAATCGCCTGCTATCGAATCGGGTTATATGCGCAGGCAAGTAGGTACATCCAAACGGCGTGCAGCTTAAGCCCAAGCGACAAGCGCCTGCAAAATAACCTTGCGCTAATCCGCGCTAAGGCTATAGGAAAAGGGGGATTAAGCAAATGAGCCGATATAAGGTTTGCGTTTACGCCATCTGCAAAAACGAGGCGCAGTTTGTGGACAGATGGATGGATTCGATGTGCGAAGCGGATTTGGTGGTGGTCACCGATACGGGTTCGACGGACGATACCGTCTTAAAGCTAAAAGCTCGCGGGGCGGTGGTGTACACCGAGCTTGTTAGTCCGTGGCGGTTTGACGAAGCGCGCAACCGCTCGCTAGACCATGTGCCGGATGACGTTGACATCTGCGTGTGCACCGATCTGGATGAGGCGTTTGTGCCGGGCTGGAGAGAAAAGCTCGAGCAGGCTTGGAACGACAGTGCCACCATGGGCAGATACCTGTACAACTGGAGCCTACGCAAAGACGGTACACCCGACGTGCAGTTTCGATACTTTAAGGTGCACACAAAAAAAGACTACCGCTGGGCGTATCCCGTTCATGAATGCCTGCATTATGTGGGCAGCGGGAAAGCGTCAGAGGTGTTTATCGACGGCATGGTGCTAAACCATTACCCAGACAAAAATAAGCCGCGCTCAAGCTACCTGGCGCTGCTGGAGCTGGGTGCAGCGGAAAGACCACAGGACGACCGCATGAACTTCTACCTTGGCAGGGAGTATTTCTTCGTGGGAAGATGGCAGGAATGCATCGATGTGCAAAAAAGCTACCTCGCCCTGCCTACCGCCACATGGAAAGAAGAACGGTGCGCCGCGATGCGGCTAATTGCGCGGTGCTATAACTACCTAAAAAACAGGCAGGAATCGCGCTGCTGGTTTTATCGCGCGGTTGCCGAGTGCATGACCATGCGCGAGCCGTATGTGGAATTTGCAAACGCGGCATACGAGTGGAGCGATTGGCTGCTGTGCCTGTGTATGGCAGAACACGCACTTGCCATTACCGAAAGGTCACCAAGCTACATCAGCGTCGGCTGCGCATGGGATCACACGCCCTACGACCTAGCATCCATCGCCTGCTGGAATCTCGGGTTATATGAGCGTGCGCTTGCATACGTAAAGCAGGCAGTAGCAATTACCCCAAACGACCAGCGCCTGAATGCAAACCTGCTACTGATGCAAAACAAGCTAAGCGAATAACCGAAAGAGTAACCTCGGTTTCAAGATACAAAGCAAAAATTGCAGCCGTCGGTGAAACGGCTGCAATTTTTGTGAGGATGAATCTCTGCGGCTAGAAATGGTTGTTGTATAAGAAGTTAACAAAATAAATGGGGTGCGTTCTATAACACCCAAAGACTTTTGCCGTCGTGCTGGATAAATTGCTCAAAGGCTTAATGCCCGTAAGCGGTCGCGCAAAAAGTATCACGCATTCACGCGGTTGCCACGCCATAAAGAACTGTTTGATGTTGGAACAAGCAATTTAATCCGACAGCAGTATAGGGGAATCTGCTTACAGTTAGCTATAGCTAACCTACTAACACTCAGTTTACATCATCATAGGCGACTTGTCAATAGGTTTGCAATAGATTGTCCACAATATTTGTATACATTAAAGGCGCTAAATGGGCACAGGGGGAATAGACCCCTGTGCCCAATATGGTTTTTGCTTTAATATAGCCCGTACGCGCTGCTAACGTTCTGAACAAACACAACGCCATTACCGGGTTTGTCAAGTTCAAGCGTTGTTACCACCGAGTCTACGATTGGCTGGGTTATTTGCTTATCGGCAATAATCAAGGCAATCTCTTTTTCAGGCTCTACCTCTACAGAAAACAGCACACTAGTGTCGGCCGCGCCCGCGCCGCGCCCATGCATGATGGTGCCGCCGCGTGCTCCGGCTTTTGACGCTGCCTCAATGGCATACTCCGCTTTGCCTTTATCAACAATTACAAATATGGCCTGGTACATGCCTGTTTCCTCTCCTTCGCTTATTTCACAAGAATATCTATCCCCGTTTCCAATACCGCATATGGTGTGAAACGGAATGGTAAACGCGATGCCGTGGTTTGGCTTGTTAAAATGAAATTGCGCTGTAAGCTGTTGTAAAGCATCCCGAGCCTTTAATTTTTTGGCAAGCATCAATATCACTTCTTTGCGGATGTCGCCGAGCTCTAAGATTGCCAACAATCGGTTCTGGGCGGTTCCCTTTGCCAAAAGAACGGTGCCGTTTGAAATGCCAAGATGTTTGGCGGCAGACAGGATTTTTCGAGCTTCGCCGTGGTTTACAATTACATATACCTGTTCAACCTGTTCTGCATTCAGATTAAAGTTCATCAACAGAGCCTCCTGATCTGCGTGATTTTATTTTATGGATGAACCCCAAAACTTGAAGGGTGATAATGGGGGTAAGGGCAACCATTGCGATAACCCCAAACCCGTCCACTAAGATATTAGCGCTCTCTACCGCATCCGCCGAGCCTTGGGTGAACGCCAGAATAAACGTAGCGGTCATGGGTCCGGTCGCGACGCCGCCCGAGTCAAAGGACATACCCACAAACATCTTCGGTACAATGTAGCTAAGCGCGATTGCTATCGCATAGCCGGGCAGCAGGTAGTGCCACAGCATCAGCTGGGGAACCAGGATACGAACAATCGAAAGGGCTATTGCGATGCCAACACCGATGGAAAGGGACGCAAGAACTGCCCTGCGCTTAACCGTTCCCCCAGTTACCTCCTCAATCTGACGGGTGAGTACATGTACGGAGGGCTCGGCCAGAATGGTGACAAAACCCAAAACAAAGGCAACAATTATGAGCAAGACGGGATTGTCCAACCTGGCTAGCTGTTGCCCAATTAGCCGCCCAACGTCCATAAATCCACCGTTTACGCCGACCAAAAAAAGCACAAGTCCAATAAAGGCATACAGCTGACCTTTAATAATTCTGCTTGCAGCGCGCCGGTGCAGCTTAAAGGTAGCAAATTGAAGCACGATAAAGATGATAACAAGAGGGGCAAGAGAAAGCCCAACCTCACTTAGCGTTCCGGGTATAATCTTAAAAAAGTGTGGCAGGATTTCGGTGGACTGGATCACTTCGGGGTCTAGCGTTGCGGTAATCTCCTCTGACTTTGCAAACAAGCTCATAATAATCACCGAAAGAATCGGTCCTACCGACGCGACTCCCACCAAACCAAAGCTATCCTTCTCCGCGGCCTTGCTATCCTTTTTCAGTACCGAAACACCGATTGCAAGCGACAGCATAAAAGGAACCGCCAGTGCTCCTGTGGTTGCGCCAGAAGCATCGAATGAGATGGCCAAAAACTCCGGAGTTGCAAAAAAAGAAAATACAAGAATGAGAAGATAGCACACGGTTAACAGCTTGTATAGCGGAACATTGTATACCATGCGAAGCATGCCAATCGCCATCATAATTGCGATACCGACAGACACCACAACGATGAGTGTGAACTTTGGTATACTGCCCGAACTGACCATATCCACCTGCTCAGCAAGCAGTACCAGCGCAGGCTCTGCGATGGAGATGAAAAAACCGAGCAACAACGCACCAATACCCATTTTCCACATATTGGAGGTCTTAAATAGAGTACCACCCAATAGGTTGCCCATAGGCGTAATGCCGATGTCAACGCCCGCTAAGAAGATAGCAAGCCCTACAATGACGAAGATCAACCCAATTAAAAACCGAACCAGCTGGTAAGGCTCAAGGGGTGTGATGGTGAAGTGAAGAATTAGTACAATGACGGTGATTGGCAAGACGGATAAAACGACCTCTTTAAATTTTTCCATTAAAAGGTTCAAGCAACGCACACATCCCTTCTACGGGCAAAAAAACGACCCGCTTACATATTATAAATATAGTCTACCACAGATATGCCTTTTGGGCAACCTCAGTAAGAGAAAACAGCACAAGCGGTAGTGTGTGGTTGCTGTACGACTTCTAGCTATTGCGTTTTGCGTGCTGTGACCTTTCTGCCGCGTTTTTTGCTTATTGCGACAAAAAGCAACAAGCTACCCACGGCAATAAAAATGAGCGGACCCGGTTTTAGCCCAGTGTCCTTGTCCGGCGCGCTGAGATAGGGGAAAAAGGCAAAATACCGCACCTGCATCATAGAGGTGCCGCCTGATGAATCGGACGCTGCGCTTGATATCTCCTGCGTGCTGGCGGCAATGACTTTGCCGTCGCTCGTTACAAAGCGGTAGCCAATCTGGTATACATAACTGCCCGCGCGGGGATTTTCAAGGTCGCCGCCCTGCCTGCGCATCGATGTAATGGTTGCATCTGCATGGTTTCCCGCAACGCCGAGCGCAACCAGCCACACACCCCACAGCGCAAATAGGCAGCCGATAACAAGCAAAAGAATCCTGCCGCCGGTATTGTTTGACTTTTTTTTCGACACAACCATTACCCCCTTATACTATTATGTGATTAAAAAGTGTATGAAAATTAGACAAAAGCTATGATTGGGTTTTGATCTACACTTTTATCGGAGAATAGCATGAAGGCATTTACAGCAATAGAACATATAAAAGAGCGCGGAGACATTTGCAAAATGCCCCCGCGTCCTTTAGCCATGTAATGATTTTGCTTACTTGCTGCCGTAGTTCGCAAGTTCTTTTAGGCAGCTTGCGCAAATATTTTTGCCACCATAAACTGTAACGTTGCTGGCATCGCCGCAGAAGATACAGGAGGGTTCATACTTTTTAAGAATAACCTGATTGCCTTCTACATAGATTTCGAGAGAGTCCTTTTCGTTGATGTTCAGGGTACGGCGGAGCTCGATTGGTAAAACGATGCGACCCAGTTCGTCAACTTTCCTTACTATACCTGTTGATTTCAATGTGTGTACCTCCAAATTTCTCTTTTTGTTGCAATTTTGTTGTAAGAATGCTATCAACGTATATAATATACTAC
>JAEZDF010000008.1 GCA_023429685.1 Bacillota bacterium
ACTGGGATGCAAGCTCCCTTGGCGTAAGCCTTACGTTTAGTAGGCAGGTATACAAGGGCACACTGACGGTCATACCCTTGTAGTAATCGCATACCACAGGGTTAAACAGCGGCGCGGTTGTAAGCCCCGAATACTTGTGCATCTCGGGCACATGCTTGTGCGACAGCGATAAGGCATACTGCCTGGGGCTATCGTACTGCTTGTGGCGATCGGGCTGCTCGTACTCGGCAATCAGATTTTTACCGCCGCCGCTGTAGCCCGAAATACCATATGCCGTGATGGGGTAATCCTCCGAAATGATGCTCAGGTCGGTCAAGGGGTGTACGACAGAAACAAAACCGGTGGGGTAACAGCCGGGCACGGCAATGCGCTTTCCTGTTTGAATGGCTTTGCGGAATGTGCTGCCCAGTTCCGGCAGACCGTATGCCCAGCCCTCCTGTGTGCGGTGAGCAGTGGATGCGTCAAGAACAATGGTGTGGTCGTTCTCCACAAGCGATACCGACTCCCTTGCCGCGTCGTCGGGCAGGCACAAAAACACCACATCCGCTTCGTTAATCAGGCGCTTACGCTCAGAAACGTCTTTGCGTTTATCGTTGTCGATGGCAAGCAGCGTCAGGTCGCTTCTTGCCTGCAGGCGCTCTTCAATCTGCAAGCCGGTCGTGCCCTCTCTGCCGTCGATAAATACCTTTTTCTTCATGAATTATACCCGCCTAACCATTATTTTGTCATTGTGGCGCACAGCTTTTCTAGGCATGCCTCAACCGCCTCGTGGAAGCCCTGCGGGTTGTCAAAATCGGTCATATGCCCCGCGTCTCCAACCAAATACAGCATCTTAATCGGGGCATGGATGCTTTCGAAATAATCTGCCGCAAGCACGGTCGGCACCTGCCAGTCGTTTTCGCCCAGTACATAGCACACTGGCGCTTGATACTCCGTTATGGATATAATACTGTAACCAACCATCTCGTTTACCAAATTCCGATTGAGCGCAAGACCCCTTAACTGCGACAAAAGATCCGCGGGGCGAAAAATGGGGCTCTTTAACATCGCCTTTAGTAACTTTGGGATATTTACGGTTGCGCCATACCTGCTTTGCAGCGCTCGCACCCTACCCATCTGCTTTATAAAGCTCTCACCAGAAAGTTCATTCGGATATCCGGCAAGGGCAGCAAGTGCTTTGCGGTCGCGTTTATTATTCTTTTGTTCCACGGCTTCGACCAGCCTTTTAAAACCGATGGCTTCCCCTTTTACTATATCTACCACCTGCCCCACGCCAATAAAGCCCTTGACATCGCCCGGGTAGCGCAGGATATAGCTTGTTCCGAGCACCGAGCCCCATGAGTGCCCGAGCAAAACCACATCGTCGGTCTGATACCTATCCTTTACATACCGAATGGTCTGCCTAAGGTCTTCGATGAGGTTTTCTAGCGTGATTTCTCCCACAGGCGTTTTGCTCCGCTGCTGGGTCTTGCCCGCACCGCGCTGGTCGTAGTAAACAAACGTACAATAATCTCGCTGCGCCCTTGTGCAGTAGGCAAAATGCGCCTGAGACTGTCCCGGTCCGCCGTGCAGATGAAGGATTACCGGCTTGCCCTGAGATGATACATGCAAAAAGTACTGGCTGATGCCGTTTATCTTGACAACTTCTTCAAAATAGTCATTCCCGCGCTGTCTTTTCATCCGTTGTCATCCCTTCGTCGTACGGTAAACATCAAGCGTCTTGTTTGCGCGCGCAATCTCCGCCTTAACCTGCTCGGGGGCGGGACCACCGATGACGTTGCGTTCCCGCACGCAGGTAAGCAGGCTTACCGCGTCGTAGATGTCCTGTTCAAACAGCACGCTGACTGACTTGTACTCATTAAGCGAAAGACCTTCCAGTGTATGGTCGTTTGCGATGCAGTATGCCACAAGGCTGCCCACCGCCTTGTATGCGTCGCGGAACGGCATACCCTTTTTGGTCAGGTAGTCCGCGCAATCGGTGGCGTTGATAAAGCCCTTTGCCGCCGCGGCACGCATGTTTTCGGGCAGTACCCGCATCGTCGCAATCATCGGCGCGAAGGTCTTTAAGCATAGCTTTGCGGTATCCACAGCGTCAAAGATCGCCTCCTTGTCCTCCTGCATATCCTTATTATAGGCAAGGGGCAGCGATTTCATCATCGAAAGCAGGGTCATTAAATCCCCGTACACCCGCCCCGTTTTGCCGCGAACAAGCTCGGCGACATCGGGGTTCTTTTTCTGCGGCATGATGCTTGAGCCGGTGGCGTACGCATCGTCAAGCTCAATATACTTAAACTCCCACGAGCACCACAGAATAATCTCCTCGCTAAAGCGCGACAGGTGCATCATCATAATTGAAAGTGCCGACGCAAGCTCGATGCAGAAGTCGCGGTCGGATACGCCGTCCAGCGAGTTGCGCGTCACCTGCGAAAAGCCGAGCGTCTGCGCCACAAGCTCACGGTCTAGTGGATAGGTGGTTCCCGCAAGTGCCCCGCTGCCAAGCGGCATCACGTCGCACTGGGCATAGGCGTGGTCTAGGCGGTCAAGGTCACGCAGCAGCATCTGCACATACGCCATTAGATGGTGCGCGAGGGTAATGGGCTGGGCGCGCTGCAGGTGGGTGTAGCCGCACATCACCGTCTCGGTGTGCTGCGCCGCCTGCCGAAGCACGGCGTCTATTAAACAAACCGCAAGGTCTTTGAGCTCGGTAATCTGATATTTCAGGTGCAACCTTAAATCGAGCGCGACCTGGTCGTTGCGGCTGCGTGCCGTATGCAGGCGTTTGCCCGCGTCCCCGAGTCGCGCGGTAAGCTCCGCCTCGATAAAGGTGTGGATATCCTCCGCCGTGGGGTCGATGGCAAGCGCGCCGGCTTCAAGGTCGTGCAAGAGCTGCGCAAGCCCGTCGCACAGACGCTGAGACTCGTTTTTATCGATGATACCCGTCTCGCCCAGCATGGCGGCATGGGCGATGCTGCCCATAATATCCTCCCGCGCCATCCGGCTGTCAAACGATATGGAGGAGTTAAAGTCGTTGACCGTGGCATCCACCTCTTTGGAAAAGCGTCCCGCCCACAGCTTCATATTACATAGTCCCCTTACTCTTTGTATTCCCCGTTTTTTGCACGCTGTAAAAACAGTGAGCGCGGCGGGCGGTGATAATCCGCCCTTG
>JAEZDF010000094.1 GCA_023429685.1 Bacillota bacterium
GTCACCCAAAAAACGGCGAAATCCCGCCACTTGTGCAGAAAAATCCATGAAACATTTATAAATTATTAACCACTGACCCATATTATGAAATATAATAGAGATTAGATAACAGCGTGTTTTCATTCGGACAAAATAGTCTAACGCGTAAAAAGACACGAACACGACGGAGATGCCGCCGATTGACTGAAAAATGAGAGGAATGAGTAGTAATGTCGCAAGGCAAGATTTTAGTGGTGGACGACGATAAGAATATCTGCGAGCTGCTGCGGCTGTATTTGGAGAAGGAGGGCTTTACGCCTGTCATTGCAAACGATGGCGAGGCGGCGCTGACCAAGTATGATGTGGAAAAGCCCGACCTGCTCATTCTCGACATCATGATGCCAAAGCTGGACGGCTGGCAGGTGTGCCGCGAGATACGCAAAAAGAGCGAGGTTCCCATCATCATGCTCACCGCCAAAGGCGAGACGTTTGATAAGGTGCTGGGGCTTGAGCTTGGCGCGGATGATTATGTGGTAAAACCGTTTGATGCAAAGGAGATCGTCGCGCGCATCAAGGCGGTGCTGCGCCGCACGGGCGGACAATCCTGCGAGCCCTCGATTAAAGAGGTACGCTTTGATAAGCTGATTGTGAACATGACAAAGTACGAGCTGCGTGTGGACGGCAAACAGGTGGACACCCCGCCCAAGGAGCTGGAGCTGTTGTTTCACCTTTCAAGCAACCCCAACCGCGTCTACACCCGCGACCAGCTGCTCGACGAGGTGTGGGGCTTTGAGTATTACGGCGATTCCCGTACCGTGGACGTGCACGTCAAACGCCTGCGCGAAAAGCTTGAGGGCGTCTCCGACGAGTGGACGCTAAAGACCGTATGGGGTGTTGGGTATAAGTTCGAGGTAAAGGAATAGAGGCAATGTGGCGCATTTAAAAAACCACCCGTAGGGGCGAATAGCCAACCTTGTTGGCAGTGCAATCGCCCGCATCTTACCCGCAAGTTACCCCATTACGGTTATCCTTCCCTGCAAATTAACTCATTCAAGCAATTCATTATTTGTAACAGTGAGGTTGCGATATGGACTTACCAAAACGCAAACCCATTCGCTTACGCGGTTATGATTACGCCCAATGCGGCGCATATTTTATTGCAATATGCGTTAAGAATCGATATGAATTGTTGTGGGATAAAGAAACAAAAGCGCGCATCTCTCCTCAGGAAGAGTGTGCAAATTATTCACATGAACCATATTCTTTATCCGAGTACGGTTTGATTGTCGAGCAAGCAATAATCAATATTTCTGTTATTTACCGCGCGGTTAATGTGATGAAATATGTTATTATGCCAAACCATGTTCACTTGCTGATAGAAACCATGCCCGGTATGGAGCATGAAGAGAACGGGCGATTACTAATCGCCCCTACTGTTTCTACCGTTGTTAAACAGTTAAAACGAAACGTATCAAAACAAATTGGTTTTTCTTTATGGCAAAAATCCTTTTATGACCATATTATTCGCAATCAACAGGATTATCAGATGATATGCAACTATATCGATGAAAACCCGTGTAAATGGCGCGATGACTGCTATTATCCCGCTAAGGGGACGTAGGGGCGAATAGCGAAGCAGAGCTTCGCACTAGTGATTGCTGTAAAAGACAAGCGGAAATTGTCTTTGCATAGCGAGGCTAATGAGGTATTCTGGAAAAACCTTTGGTTTTCGGCACAATATCATAACCAACCGTAGGGGCGATTACCAATCGCCCGCAAATATGAGAACTCCCCACCCCCCTCCCCCAACAAACTACCCCACCGAAACAAAGACGGAGCTGCTTATGCAAAAGAGCATGTTTACAAAATACTTTACGCTGTTTACGGCGATTATACTCGGCAGCATGGCCATTCTGGGCGCTGTGCTGTTGTTCTTTGCGTCGCAGTATTTTAAATACGAGCGCGAACGGCTGCTTCTGCGCAACGCGCGGGCAGCGGCATCGGTAACGGCGGCGCAGTATATCCAGCGCGGGGATGGCAGCATCAGCCGTACGGTGGTGCTCTCAAATTATCAGATTCTCGGCGGCGCGGTGGACGCTACTATCTTTTTAACCGACAATACGGGTAGAACGCTGGTTACCACCCACGAGATAGAGAACATCACCGAGAATACCATGGTGCCCGAGTCCATCCTTGCCCGTGCGTCAAGCGCCATCTACTACTCCGAGCTTGGTAGCTTGGGCGGGCTGTACAGCACCGAGTATTACACCGTCGGTATGCCGGTTGTGGTAGAAAACATGGGGCAGATCGGCTATGTGTTTGTGTCGTCGTCGGCGATTGCGCTGCGTGTATTCTTGGGCGAGCTATTAAAGATGTTCACCCTGAGTGCCATGATGGTACTGGGCTTCTCGTTTATTGTCATCTACATCGTCACCCGCCGTATGACCCGACCCTTACGCGAGATGGCATATGCGGCAAAAAGCTTTGGTAAAGGCGACTTTACCCGTCGCGTGCCGGTGCGCGACAACGACGAGATGGGTCAGCTTGCGGTGGCGTTTAACAATATGGCGTCCTCCCTTGCCACCACCGAAAAGATGCGCCGCAGCTTTGTGGCAAACGTCTCGCACGAGTTAAAAACACCCATGACCACCATCGGCGGGTTTATCGAGGGCATACTTGACGGCACCATTCCCGAGGAAAAGCGGGAGCAATACCTGCGTATTGTTGCGGATGAGACCCGCAGATTATCGCGTCTGGTGCGCTCGATGCTCGACCTTTCCCGCATTGAGGCCGGCGAGATGAAGATACGCCCCGTGGAGTTTGACGTAAACGAAACGGTGTGCCGCACCATCTTTGCGTTTGAACGGCGCATCGAAGAAAAGCAGCTCGATATCCGCGGGCTTGACGTGGGCAAGGTGATGGTACTCGCAGACCCGGATATGATTCATCAGGTGGTGTATAACCTGGTGGACAACGCCGTGAAGTTTGTAAACGACGGCGGATACATCGAGGTGTATTACAAGGCAGAGGGCGGCATAACCTATATCGGGGTGCGCAACTCGGGCGAGGGCATTGCCCAAGAGGAAGTTACAAGCGTCTTTGACCGATTTTATAAGACCGATAAGTCACGGGGGCTTGACAAACAGGGCGTTGGGCTTGGATTATATATCGTCAAAACCATCGTGAACCTGCACAGCGGCGATATTATTGTAAACAGCGAGCCGGGGCAGTTCTGCGAGTTTGTGTTCTCTGTCCCCAGTGCGCCCAGCACGACCGCCGCGCGGCTTACGTTGGCGCGCGATAAAAAGAAACAGCGCAGCGCAGAGGAAAAGGAAACGCCCCGCGAAAACAGCGCGAAATAATCACGATGGTTAGGGCTGTTTGGTTTTACGACGCTTTTATGCAGATGTTATCATTTAATTAGAGATGTCGCCGCTTATAATGCAGCGTACAGAGCAAAAACGGTGTTCTTAAAAATTTTGGCAATGTTTTGTAACAATTTTCTTGCTTTCTAGCAGTCAATCCTTAAAAAAGCGTTTATTTCCTATTCACAACTTGCGGTTATACTAAAGACAAAGACAAACACCTCGGCAAGAAACGTGTCAGGGTAACCGACGCAAACGGGGTACTATAGAACATTAAGACGAGCGGGAGGAATCTTCCATGAGTGATTACGATTTAAACAAAGAAGGCACAAACGAAAACAAAGGCTACGGCCAAAACAATCAAAGCGGATGGAGCTATCAGCAGGGCGCAAACCAATGGACACCGCCGCCCCCTCCTCCTACCGCTTATCCCGGGCAAAGACCCATTCCGAGCCAATACCAGCAGCAGAACTCCAGTGAGTATAAGTGGAACTTTCACGACTACGACCAGCAAGGGGCACGGCCTGCGCCCAAACGCCGCGGTGCGCCGACGGGGCTTAAGGTGTTCCTTGGCATTATCGGAGTAATGCTCTCCCTTTCCATTGTCGCGTTTGCGGGCTTTGGTATCTATACCCTAGCAGGCGCAAACAACATCCTTCAAAACCCGGGCGGTACCGCCTCTGAGGTGGTCTCCTCCGCCCCTGCGATAAAGGATGGGGACGCTACCGTCAACAACGGCATCAGCATCTCGGATGTTCCTCAGGATGAGGATATCGTCTCGGTCAGCGGTGCGCTGACGACCAAGCAGATTCACGTGAAGGTGTCGCCCAGCGTGGTCGGCATTGTCACCTATCAGATGAACTCCACCTGGGTTCCTGCAGGTGAAGGCTCGGGTATCATCCTGAGCGAGGACGGCTATATTGTGACCAACGCCCACGTTATCAGCGGCGCACAGGGCATTAAGGTTGTACTAAGCAACTCAGACGAATACGAGGCAAAGGTCATTGGCACCGATGCCCGCACCGACCTTGCGGTAATCAAGATTGAAGCAACTGGTCTGACCGTCGCTACATTAGGAAATTCCGACCAGATGGCGGCGGGCGACAAGGTGGTTGCCATCGGCAACCCCGGCGGGCTGGAGTTTGCAGGCAGCATTACACAGGGCATTATCTCTGCCGTAAACCGCCAGATTACAAGCTCGGGCGGCTACACCATGGACAGCATTCAGACCGACGCCGCCATCAACCCCGGTAACTCGGGCGGCGCACTGGTGAACGAATATGGGCAGGTTATCGGCATCAACTCCTCCAAGATAGCCGCGACCGACTACGAGGGCATCGGCTTTGCGATACCCAGCAACACCGCCGTGCCGATTATCGAGGATCTGATTAAAAACGGTCGTGTGACCGGACGCGCGAAGATTGGCATTACCATCAGTGGCTCGGTTGGCGAGATGGAGGCACAGCTTTACTCGGTGCCCACCGGCGTGGTCATTGCGGGCGTAGAGCGTGGCAGCGACATTGCCGCCAAGGGCGTACAGGCAAACGACATCATCACAAAGATTGACGGCATAAAGATCAACACCGCCAACGATATCTACTCCGTCTTAGAAAAGCACAAGCCCGGTGATACCATCACCCTGACTATTTTCCGCCGCCCCGTAAGCGGCGCGGACCAGACCTTTGAGGTGACCATAGCCCTGTTCGAGGACACCGGTGCAAGCGCACAGGTGGAGCTGCCGTCGATTAAGTAATGGTTGCGGCAGGGTACCGATGCAAATAGTGCGACGAAGATAAAACCGATATTAAGTAATTAAACACCCCCGCCATCCTGCTGAAGCATCGCAGGTTGGCGGGGGTTTGCTGTTTGCAGTTAAAGTGTCGAGTATCATACACAAAACCCGCCGTTTTCCGGCGGGTCATTCTTTATGCGATGATAATTAAGCTATCCCCTACGTCTCATACGTCCGCAAGATCCCCTCCGCCACCTCTTTTTTCGTGACGCGCAGGTCCATTGCCTGACGCTCAATGTATTTGTGCGCCTGCTCCTCGGTCATGCTCAGGTATTGAATCAGGGCACATTTGCCGCGGTCGATTAGGCGGATCTCCTCAATCTTCTTTTGTAGCTTCAGATTTTCGTTTTTGAGCCCCAGCATACGACGTCTGGCGGCGGCAACCAGCTTAAGGGTCTGAAAGAACATCTGCCTGCCTAAGGGTTTTGGCAGAACAAACACGCCGTAGTTTTCCACACGGGCGGATACATCGTCGGCAATCTCGTTTTTGGCGATGATGATGATGCCCGCCGTGGTGTGCTCGGCGCAGGATATCGAAAGCTCGTGCCCGAACTCGTCGGACAGCGGCGCGTTGATGACAAT
>JAEZDF010000018.1 GCA_023429685.1 Bacillota bacterium
TGGCGCTTGAGGTGGCACTCGGTGCTGCTATCGGCGGGGCGCGTGCCTTTTGCGCCATGAAGCATGTTGGACTCAATGTGGCAGCCGACCCGCTGTTTACCGCGTCCTATACTGGTGTGAATGCAGGTCTTGTTATCGGTGTTGCCGACGACCCCGGCATGCACTCATCCCAAAACGAGCAGGACTCCAGACATTATGCAATGGCGGCAAAGCTGCCGATGCTCGAACCCAGCGATTCTGATGAGTGCAAGGAATTTACAAAGCTTGCGTATACACTTTCGGAGCAGTTTGATACCCCGGTATTGCTGCGGCTGAGCACGCGGGTATCTCACTCGCAGAGTGTAATAGAAACCTCCGAACGATCCGAAATCTCGCTCAGGGAGTATAAAAAGGACCCTGCCAAATATGTCATGATGCCCGCCTACGCAAAAGCAAAGCATGTGGTGGTAGAGGACAGAACGCAGAGGCTCATAGCGTATGCCGAAAGTAGTTCAATAAACAAAGCCGAGTACAACGATACGTCGGTTGGTATTATCACCTCCGGGGTTGCCTATCAGTACGCGAAGGAAGCGATGGGGGATAAGGCAAGCTACCTGAAGCTCGGTATGGTGTACCCATTACCCGTTAAGCTGATTGAAGAGTTTGCAAGCAAGGTTGATACGTTGTATGTGGTGGAGGAGCTTGATGACTTCATCGAAACCCACTGCAATAAGCTGGGGATTTCGGTTATAGGTAAGGCGGTTTTTCCGCTGATAGGAGAGTATTCTCAGAACCTAATTCGCGAAAAGCTGTTAGGCGTAAGGGCAACATACCAGTCGTTTGATGAAGCGGTGCCGGTTCGCCCGCCTGTTATGTGTCCGGGTTGTCCGCACAGAGGGCTGTTCTATTCGCTTAACAAGATTGGCGTGACCGTCTTTGGAGATATAGGGTGTTACACATTAGGCGCTGCGCCGCCCCTTGGCGCGCTGGATACGACCATCTGCATGGGAGCGTCTATCTCGGGTCTGCACGGCTTTAACAAAGCGCGCGGCAAAGAGAGTGCGAAGAAGAGTGTCGCCGTGATAGGTGACTCCACCTTTATGCACTCGGGCGTGACAGGGCTTATTGATATTGCGTACAATCAGGGTGTTTCCACCGTTTTGATACTGGACAACTCGATTACAGGAATGACGGGGCATCAGCAAAACCCCACAACAGGGCTTACGTTGCAGGGCGATGCGACGGCAAAGGTGAGTATTGAAAAGATATGCGAAGCGGTTGGCATTAACCGTATTCGTGTTGTTGACCCCAATCAGGTTAAGAACGTCGTTGCGGTTATTTCGGAAGAACTGGAAGCGGATGAGCCGTCGGTTGTAATTGCCCGTCGTCCCTGCGCATTGCTTAAAACCGTTCAGCGAGGCAAACCGCTTACTGTAGACACCGATAAATGCAAAAGCTGCCGTGCCTGCTTTAAAATAGGCTGCCCGTCCATACGAATGGTAGATGGCAAAGCAGCAATTGATAAAACACTGTGCTTTGGGTGCGGGCTTTGCGCGACCATTTGCACGTTTGGCGCAATGGCTGTTGCAAGGGATGAATAAGCAAAACTGTACACGCCATACCCGGCGGCTTATGTATGCAGCTGCACGGTTAAGGGAAAGGAATGATGATTGTGGCAACTGAGAATAAAAGTATTATGTTTGTGGGCGTAGGCGGGCAGGGCTCTTTGCTAGCAAGTAAGCTGATGGGGCACGTATTGCTTGCCGAAGGATATGATGTAAAGGTCTCCGAGGTGCACGGCATGTCTCAGCGAGGCGGTTCGGTAGTAACCTATGTAAAGTATGGAGAGAAGGTGTATTCCCCCACCGTAGAGATTGGGGAAGCCGACCTTATCATTGCGTTTGAGCTGCTTGAGGCAGCGCGGTATGTGCCCTACCTAAAGGAGGGCGCAACAATTATTGTGAATGCGCAGCGCATCGACCCCATGCCTGTTATTACCGGCGCAGCATCCTACCCCAGTGATATAACCAAAAAGATTCGTGCAAAAGGGATACATATTGCCGAGGTAGATGCGCTGGGTCTTGCGCTTAAGGCGGGCAATGCAAAATCGGTCAATGTGGTTTTAATGGGCGTTTTGTCGAACTACATGAATATTAACAAAGATTTATGGCTAACGGCAATCGAAGAGTGTGTGCCCGAGCGGTTTCGCGAGCTAAACCTCACAGCGTTTGAGATAGGAAAAAGCACAAAGGTGACTGTACAATAATTCATTTTAAGGGGGAGTACAACATGTGCGAGCATTATCTGACACCCAAAATCGAGACCGCGCCCTACCATGAGCTGCACAGCCTGCAGTCGCTCAGGCTATCTCAGACCATACGGCACGTCTATGAAAATGTGCCGTATTACAAAGCAAAGATGGATGAGATGGGCGTTTCTCCTGAGGACATTAAATCGGCGGACGATCTGAAAAAGCTGCCGTTTACCGTCAAACAGGACCTGCGCGACAACTACCCCTATGGGATGTTTGCAGTGCCGATGGACAAGATTGTGCGCATTCACGCTTCGTCGGGAACCACCGGTAAACAGACCGTCGTGGGGTATACAAAAAACGATATTGATGTGTGGCGTGAGATCACCGCCCGTTCGCTGGTGGCGGCAGGGGGTACGCAGAAAGACTTTGTCCATATCGCGTATGGTTACGGATTATTTACCGGCGGTCTTGGTATGCACTATGGCGCGGAAGCGATGGGTGCTTCAGTTATCCCCGTATCTACGGGCAACACCCAACGTCAGATTCAGATTATGCTCGACTATGGTTCATCTATCCTATGCGCAACCCCGTCATATGCGCTGTTTCTTGGCGAAACCCTCAAGGAGATGGGGTACGACAAGTCGCAGTTAAAGCTCAAAGCGGGCATCTTCGGCGCGGAGCCGTGGACGGAGAATATGCGCAAAGAGATCGAAGAATTGCTCGGGATTAAGGCTTACGACATCTACGGGCTTTCCGAGGTTATGGGACCCGGTGTTTCCTTTGAATGCAGTGAGCAAAGCGGTATGCATATTAACGAGGATCATTTTATTGCAGAGATTATCGACCCAGAAACTGGAGCAGTTTTGCCGGACGGTGAACAGGGGGAGCTGGTGTTTACCGCCATCACCAAAGAGGCATTGCCGCTGATTCGTTACAGAACAAGGGATATCGCCACTTTGACCCGCACGGCGTGTTCTTGCGGCAGAACGTTTGTAAAGATGACAAAGCCATGCGGCAGAACAGACGATATGCTCATCATCCGCGGTGTGAATGTATTCCCATCGCAGGTGGAAAGCGTGCTGCTGTCTCTTGGGCAAACCGCACCGCACTACGTTCTGATTGTGGATCGCATTGACAATCTGGATACCCTTGAGATTCAGGTGGAGATGTCGAGCGAGATGTTCTCGGATGCGATTCGACATATCGAAGAGCAGGAAAGAAAGATTCGCCATGCGGTGGAGTCTACACTCGGTGTTTCGGCAAAGGTTCGCATTGTTGAGCCGAAAACAATTGCCAGAAGCGAGGGTAAGGCAAAGCGCGTGATTGATAATCGTAAACTGTAATGTTTATAAAACCGCTGGAAAGCCTTTAAAAACCATGGTATAATATTTTCGGGAGTCATTGCTTAATGGCTTTTTGCGGAGTTACCAGATTAATCACAGTCAAAATCATCGGCTTTCTGTCGATGGGGTTTGATTAGCGGATATTTATTACGACGGAGGGATTACTATGTTTATAAAACAGCTTTCGGTTTTTGTCGAGAACAAACCAGGGCGCCTTTCGGAGATTACCGACACCTTAGAAAAGCAAAAGATTGATATCCGCGCACTCTCGATTGCCGATACGACGGATTTTGGCATCCTGCGGCTGATTGTGAACAATCCGGATGAGGCCGAGAGGTCGCTTAAGGATGCGGGCTTTGCTGTTTCGCTGACGCAGGTCATTGCAATTGGTATTGAGGATACGCCTGGGGGTCTTTCTAAGGCACTCAGAACGCTTTTGGATGCAGGCATTGGCGTAGAGTATATGTATGCGTTTATCAGCCGCGAGGGCGAAAAGGCCTATGTTATCCTTCGTGTGGAGGATAACGCGAAGGCAGTGGCTGTTTTTCAAAAGAGCGGCGTTGAACTGCTTGACAGCTCCAATATCTATACAATGTAAGTAACAATAAACGTGCGAAGCCGAGTGTGGCTTCGCACGTTTAAGCGTAGTACCTATTGTTTTATTTCATCACACAAGAAAATGGAGGAAAGATACTATGGAAATCGTGGTAGGAACGACCTTTAAGCAGGAGTGGACAGTTACAGAGGATATGCTTGCAAAGAACATGAAAAGCGGTGCGGTATCGGTATTTGCGACACCGATGATGGTGGCATTGATGGAGAGCGCTGCTAGCGACTGTCTGCAGCAGTTTTTAGAGGATGGTGTCATCAGCGTGGGGGCGAGCATATCAACATCACACCTTGCCGCAACACCTGTGGGTATGAAGGTGTGGGCTGTCGCCGAAATTACCGCGGTTCATGGCAGGCAGGTTGATTTTAAGGTTACGGCGTATGATGACAAAGAGATGATTGGCGAGGCGGTTCACTCCCGCGTATATTTAGATAAGACCCGCTTTGAACAAAAGGCAAACAGCAAGCTTTGCTAATATATAAAGATCTTCTCGCCGTCTTTGTAGTTGGAGAGAAGGTCTTTTTGCTTATGCAATAAAAATGCAAAGCACGTTACTCTGTTTAAAAAAACGTACCATGGTGATGCTATTATTAGTTACAATATCAATTGTCTATCAAAACACAAAATATAGTTGATTTTGGTGCAAAAATGGAGTATGCTTATACCATAAACCATACTAAATTGATATACATTAACGAAGGGTAGGATGCATCATGGCGGAGTTTAATAAAGGTAAATGGCAGGAGCATATCGATGTAAGAGATTTTATTGTAAGAAACTACACGCCATACGACGGCGACGATAGTTTTCTTGCCGTGCCTACCGAAAAAACCGTAGCACTTTGGGATAAAGTGAAGGCAATTATGGAAAAGGAACGAAAGGCCGGCGGCGTGCTTGATATTGATGAGCACAATATCTCTACCATCACATCCCATCAGGCTGGGTATATTGACTCGGAGCTTGAGCAAGTGGTGGGCCTGCAGACCGATGAGCCGCTTAAGCGTGCGATTATGCCGTTTGGCGGTATTCGTATGGTACACACCTCGCTGGAAGCGTACGGTCGCGAAATGCTCCCTGAGGTTGACCATGTATTTAAGTACCGCAAAACGCATAACGACGGCGTGTTTGACGCCTATACCGATAATATGAAGGCGGCGCGCCGCAGCGGAATTATTACAGGGCTTCCTGACGCGTACGGTCGTGGTCGCATTATCGGTGACTACCGCCGTGTTTCGCTGTATGGTGTTGATGCCCTTATCGCGCAAAAAAAGCAAGCAAAGGCGGACTATGTGTTTGACATTATCAACGAAGATGTCATTCGCCAGCGCGAGGAGATATCTGAGCAGATTCGGGCTTTGGAAGAACTAAAGGAGATGGCGGCAAGCTACGGCATAGACATTTCAAACAAGGCTACCGACACCAAAGAGGCGGTTCAGTGGCTGTATTTTGGCTATCTTGCCGCAATTAAGGAGCAAAACGGCGCGGCGATGTCGCTTGGTCGTGTGTCAACCTTCCTTGATATCTATGCAGAGCGCGATCTTGCCGAAGGCAGGTATACCGAGCAGGAGATTCAAGAGTTTATTGACCATTTTGTCATGAAGCTGCGCATGGTGCGTTTCTTGCGTACCCCCTCATACGACGAGCTGTTTTCGGGCGATCCCACATGGGTAACCGAGGCGATTGGCGGCATGTGCGCGGACGGCAGACATATGGTTACCAAAACAAGCTACCGTTTCCTTCATACCCTTGTGAATCTGGGCGCGGCACCTGAGCCGAACATGACGGTGTTGTGGAGCGTGCGCCTGCCCGAGCACTTTAAAAAGTACTGTGCACGCATCTCAATGGAAACCTCCTCGATTCAGTACGAAAACGATGATATCATGCGCCCGGAGTTCGGTGATGATTATGGCATTGCGTGCTGCGTATCCGCTATGAAGATTGGCAAGATGATGCAGTTTTTCGGCGCGCGCGCCAACCTTGCCAAGGCGTTGCTGTATGCCTTAAATGGCGGTCGCGATGAAAAGAGTGGCGCACAGGTCGGTCCCGAGATGGCGCCGATTGTCTCGGATGAGACGCTCGATTTTGACGAGGTGTGGCGCA
>JAEZDF010000055.1 GCA_023429685.1 Bacillota bacterium
ATACTGAGATATAATTAAGTATACCATGTAGCATGCAAAGGGGCATATCGGTACGGATAGTATCGGTATGCCCCTTTGTGTTGTGCACTTGCGGAGAGGATGACTGTTACGATGTGTAAGCTGATTGCCGTGGCAACCGATAAGGAGGGTAAACCCTGCGACCTTAATAAACCATGTAATGTGCAGCTTTATGAAATCACACTGCAGGGCTGGCAGATGTGCCGGGAGTACCTGTATGCGCCAAATCAGGACGATGCGCCGCCCACCCTGCGGGATAAGGTGAAGGAGCTGGTTGTAAAGCTAGGGGAATGCAGGGTCGTTGCCGCAAAAGGAGCAACGGGCATCGCGTATCATTGCCTTGACCGGGCAGGGTTTTCGGTTTTTGAGATTACGTCGCTGTCCCGCGAGGTGCTTGACGGCATCGCGCAGGATGTGCAAGCCTCGCGGATGGAAGGGAAACCGTCCGAGCAGGTGCTCGTTGCTCCATGGCAATCCGGCGAAGATGGGATGTATGTGTTTGATCTTGTTGCTTTGCAGCGGGTGCATCCCGAGGTTTCATTAAAAAAGGCATTGATGAACTTTTTTGATACAACGCCGTTTGCCACGCTTACCCTGTACTGTACGCATCTGCCGCCATGGATTGAGAATAGAAGCGACCTGTCGGTTTTCGCTACGGACGAAAACGGGGTTGTGCGTGCCGAAATAGTAAAAGCCTGCAAGGGCTAAAAGGGTTAGACGAATCGGGTTAGGTATTAAGAAGGAGGCTTACTGTTATGACAAGCATTGCAACACGGTACGGTGTGCTACAGGGGGTTGTGTCCGCTGCATACTACGAGGATGGGGCGTTAAAGGACTGTGTGCTGGGGGAACGAAACGAGCTGCCTCTGCCTGTCGGCGAGCTGGTGCCCCAGTACGGAGAGGAGCATGTGCGTAGAAAGTACGCAAAAAGCGCATCCTTTTACCGTACGGGGGCACTGAAAGCAGTGCTGCTGGAAGAGATGCAGGAGGTACTTACGCCGATGGGCGAGTTCCCCGCCGAGCTGGTTACATTGTATGAGGGCGGCGAGGTAAACCGCGTCTTTCCGCTCAACGGAAAGCTGAGCGGCTACTGGTCGGAGGAGGATGAGGCAAAGCTTGCAGTTCCGTTTCAGTTTGAGTTTGCGTTTGGCGCGTTTAGCGCAAAGATTGTCTGCCTGCATTTTTATCAGAGCGGTGCGCTCAAAAGCCTTACCTTGTTCCCGGGTGAAACGGTGTCCCTTTTAACGCCAATCGGCGAAATGGAGGTTAAGACGGGGTTCTCCCTGTATGAAAGCGGCGCACTTAAATCGGTAGAGCCCGCGCAGCCGGTGGTGGTGATGACCGACATCGGTCCGCTTGCGGCGTTTGACTGCAACGCAGGTGGCATTCATGCCGACCAAAATTCGCTTCGCTTTACCGAGAATGGACTGCTCGAAGGGCTGGTTAGCTCGTCGGATAAGATTGCCGTAATCGATGAGAACGGCAGGATGTCGGTGTTTGCCCCCGTGCGCCGTCCGCTGCCCGATGGAGAGGGGGTCGCGACCATCCCGCTCAACATCACGTTTGAGGGCGGGTTTGTAACAATTGCGGATGAAGAGACCCATCGCTTTGACCTTAGCCGTGCCAAGGCAAGCTCCCTTCCCTTTATGCGGGAGGGCACGCAATCCTGCACGCCTTCCGACTGCGCGTCGTGCACCTCCCGTTGCGGCATGTAATACAGGGCGTCCTTTAAGTGAAAAGCAACAACCACAGGCATTCTCTTTTGCGTCTAGTAAGGGGGAATGCCTTTCCTTTGTAAGGATAAGTCGCAGCTTACGCGTAGCTGCCCTTTTGTGCTTTACAATCTCTTTACATGGCTTTACAGAGCGTATACACAGGTTTTACCGCGACGTGCTTATGATGCCGGTTTCGATTTGCTATAGTATAAACAGTCAAGGAAACAAAATGAATCAATTTACGGTCATGTGTAGGACATGAAGGAAAAGGAGAATTGTTATTTTATGAAGAAGGTTTTATCTGTTGTACTGGTACTTATGCTTGCAGTAGCACTGTTTGCAGGCTGCGCAACCGACGCCCCCGTAGCATCCTCTGCCCAGCCAACCCCCAGCAGCGAAGCAGCTCCCGAGTCTGAGGCGGCACCAGCACTGTCCGGCACGGTATCCCTCACTGGGTCCTCTTCCATGCAGGAACTGATGGAAGCGCTCATCGAGGCATTCAAGGAGGTTGAGCCCGACGTAACAGTAGAATGCCAGTACCCCGGCTCCGGTCAGGGTATGACTGCAGCGGCAGACGGCACTGTGGATATCGGCAATGCTTCGCGTAAATTAAAGGATGAAGAAGCGGCAAACCTTGAGGCTCACGTAGTCGCAATCGACGGCGTTGCGGTTATTCTAAACAGCGCAAACTCGGTAGAGGAGCTTACCAGCGAGCAGGTTGTAAAGATCTTTTCCGGCGAGATCAAGAATTGGAGCGAGGTTGGCGGCGCAAACGCACCCATCGTCGTAATCGGACGCGACGAGGCATCAGGCACTCGCGAGGCGTTCCAGTCGGTACTTAAGATTGAGACCCCCGCGTACTCGCAGGAGATTCCCTCCACCGGCGCGGTAAAGTCCCTCGTGTCATCCACCCCCGACGCAATCGGCTATGTATCTCTGGAGGCGGTAGACGACACCATCAAGGCAGTAAAGCTTGACGGCGTAGAGGCAACTGGCGAGAACATCGTTGCAGGCAGCTACAAGCTTTCCCGCCCCTTCGTAATGGCGACCAATAAATCCAAGGCTCTCAGCGCCGAGGCGCAGACATTCCTCGATTTCGCAATGGGCGAGCAGGGTAAGGAAATTGCAAAAAGCCTTGGACTTGTAGTAGGCTAACAAAACACAAACTACAACCACTCTTTTCCGGGCGGATTGGGCGAAGCGTTGCTTCGCCCTACCGTGCTGTCCGGCTACATCGGTCTACTAATTGGGGCAGCAGGTGAAAACCTGACCGATATCAACTAATAAACAAAATAATAAACGGGGAAAGGGGTAACCAATTTGTTTGAGAACCATGTAACATCAACGGTGAAAGCAACACGCAGGTCTGCGGCAAAAAACGCGGCGGAGCGCATTATGAACATCCTGTTCTTTGTGTGCGGAATTACCGCTGTGATTGCCGTGGCCGGTATTACCATATACATGATTATTGCAGGCGCGCCGTCTATTGCCCAGATTGGCGTTGCCGAATTTTTGTTTGGCGCGCAGTGGCAACCGCTCGCTTCTGAGCCGCAGTTTGGCATTCTTTACATGATTTTATCGTCCCTTGCGGGAACGATGCTCGCTATCTTGATCGGTGTGCCGGTGGCGCTGTTTACCGCCGTTTTTTTGGCGGAGCTTGCGCCGCCTGCGCTGTACAAGGTGGTGCGCCCCGCCGTAGAGCTGCTGGCGGGTATCCCTTCTGTTATCTATGGCATTGTGGGTGCCATGCTGCTTGTTCCGTTGGTGCGGGAATGGGAGAAGGTGTTGTTTCTTGATGACCCGAACCATACCTTTACCGGCGGTGCAAACCTGGTTTCGGCAGTCCTGGTGCTAGCGGTGATGATACTGCCCACCATCATTAACGTCAGCGAAACCGCGCTCAAGGCGGTGCCCCGTGAGTACAAGGAGGCGTCCCTTGCCATGGGCGCGTCTCACATTCAAACCATATTCAAGGTAATGATTCGTGCGGCTCGTTCGGGTATTGTTACCGGCATTGTGCTCGGTATCGGTCGAGCCATTGGCGAGGCAATGGCAATTATTATGGTTGCCGGTAATGTAGTAAACCTGCCGCTTCCGTTTAACAGCGTGCGGTTTCTTACCACTGCAATCGTTACCGACATGAGCTATGCCGCCGATGGGCTGCACCGGCAGTCGCTGTTTGGCATCGGGCTTGTGCTGTTTGTATTCATTATGATAATCAACATCATACTTAACGTCGTACTCAAGGGGAGGGAGGGGGAATGATGCAGATGCAAACGCAAACAAAGTACCATACATCCTCAATTATAGGCAAACGCACACTGGCAAGCGACAAGGTTCTTAGTGCGCTAATCTATATCAGCGCAGCAATTACCGTGCTGATTCTTGTGTCGATACTACTATACATTGTTGTGCGCGGCGCACCACAGCTTTCGTGGGAGTTTTTGTCTACCGCGCCCAGTGCGTTAAAACAGCGGTACGGCATCCTGCCTGCCATCATCAACACGCTGTATATTATTGTAATTACGCTGATTATCTCCACCCCCATCGGGGTTGGTGCCGCGGTATACCTTACCGAGTACGCAAAGCGCGGCAGGCTGGTTCGCTTAATTGAGTTTACCATCGAGACATTGGCGGGCATCCCGTCCATCATTTACGGCTTGTTTGGTGCAATCTTTTTTGGCACCTATTTTAAGCTGGGTTATTCCATCCTTACCGGCGCGTTTACGCTTGCCATTATGGTGTTGCCCATTGTCATCCGCACCACGCAGGAGGCACTGAAAACAGTGCCGCAAAGCTACCGCGAGGGTGCGCTTGGCATGGGAGCGGGCAAATGGCATATGATTCGGACAATTATTCTGCCAAGCTCAATCAATGGCATTATCACATCGGTCATCCTCAGCATCGGGCGTATCGTCGGCGAATCGGCGGCGCTGCTTTATACTGCCGGCTCGGTGTTAAACCTGCCCAAGAACGTGCTGTCGCATCCGTCTTCATCGGGTGCTACGCTTACCGTTCAGATGTATTTTGCCGTATCCAACGGCAAATACACAGACGAGGGCTTTGGCATTGCACTCGTGCTGATTGTCATTGTGCTGATTATCAACACAATTACCAAAATGATTGCAAAACGCTCTGTTGAGGCAAAAAAATAGAGGATTACGAAGAAAGGCAGGAGAACCCATGAGCGGTATTGTAGTAAAAGACCTAAACCTATATTATGGCGACAACCATGCGCTAATCGATATTTCTTTGGATATTAAAAACAAGGGGATTACCGCGCTTATTGGACCAAGCGGATGCGGCAAGTCCACCTTCCTTAAAACGCTCAACCGCATGAACGATTTGATAGATGGTGTAAAGATCTCAGGGCAGGTGCTTATAGATGGGGAGGATATCTACGACAAGGCGGTGGACGTTACCCTTCTGCGCAAAAAGATTGGCATGGTATTCCAAAAGCCAAACCCGTTTCCCATGAGCATCTACGACAACGTGGCATACGGTCCCCGTGTTCACGGCATCAAGAATAAAAAACAGCTTGACGATATCGTGAAAAAAAGCCTGGTGGGTGCAGCCCTGTTTGAGGAGGTGAAGGATCGCCTAAACAAAAGCGCCCTATCCCTTTCAGGCGGGCAGCAGCAGCGCCTGTGCATTGCGCGGGCTATGGCGGTGGAGCCGCAGGTTATTTTGATGGATGAGCCGACCAGCGCGCTAGACCCAATCTCCACCATGAAGATTGAGGAGCTGATGCTAGAGCTTAAAGAGAAGTACACCATAGTCATTGTAACCCACAATATGCAGCAGGCGGCAAGGATCTCGGACGACACGGCGTTCTTTTTGGTGGGCGAGATGGTGGAGTTCGGCGAGACCGAGCAGATATTTAGCCTACCCACCGATAAGCGAACCGAGGACTATATTACAGGACGGTTTGGATAACGCCGCTTTTGCGATTGCAACATAATTACCAATCAATTATAATGGAAAAAGGAGAATGGATATGGGAGCACGTCCTAGTTTTGACAGCGAGCTTGAAATGCTCAATATCGATTTAATCAAGATGGCGGGGCTAGCCGAGGAGGCAATCAAAAACTCGGTAACCGCGCTTGAGACACGCGATAAAGAACTTGCCCAGCGGGTTTCGGCAAACGACCGCGAAATAGACGCGATGGAAAAGGTAATCGAGGCGCGCTGCTTAAAGCTGTTGCTTCGTCAACAGCCGGTTGCGCGGGATTTGCGCCAGATTAGCACCGCGCTAAAGATGATTACCGACATCGAGCGCATTGGCGACCAGGCAGCGGATATTGCCGAGATTCTTAGTATACTACGCAACGATGAGCCAGCCAGCATGGCGCGTCACATCCCCGAGATGGCGCGGGTGGCTTCGGGTATGGTATACGACGCCGTAACCGCGTTTACCAACAACGACTTAGAAGCGGCAAAAAAGGTGATTGCCACCGACGATGTGGTCGACGACCTGTTTGTGAAGGTGCGCGACGAGCTGGTGGAGCTGATGGTTTCCTCCCCTGCGCGCAGCGATGAAGCGATTGATGTGATGATGATAGCCAAATACCTTGAGCGAATCGCCGACCATGCCGTGAACATATGCGAATGGGTGGAATTTTACGAAACGGGCGCACACAAGAATACCAAGATTATTTAATTGTTGTCTTGAAAGGCGGTGCCTCGGTGCGAAAGTTTACGGTTTTTGTCGTAGAAGACGATGATAATATCAGAGAGGTTGTTCGGTGTACATTGGAGGCATTCTCCTATCAGGTGCACCAGTTTAAAACGGCGGAGGAAATGCTGGCGTGCACGGTGATTCCCTCGGTCTATATCCTTGACATCATGCTGCCGGGTATGGATGGCATACAGGCGCTCAAACGGATTAAAAGTACGCCTGCCACCCAACGCATCCCCGTCGTTCTGCTTACCGCAAAGACGGCAGAGATTGATAAGGTCATCGGGCTTGACAGCGGCGCGGATGACTACATTGCAAAGCCGTTCGGCGTGCTCGAGCTTTCCGCGCGCCTTCGCGCTGTGCTGCGCCGCTCGTACCCAGAGGAGCGGCAGCACCATATCGTCGAAGTCAACGGCATTCGTGCCGACCTTGATAAGCGCGAGATGACAAAGGATGGCGACCCGGTGGAGCTGACGCTCAAAGAATACGATCTTTTGGTTTTGCTGATGCAGAATTCGGATCGGGTCATTCCGCGCGACGAGCTGCTTAACTCGGTGTGGGGATATGAATTTGCGGGGGAAACCCGTACGCTTGACATGCACATCAAAAGCCTGCGTGCAAAGCTGGGTGACGATGCCGAGCATCCGACCTACATCAAAACGGTACGCGGCGTAGGGTATCGGTTTGTGGAGCCTTCTGTGGAGGGATAACGAATGAAACGCGCGATTTTCCGGCGCTGTGTTCTGGTCGCCTTCGCGGCGCTCCTGTTGAGTGCCGCTGTTTCCTCTTGTATTTTGTATGCAATTCGCATGCAAGAGATGAAAACCAGCATGGGGCTGATTCTTAAGACGGTAAAAAGCCAGATTGAATACGACATTGAACACGACATGTTTTTGCCCGAGGATGAGGTGGACAAGTACACCGAGTATCGGCTTAGCATCATCGACGGCAGCGGCGATGTGCTGGCCGATTCCCGCGCGCCCGCCGCGCAGCTTGAAAACCATGCGGACCGCCCTGAGCTAATTGATGCAATGCAATCGGGGCTCGGTTCGTCGGTGCGTTATTCCGCTACGCTTGGGGCGATATACGCCTACATGGCAATGCGGGTCAATGACAATCTGTACATCCGCCTTTCAATGGAGATTGAAGCGCTCGAATCGATATTCAAAAGCTTGCTGCCGTCCACGTTAATCGGGCTTTTGTTTGCCGCACTTATCACCCCGGTCATCGCCTCGCGCGTTACCAGACGCATCACCGAGCCGCTGTTCTCGGCACGCGACCGCATTGAGCAGATTGCGCTTAATGGCGATTCGGCGCCGCTGCCCTCGCCGGAGTACGAGGAGCTTACCCCCATTATGGACAGTGTAAACACCCTTTCTATGCGTATCCATGACGCGCTTGGTCAGCTTCAGGACGAGCGGGAGCGTACCAAAACACTGCTTGATAACATGGAGGAAGGTCTTGCGGTTATCGACAGCCGGCTGCGGGTTTCGAGCATCAACAGCGCATGTGAACGCTATATGGGCGCCGCAAACGTTCAGGGGCGAAACATCGTTTATCTAACGAGGGACAAAAAGGTGCAAAACGCCATTGAGACCGCCGTGCGTCATGGACGTTCCACGATATTCGATATATCCAGCCATGAGGAGGGCAGGGTGTTGTCCGCGCGGATTACACCTGCACGCGGCAGCATTGTTTTGGCGGGTGCCGGCAGAGAGGAACGCGGCGCAATCCTGCTGCTTACCGATGTGACGACCGTGCGCGCAAACGAACGGATGCGCAGCGAGTTCGTGGCAAACGCCTCTCATGAATTAAAAACCCCAATTACCTCTATCAAGGGGTTTGCCGAGCTGCTTGCGTCGGGGCTTGTAGAGGACGATAAAACCAAAGTGGATTATCTTTGCCGCATCACCGCGGAGGCGACCCGCATGACCAACCTAATCAACGACATCATCAACCTCAGCGAGCTCGAGAACGGCAGACGTCCCGAGTCGGAAGAAGAGGTGGATATCTGTGCGCTTTCGCATGAGCTTGCAGAGCGTCTTGCCCCCATTGCAGGGCAAAAGGATGTTACGGTAACCGTAACAGGCGAGAAGGTGCTGCTTCGCGCGCGGCGGGAGGAGCTGCGCCAGATTATCGGCAACCTAATGGAAAACGCGGTCAAGTACAACAAGCAGGGCGGTTCGGTGACGGTTTCCTGCATGTCGGACGCGGAAACCGTGTCGATTTCGGTTGCGGACACAGGCATTGGCATTGCGCGGGAGCACCATGCGCGTGTGTTTGAGCGGTTCTATTGCGTGGATAAGGGGCGCAGCCATACGGTAGGCGGTACGGGGCTTGGGCTTTCTATCGTCAAGCATGCTGTCGCAAGCCTTGGAGGGGAGATCTTGTTTGAAAGCAAGGTGGGCAAAGGCACGACGGTAACGGTGGTTATCGGCAGACATGCGAGACACAGTTAACCATAACATAGATTAACGCTCTTTTAACTAAACAGGCAGCCGTTTTGCGCAAGGAATCCCCTTGCGCACGACGGCTGTTTTGTGTTGTCATACAACCTTCCGCAAAAGAAAGCGTGGTGTGCACCCGCGTTGTCGGATTATGCAAAGAAAGCTTCATGGCGTGCGTAATTGAATACCGAACGAATCGGTGAAAAAACAGAAAAAAACGTGAGACTTTTGGGGTTTACCGCCCAAAACTGCTAATCAGATGAAGTGCGCGTCACTAAACGAAAATGAAGCATGGCACACACAATCCTGCAAGCATACGCGAACATATGTAATAATAAGGGGGGCGCTCGGTGTTTTTAATGGTATAAAAAGTTATTATCTACGGGGCAATCACGTTTATTTGATGTTTATAGCATATTGAAAAAATAGGAGATGCAAAAAATGAAAAAACACGGTGATTTTTTTCTTGACTATTCCTGCATTTTGGTTTATACTCAATTCAACTAATAAACGTAGATGCAAAGGCGCGTCATAAAACCGAACGCTT
>JAEZDF010000064.1 GCA_023429685.1 Bacillota bacterium
TCGTCATCCTGTATTAAAGCGGCTGTGCCGGTGACGATAACGCTCTCGTAGCTGGTGTCCAGCTTCTCGGGCACCAAGTCTGCGCGCGTAACCACCACAAACGACACCTTTTGGTTTTGTGACAAGATAGAAAGCTTTACACCGTCCTTTGCGCAGTGGAAATACACGCAGCCCTTGTCCTTATCGTAGCAGTAGTTCAGCGGCACGCCGTAGGGCTGCCCGTCTGCCGAAGCGGTGCACAGCACACCGTATTCGCCTTTTTCCAGTATCGCAAGCGCATCCTCTTTGGAGGTTAGATATTGTGGTCTGCTCATTGTATTTAATCCTTATCCTTTTTATTAGATTTATGTATTCCTAAAAAACTTACTGTAAGACAGCGGCGAGCATGATGTGCAAAAACAGCCCCGGTACACAGTTTTTCGAGAGCAGGCGGGCAAACCCGGTAATCAGCCCCACTGTTAGCCCAAGTACGGCGTTGGTGATTACCGCCATGGTGAAATCCACCGCAGAAAACGCTTGATCAAACAGCCACATATCCCCATATCCCGCACGCCATACTGCAAATAACAGGGCGGTGAGCATACATACCGTTATCTCGGGCTTAAAGCTTTTGCGCAGCCGAGCCCAAACATACCCCCGAAACACAAACTCTTCAAATACCGGAATAATAACACCGGTATACAGCAAACCCACAATGGAGGCAACAGAAAAATCCATTGTCTTTAGCGGAGAAAGCAACAGCACAAACACCGTAAAGCAGGCGGACGCAATGTACAATACACGGTCCTTGCTGCTGGTGAATGCGGGCAACAGGTAAAGCTTAATTCGCCAAAAACGCGCAAGGGCAAGCAGCAGAGCGCATAGCGCCGACAGCACGATAAATGCGGCTGTCTCGGCAAGCTGTGCGTTTACCTGAACATCGGAGCCGATGCGGGAAACCAAGAACCATCGAATCGCCTGCAAGAATACAAGCAAAACCAGAACGTTTACAAGCGTGCGAAACGGCGCACGCGTTTTTTTGTCCGCCATACACAGTCTTCCTTTCCCTTAATATCGGTATGCAGGCAACCAAAAATCCAGATATCTTCACAGCGCGGGGCAGAACTTTTGGGTAGGTATAGCCTCATTATACCAAAAGAGTGGTTGTTGTACCATATTTATTCACATTAGTTTAGTTAAAAACCACAAACATTGCGAAATCTGCTTTAACAGCTTGCCAAAAACTGCAGGGATTTATATAATTTATATAAGTTTTTACTATGAGGAGGAATTAAAATGACTGGAAACGCCATTCAAATCCTGATCTCGATGGGCATGTATATGGTCATCATTATAGCGGTCGGGTTTGTAGTAGCGAAAAAATCCAACGAAAGCAGCGACAACTTCTTCTTGGGGGGAAGAAGCCTCGGACCGTGGGTGACCGCCATGAGTGCGGAGGCATCCGACATGAGCGGTTGGCTTCTGATGGGTCTGCCCGGTGTCGCGTATTGGTGCGGGCTCAGTGACGCAGTTTGGACCGCGATCGGTCTTGCCATCGGCACCTACATAAACTGGCTGCTTATTGCAAAGCGTCTGCGCCATTATTCGGTTGCGGCAAACGATTCGATTACGTTACCCGACTTCTTCAGCAACCGCTTTAGAGAGAACAAGAAGGTTATTATGCTGATTTCAGCGGTGTTTATCCTTGTGTTCTTTACGGTATACGCAGCAAGCTGTTTTGTAACCGTCGGCAAGCTGTTTTCCACCGTATTTGGGCTTAACTATCAGCTGATGATGATATTGGGCGCGGTATTTGTTATATTTTACACCTTCCTCGGCGGCTTTCTTGCCGAGAGCATCAGCGATTTTATTCAGGGTATGTTGATGATTGTTGCATTGATTGCGGTTTTGATTGCGGGTGTGGTTGCCGCGGGCGGACCCGCCGGGGTGCTTGCAAACATCGAGCAGATACCCGGCTTCGTGAGCTTCTTCGGCATAGCATCGCCCGAGCTTGTGGATGGCGTACAGAAGCTGGACGCAGCGGGTGCGCCGGTGTTCGGTCCTGCGGGCGCATACGGATTCCTGACCATCCTTTCCACCATGTCGTGGGGTCTTGGCTACTTTGGCATGCCGCAGGTTCTTCTGCGCTTTATGGCCATTCGCAAATCGTCCGAGATCAAAAAGTCCAGAATTATCGCAACCGTTTGGTGCGTCATCTCCCTGATTGCCGCAGTACTAATCGGTCTAATCGGAAGAGCGGCGTATCCCGCGGAGCTTTTGACCGCGTCGGGCGCGGAGGGTGTATTCATTCTGCTTAGCACCCGTTTGATGCCCCCGCTGTTTGCGGGTGTTATGATGGCGGGCATTCTTGCCGCGACCATGAGCTCCTCTGACTCCTACCTGCTTATCGCGTCGAGCGCGGTGAGCAAGAATATCTATCAGGGCATATTTAAAAAGGACGCGTCGGATAAACAGGTAATGCTGTTTTCGCGCATCACGCTCATCGCCATTTCGCTCATTGGTGTTGTGATAGCACTTGATGAGAAAAGCATCATCTTCCAGGTGGTATCGTTTGCGTGGGCGGGCTTTGGTGCAACGTTTGGTCCGCTAATGATCTTCTCGTTGTTCTGGAAGCGTATGACCCGTGCCGGCGCTATCGCGGGTATGCTGGCGGGCGCAGGGATGGTCTTCTTGTGGAAACTCGTCATCCGTCCCGTCGGCGGAGTGTTTGGCATTTATGAGCTTTTGCCTGCATTCCTCTTCTCCTGCCTCGCCATCGTGTTGGTGTCGCTGCTTACAGCAAAGCCCTCTGCGGAAATTGAGGCAGAGTTTGAGAGCGTAAAGGCAATGAAAGACTAATTTTTAGCAGGGTATGGAATATAAATTGACAACCTATTAACACAATAGTATAATTTAATGAGACAACGGTGTCGATATCCGCGTTTATTGCGGATATCGACACCGTTTTTTGTATTTAAAGTAAGATATGGTTAATGAATTGGCTTTAATCGGGGGTAATTGACTTTTTCATCATTTTATGTTGGGGGGCGCTTCTAGGTTGAAAACGAATTCAAACACGTTACATCGTCGGTTTATCGCGTTTATACTCAGCCTGCTTTTGTTAACGACCGTTGTGATTGCTTTATGTGCCGTGCTACTTCCTATGTTTGGTGGGCAAGTATTGTTGTGTTGGGTTGTGGCGGCGGCAGGGCTTTTGCTTTGGGCGGCTGTGGCTGTAGTGCTGTACACAACCATGCTATTTCCACTGGCACGGGATTATGCCGACATTACAGAGACGTCCACACGGTTTGCGGATGGAAACCTCGACACGGCAGAATCGTTACAGCATCGTCAGCTTACCGAGCTTTCGCAGTCACTTAGTGAGCTTGGATGCAGCATCAACGCTTATATACAGGACATTTCTGCGGTGCTTGCGCATCTGTCTGCGGGGGATATGACCGCGTCGCCTTCAGATGACTGCAGGTACTCGGCAGATTTCATGCCCATTAAAAACGCGCTTACGAAGATAAGTCTGTCGCTGAACCAGACCTTTACCCAGATTAACGGACTGGTGGACGAGCTTTCGGGCATCGCATCCAATCTGCAAAACAGCGCAATGCTGCTTGCCGACGGCTCCGCCAACCAGTCCAGCGACATTGCAGCGCTCACCGAGGTGCTGGCGGACATTGACCGTCACACCGCGCAGAACGCGCAAAGCGCCTCTCTGGCGGCGGACAGTGCGTGCACCGCCAAGGACAAAACCCACGCCGGAAACGAGTATATGCAGCAGCTGCTCGGCGCCATGCAGGAGATAGCGGATGCTTCGGGTAGCATCTCAAGCATTATAAAGATTATTAACAGCATCGCGTTTCAAACCAATGTGCTCGCGCTCAACGCCTCGGTGGAAGCGGCCAGAGCGGGTGCAGCGGGCAAGGGCTTTGCGGTAGTGGCAAACGAGGTTAAGAATCTGGCGCTCAAAAGCGCGGATGCCGCAAAACAGACCGAGGCGCTAATCCATACGAGCGTGGATAAGGTAAACGGCGGCGCACAGCTTGCGCTGCAGACCGCCAAGGTGTTTGAGGATATCCGCGCCGCAGTTGACACCAACGCGGAACTAAGCGGTAAGATTGCCGAGCTATCCCAGACCCAAGCCCAGGATATTCGCCGGACAACGGTGCTGATTACAGACATTGCACAGATAGCGCAGAGCAACGCCGCCGGTGCGCAGGAAAGCGCAGCCGTCAGCGACCTGCTCAACACCCAGTCCGACCGGCTAAAGCAGCTGATGCGGCGTTTTCGGCTCAAGGGTTCGGTGCATACAAGCGAAGAAAAGGCGCGTGCCGAGCGGCTTGACCAGACTGCGTATGAGCTGATGGAAACACTCAAAACTGCACTGCAGGGCACCCAGCGGGAGGATTACGACGGGCTGCTGCGCAAGTTTGTAAACCGCACCCAGGGCATTGAGTGCCTGTACCTTATCGCAAGCGACGGCATCCAGTCAAGCGCCACCGTCATGAGCAGCGAGGCAGAGCAGTCGGTCTGCGACGGCTTTACCCCCGCGCAGAGAGGCGACAACCACACCAAGAAAAAGTACTTCACCAAAGCGCTCGCACAAAACGGCGGCGTGTACCGCACCAGCGAGTACGTGTCCGGCGCGACCGGCGGTCTGTGCCGTACCTATGCCTGCGTTTGCCCGGCGGCTAAGGGTATCGAGGTCGTGTGCATCGATATGCAGTGCCTGATATAAACACAAATACTGCCTTCTACCCGGTTTATTGGGTTTTGAATGCGCGCGGAGCTTATCCGCGCGCATTTTTACGTCTCATCTATCTGAATTTGTAACGAAGATTCGTATTATGCCTCGCTTTTTAATTGTCTGTTTTGCCCAGGCATGATACAATGGGTAAAAGATTACAGCGTCGACCAAATTGATGTCTGGAGGAATGAGCAATGGCAAAGCAGGTCTTTGAAACCACACGCTTAGAACGCCTCTCGTATGGCGGATTCTTTCTTGGGCAGAACATCATCTACGCGCTTCAATTTCAGTTTTTAACCTACTTTTACACCGAGAGTGTGGGGCTTTCGCTTGCCGCTACGGCGGGTATGCTTTTGGTCTCCCGCCTGTGGGACATCTTTGACGACCCGCTGGTTGGCGCCATTGTGGATAAGCTAAACCTCAAAGGCGGAAAGTACCTGCCATGGCTCAGGCTTGTGACCTATACGGTTCCGCTTTCGCTGGTGTTTGTGTTTTTTAACATTGGCACCATCTTTTCCGCAAGCGACGGGGCGAAGCTGGTGTTTGCGTATGTTACATATATCCTGTGGAGCGTGCTCTACACCTTCTCGGATTCCCCCATCTTCTCGCTTGCCACCGTAATGACCTCCCAGATGCACGAGCGCGACCGCTTAATCTCCTACGGCCGCTTTGCTGCTGCGCTTGCCGCTATTATGACGGCGGTGTTTATGTCGCTCAAGGGGGCGACAGGGTGGACGGGCGCGATTGCCATCTACATGGGGTTCTCGTTTCTTGTGATGTTTCCGCTGCAGTTTTTGGCGAAGGAACGCGTCAAGTATCAGCGCGGCGGGGATATATCGATTATTAAAATATTTGGATGCCTGCTAAAAAACAAGTATCTGCTTATCTATTACGTCGGTTTCTTTGCCATTAGCGCGGTGAACACGCTTCAACCCATCGCACCCTATTTCTGCAACTCGAATTTAGGCGACGAGGCGATGCTCACCATTGTAATGGGGCTGAGCGTTATACCCGTGCTAATCGCCGCACCAATGCTGCCGTTCTTTATCGCAAAATTCGGCAAAAAGATGCTTACCGTTTATACCTGTGCTGCCGCAATTGTTCTAAGCGTTGTTCAATTCTTTATGGGCTACGATAATTTTGTTCTGTTTTTGGCGTTAACCGCGGTTCGCGTACTTTGCATGCAGTTTCCGCTTCTAATCTATGGCATGTTTACCGCCGATTGCATCGAGTACGGCGCGTACGTCAACGGTGAGCGCACAGAGGCAATCGCCTTTTCGGTTCAGACGCTTGTCACCAAGCTGGGCGGTACGGTGTGCAACACCATCTGCCTGCAGATGCTGATATGGTTTGGGTATGTTCAGCAAAAACAATCACAAACGCAGGCGGCGCTTGACGGCATCTGGAAGATCCTCACGCTGGTGCCCATTGCGGGCTTTGCGGTTATGATTGTTATCATGCTGTTCTTCTACGAGCTCAGCGAGCAGGATGTCCAGAAGATTATGCTTATTAACCGCGGGGAGGAAACGAAGGAGGCACTGACCCTATGAGAAAACCCATAACAGAAAAAAGCACACTGGGCGAGGTGCTGAAAAACCCCGTGGGATACGACATGGTAAAGCTTGCGTTGACACAGGTCGGTAAAAGCATGGCACTTGTGAACAACCCGCTTGTCCGCTCGGTTCGGCTAAAGACTCTGCCCACGCTTTCGCGGGGTGCTGTCGACGACGCGTTTATAAAGACCCTTGCCGACCTGTTAAACACCGCCCCCGAATCGGAGCCGCCCTTTACGGGTAAGCCCAAACGCGTGTGGTGGAAGGAGGCGGTGGTGTACCAAATCTACCCGCGCAGTTTTCAGGACTCGGACGGCGACGGCATCGGCGACCTTGCGGGCATCCTCTCACGGCTGGACTATCTTAAAGACCTCGGTGTCGATGTCCTATGGCTGTCGCCCATCTACGACTCGCCAAACGACGACAACGGCTACGATATCCGCGACTACAAAAAGATTATGCGCGAGTTTGGCACCATGCAGGACTTTGACCACCTGCTGGACGAGACCCATAAACGCGGCATGCGGCTGATTATGGACCTTGTAATTAACCACACCTCGGACGAGCACGCTTGGTTTGCCGACGCGTGCAAAAACCCAGAATCACCCTACCGCGGGTACTACCATTGGAGACCATCCACCGACGAAAACACCCCGCCCAACAACTGGACATCCCTGTTTAGTGGCAGCGCATGGAACTACTACCCCGAGGCAGGGCAGTGGGCGCTGCACCTGTTTTCTAAAAAGCAGATGGATCTAAACTGGGACAACCCAGCCCTGCGCGAGGAGATCTACGATATGGTCAACTGGTGGCTGTCAAAAGGCATTGACGGCTTTCGCTTGGATGTCATCAACTTTATCTCCAAAACCCCGTCCCTGCCCGACGGCAGCAGGATACTGGGCGACCTGTCCGGCTTTTGCGGGGTAGAGCACTATTTCCATGGTCCCCGCCTGCACGACTACCTAAAGGAATTGCGGTGGAACACCTTCTCGAACTTTGACGTAATGACGGTGGGCGAAACCCCCATTATGGGCATGGAGATGGCAAAGCTGCTGACCGATGAGCGCCGCGCGGAGCTTGACGCGGTGTTTAACTTTGAGCACCTCGAAACCCCGGGCAAAAAGCGCTTTGACGACTACCGCTATGACCTAAACTACCTCAAACAGTATTATATCGACTGGCAGCTGCATCTGGGTGATGCGTGCTGGCAGACGTTGTTTTACGATAACCACGACAACCCCCGCATGGTAAGCAAGGTAAACCCGGACCCGCAGCACCGCGAAGCGGTGGCGAAATGCCTTGCCACCATCCAGTTTACGCTGCGCGGCACACCCTATCTATATCAGGGTCAAGAGCTTGGTATGATTAACTCTCGCTTTGCGTCCATAGACGAGATACAGGACGTTGAAAGCCGCAACCTATACAACGAGCTGCTCGCAAAAGGGAAAACGGCGGACGAGGCGATGGCGGTCATCCACGCAGGTACGCGCGACCACGCCCGCACCCCGATGCAGTGGGACGATACCGAGCACGCGGGCTTTACCACGGGCACACCGTGGCTTAAGCCAAACGAGAATTACTCAGAAATCAACGCAAAAAGCCAGTGCACGGACGAGGGTTCGGTGCTTGGCTATTATAAGCGGCTAATCGCCCTGCGAAGGGCAACCCCCACGCTTGTTTACGGCGAGTTTGTTCCCGTAAAAACAGGTCGCGACAGCTTTTGTTACTATCGCATCCTAGACGGTGTGCGTCTGTTTGTGGAGTGCAATCTCTCGGATCAACCGCATAAACGCAGATGGAACACCGACGGCTTTACGCCGCTGCTCGCAAGCCATGGTGCGCCTGCGGGCGAGCTTCGACCGTACGAGGCGGCTGTTTACCGGTGCAACTAGCCACGGTCTGTACATTTTTGGCGATGAGTTTTGCTTTTTTTGCCGAAAACGTGGTATAATATATGTATCTATTATTTTGTTTTTAACCATTGGCGGTCGCCCTGAAAACGGGCAGACCGCCGTATCAATCCTCCACTATATTGAACTGGGCGAAAGGATGTTAATTAAATGGCAGAGAAATTCTATCTTACCACGGCGATTACCTATACCTCGCGCAAGCCACATATCGGCAACACCTACGAGATTGTGCTGTCGGACGCGATTGTGCGGTTTAAGCGAATGCTGGGGTACGATACCTATTTCCTCACCGGCACCGACGAGCATGGGCAGAAGATTGAGGGCAACGCCATACAGAACAATATGACCCCCAAGGCGTATGTGGACAAGATTGCCGGCGAGGTCAAGGATATCTGGGATTTGATGAACTCCTCCTACGACCAGTTTATCCGCACCACCGATGAAAAGCATATTAAATGCGTACAGAAGATATTCAAAAAGCTCTACGATCAGGGCGATATCTATAAAAGCTCCTACGAGGGCAACTACTGCGTGGCGTGCGAGTCGTTTTTTACCGATACGCAGCTTGTAGACGGCAACTGCCCCGATTGTGCAGGACCCGTAAAGCTAACCAAAGAGGAAGCCTACTTCTTTAAAATGAGCAAGTATCAGGACAGGCTGATGCAGCACATCGAAGAAAACCCCGACTTCATCAGCCCCGAGTCACGCAAGCGCGAGATGGTCAACAACTTCTTAAAGCCCGGTCTGCAGGACCTGTGCGTGTCGCGTACCTCGTTTAAATGGGGCGTGCCGGTGACGTTTGACGAGCGCCACGTGGTCTATGTGTGGATTGATGCGCTCTCCAACTACATCACCGCGCTGGACTACGACACCGAGACGCCGGGCGCGCTGTATAAAAAGTACTGGCCGTGCGACGTACACGTCATCGGCAAGGATATCCTGCGTTTTCACACCATCTACTGGCCCATTATCCTAATGGCGCTGGGCGAGCCGCTGC
>JAEZDF010000102.1 GCA_023429685.1 Bacillota bacterium
CCCAACCATCCCCAATATATCACAAAAAAAGCAAAAACAAAAGGTCTCAAACGAAATTCGCTTGAGACCTTTTGCTAATTACAATCTGGTGAACCATCGGAGATTCGAACTCCGGACACCCTGATTAAAAGTCAGGTGCTCTGCCGACTGAGCTAATGGTTCAACTATTCTTTTTTGCGTAATAAAAAGCGCTTGTAAAAAGGCGCTTGTTTATTATAGCAAGCCGCAATACGCTTGTCAAGGATGGATTACGAAAAACCGCACAATCCCGCGAGAGCCGCCATCTATTACTGTTTCACGCGCGGCGTAAATTATGAGCGGGGATAAAAAAATCGGCGTTCGGGGCAAACCGAACGCCGATGTGTGAGTGGGGGTTAATCGTGGGTTCTGGCACTAATCTCCGCCATCAGCTGCGCAAGGAACTCGTTCACCGAGACCGCGCCCTTGTCGCCGTCCTTGCGGGAGCGCACCGCCACGGTGCCGTCGGTCTGCTCCTTTTCGCCCACAACCAGCATATAGGGCACCTTGGCTAGCTGCGCCTCGCGAATCTTGTAGCCTATCTTTTCGGGGCGCAGGTCAAGCTCCACGCGCACGCCCTCGGCGTTAAGGCGGTCAGACACCTGCTGCGCATACTCGGTAAACCGCTCCGAAACGGGGATAATCTTCGCCTGCACAGGCGCAAGCCAGGTGGGGAATGCGCCCGCAAAATGCTCGATTAAGATGCCGATAAACCGCTCGATGCTGCCAAACGCCACGCGGTGAATCATGACTGGGCGGTGCTTATCGCCGTCCGCGCCCGTGTATTCCAGCTCAAACCGCTCGGGCATCTGGAAGTCGAGCTGAATGGTTCCGCACTGCCACGTGCGCCCGATGCTATCCTCAAGATGGAAGTCGATCTTCGGTCCGTAGAACGCGCCGTCGCCCTCGTTGACCACAAACTCGCGCCCAAGCTCGGTCAACGCCTCACGCAGGGAGTTGGTGGCGTAGTTCCAGTCCTCCTCGCTGCCCATGCTGTCCTCGGGGCGGGTGGAAAGCTCGATGTGGTACTTAAACCCGAACAGGCTGTATACCTCGTCAATCAGCGCGACAACACCCTTGATTTCGTCCTTAATCTGCTCGCGGGTCATAAAGATGTGCGCGTCGTCTTGGGTAAAGCAGCGCACACGCATCAGCCCGTGCAACGCGCCCGAAAGCTCGTGGCGGTGCACCAAACCAAGCTCGCCCATGCGCAGCGGCAGGTCGCGGTAGGAGTGCGGCTCCAGCTTGTAGGTGAGCATGCCGCCGGGGCAGTTCATCGGCTTTACCGCAAAATCCGATTCATCGATGACGGTGGTGTACATGTTGTCTTTATAGTGATCCCAATGCCCCGAACGCTCCCACAAGGCGCGGTTTAGGATGATGGGGGAGGATATTTCGTGGTAGCCCGCCTTTTTGTGCACCTCGCGCCAGTATTCAATCAGCTGGTTTTTTACAATCATGCCCTTGGGCAGAAAGAACGGAAAGCCCGGTCCCTCGTCCAGCATCGCAAACAGCGAAAGTTCCTTGCCCAGCTTGCGGTGGTCGCGCTTCTTTGCCTCTTCGACGCGCACAAGGTATTCATCGAGCTGGCTCTTTTTCGGGTACGCCGTGCCGTAGATGCGGCACAGCATCTTGTTCTTTTCGCTGCCGCGCCAGTACGCGCCGGTCGCTGAGGTCAGCTTAATCGCCTTGACGGCACCCGTGCTCATCAGGTGGGGTCCCGCGCACAGGTCGGTAAAGTCCGCCTGACGGTACAGGCTGATATTCTCGCCCTTGCCCGCGTGCTCGGCAATCAGCTCCACCTTGTAGCTTTCGTTCTTCTCGCTCATCAGCGCGGTCGCCTCGGCAGGGGGTAGCTCATACTTTTCCAGCGGAAGATCTTCCTTCGCAATTTTCGCCATCTCCGCCTCAAGCTTTTCAAGGTCTTCGGGGGTAAACGGGGTCTCTACGTCAAAGTCGTAGTAAAAGCCGTTGTCGATGGCAGGACCAATCGCGAATTTTGCGTCGGGGTACAGGCGCTTGACCGCTTGCGCCAGCATGTGCGACGCGGTGTGCCAAAACGCACGCCTGCCGTCGGGGTCTTCAAAGGTGAGCAGGGTAAGCGCGCAGTCTTCGGTCAGGGGAGTGCGCAGGTCGCAGTTCTTGCCGTTTACTTTGGCAAGGCAGACCGCCTTATACAGCCCCGCGCCCAGTTCCTTTGCAATCTCGGCAGGGGTAATGCCCTCGTTGTACTGCTTTACTACGCCGCCCTTTAGTTCTACGTTAATCATCGTTGTTCGCTCCTTTTCATCTGGTTTGGTTTGATGTAAATCAGGGAAAAAACAAAAAGACCCCACCCCATCAGTCGGGGTGAGGCAGTATATGCTCCACGGTTCCACCCGAATTGCAGTCAAAAAAAGACCGCCGCTCGAACCGGCACCGTAACGTGTGCCAAACGCCGCTTTTTTACAGCCTGCGCGGGGTGAACCGCGGCGACCTTGTATAGCGGGCTCAGGGGTGGTTTTCTCGCTGTGAAGTGCCTTATGACCCGCGCTTTCAGCCTGCGGCGCGTGCTCTCTTTGCAAAGGCTTCTTCCGATACTGTCCCCGTCAATGCTTTTGCTGTTTTTTTCATAGTAGCACCAGAGGTCGGCTTTGTCAATACTGCGCTGATTCGTTGGATAATTGGCGTACAGGGGTGAATACAGAGTGCCAAAAACAGTGCAGACGACGCAATCCCCTCTCATTGGACACAAAAAGCCAAAAATGCGACAAAAACGCGCGTTAAATCAGCCCTTGACAGACAACCAAGCAACATATAAAATAGTAATTGGTGCAATAGCACTTATATTATTATTTTTATAATATTAAAATTTAGAGAAACTAAGCAAAGGAGGTTTTTGATTAAGTGGATTCACAGACGATTTTATACTGCGTCATTTCAGTAATCGTCGGAGCTATTGTGATTGGTGTCCCTCTGTTTTTTCTGGGCATTTCATATAGAAAAAGAGTAGCTGAGGCTGAGTTTGGTTCTGCTGAGCAGGAGGCCAAACGAATTGTTAGCGATGCTCTAAAAACTGCGGAAAGCAAGAAAAAAGAAGCACTTGTCGAGGCCAAAGACGAAATTTACAGAATGCGTTCGGATGCAGACAAAGAAATAAAAGAACGTAGAAGCGAACTACAGCGCCAGGAACGGCGCATCATGCAAAAAGAAGAGAACCTAGACCATAAGATGGAGACCCTTGAGCGCAAGGACGATACCCTGCAAAAGAAGCTCGCAGAGGCAGATGCAAAGCTTGCCGATGCCGAGCAGATTAAAAAGCATCAGTTTGAGATGCTTGAAAAGATTTCGCTTTTCACCATCGACCAGGCAAAGGAGTACCTGCTTAAAAACCTGGAGGATGAGCTTGTTCACGAAAAGGCACTGAAGATTAACCAGTACGAGCAGATGCTGCGCGACGAGGCGGACCAAAAGGCGCGCAATATTATCTCTATGGCCATTCAGCGTTGTGCCGCAGAACATGTGGCGGAGGCTACCGTTTCGGTGGTTGCGCTGCCCAGTGACGAGATGAAGGGTCGCATCATCGGACGTGAGGGACGCAACATCCGTGCCCTTGAAACGATGACCGGCGTCGACCTGATTATTGACGATACCCCCGAGGCGATTACACTTTCCTGCTTTGACCCTGTTCGACGCGAGATTGCGCGCATCTCCTTAGAGAAGCTGATCTCCGACGGCCGCATCCATCCCGCCCGCATTGAGGAGATGGTGGATAAGGCAAAACACGAGGTAGAACTGAAGATTCGCCAAGACGGCGAGCGCGCGGTAATGGAAACCGGCGTACATGGCATGAACCCAGAACTGATTAAGCTAATTGGACGTCTGCGCTACCGTACAAGCTACGGGCAGAACGTGCTCGACCATTCGCTGGAGGTTGCTTACCTTGCAGGCGTTATGGCTAGCGAGCTTGGTGTTGAGGTTAACTTTGCAAAACGTGCGGGTCTTTTACACGATATCGGCAAGGCGCTTGACCATGAGATTGAGGGCACCCATGTTGAGATCGGCGTAGACATCGCAAAGAAATACAAGGAAAACCCCGAGATTATCCACGCAATACAGGCGCACCACGGCGACGTGGAGCCCAAAACGATCGTTGCTTGCCTTGTTCAGGCGGCAGACGCCATCTCGGCGGCACGCCCCGGCGCAAGACGTGAGAATCTCGAAAACTACATCAAGCGGCTTGAGAAGCTCGAAGAGATTGCAAGCTCGTTTAACGGCGTAGAGAAGACCTTTGCCATTCAGGCAGGCCGTGAGGTTCGCATTATGGTGAAGCCCGAGATTGTAAACGACGACCAGATGACGCTGCTTGCGCGCGACATCGTCAGCAAGATTGAGGCAGAGCTTGACTACCCCGGACAGATTAAGGTTCACATTGTGCGCGAAAACCGCGCGATTGAATACGCGAAATAACCCCTACACATTGGTACCAACCGGCAGGGCAGGAGGATATCCACCCTGCCGGTTTTTTGCACTGCCGCATCGGTACTTGCACAATAAATGGAATACAAAACCGCATATTTTATTCAATATGCAAATATTTAACTGTAAAATCAAGGCTTTTTTTGCCTTTTGTATATTGTTATTTACTACACAACTGCGCTATAATGGTAATGTGCTGTTTACAGAGCCTGCATGGCAATATGAGGAGGATTATCCAATTGAGGGTACTTTGCGTCGGCGATGTGGTTGGGAGAACCGGCTGCGATTATCTGTTACGCCACCTTCCCGATCTCAAACGAAAGACCGAAGCAGACGCGGTGATTGTCAACGGCGAGAACTCGTCTCAGCGCAACGGCATCTCGCCCAGCAGCGCAGGGAGGCTGTTTGACGCAGGAGCCGATGTCATCACCACCGGTAACCATATCTTTCGTCACCGCGATATCGGGGCTTATTTGGAAGAACACCCCGATGTTCTGCGACCAGCAAACTACCCTGAAGGAACCTTCGGTAATGGGCTTTTCGTGCTTGACCTTGGACGTGTACGCGTCACGGTTATCAACCTGCTTGGCGTCGTGTTTTTAAACAACCTCAATAACCCGTTTGAGTGTATGGACGAACTGCTAAAACAGGTACAGACCCGTATCGTGCTTGTTGATTTTCACGCAGAGGCCACCAGCGAGAAGCTTGCACTTGCACATTATCTGGACGGGCGCATCTCGGCGATGTTCGGTACCCACACCCATGTGCAGACCGCCGATGCTTGCATTCTGCCACAGGGTACGGGGTACATCACCGATGTGGGCATGACTGGCCCTATCCACTCGGTTTTGGGAATGAAGCCCGAGCTTGCGATTCGAAGGTTAAAGACCTTAATGCCCGTCGGTTATGAACCCGCCGCCGGCGACTGCATGATTAATGCGGTGGTGTTTGACATCGACGAGCGCACCGGCAAAACTACCTCCGTAAGCCCCATCCGTTATACGCAACAGTAAGGCATACGACCTCGGCAACCAGTCCTATGTCCGCTATAGTTTGGCATCTTTTGTTTTAGGTAAAACAAGGAGTGCGCAAACCTCGGCATCAAAAGTGAGCCTGAAAAAATGTAACTCTGATAGTTTTGAACTGGAAGGATTGAAATTGTTATGGAAGTATTAAAGGTTTCAGCAAAATCGATTCCCAATTCGGTTGCAGGAGCAATCGCGGGCGTCATCCGAGAAAAAGGCATCGTAGAGGTTCAGGCGGTAGGCGCGGGCGCATCCAATCAAGCGGTTAAGGCAGTGGCGATTGCCAGAGGGTATCTTGCGCCGTCGGGCATCGACCTTGTGTGCATCCCCGCGTTTGCCAATGTAACGATTGACGGCGAGGATCGCACCGCGATTAAGCTGATTGTGGAGCCGCGATAGCTGCCCGAATACATAAACGCGCGGTCAATCATACAAAAGTTACCCCAAACGGCGGGAGAGCATAGTGCTCCCGCCGTTTTTTGTTACGTAGCCACCAAATTTGAGATTATAATAGTTGAATCGGCTCGTACCGACGCCAGATTTGTGGTATACTGAGTCTGCCTAAGTTTGTATTATACAGATAACCCTAAACCCGGAGGTGCGGTATGCAGCCGTATTATTTTAAGATAGCCTTGGTTTTTGTTTGCGCCATACTCATACTGACATCATGTGCACAAGCGGCAGGGGATTCGTCGTCAGCTCCCTCTCTTCCTGCTGCGACCTCTTCGCTTCCGCAGCAGGTCATACCCTCCCACCCTATCATACAAAAGGACGGACGGTTCCAAATACCCTACGACAGCAGCGACTCGCTGCACCCGTACCGCTCCTCATCCGAGCTGAACAACGCGTTGCACACCTTGGTGTACGACAGCCTAGTAAAGCTCGATAACGACTTTACGCCGGTTATGAGCATTGCGTCGGATATCCAGATAGACGGTGCGGTCTGCACCGTTACCCTTAAAAACGGCGTTCGGTTTTCGGATGGCTCTCCGCTCACCGCCATCGACGTGCGGTATTCCATCGATTGCATTCGGTCGTCCGGCTCGCTGTATGCGAGCAGGTTGAGCAACGTAGTAAGCTATGCGGTGCAGGATGATAGGACGCTGGTAATCACCCTGCAGTCTCCCGACAACCTGTTTGTAAATCTGCTTGATTTTCCCGTCATTCAAATTGGAACAAACCAAAGAGACTATCCCGTCGGCAGCGGCAGGTATCGGTACGCGGACGATGAGCCTCCACAAAACGAAAGCAGCGACGAAGAGACTACGGACGTCGCCGACATTCGTCTTGTGGCAAACCCCGAATGGCACGGCGGTACCATCCAGACGTTTAAAGAGCTGTACCTGACTGCATACGATTACAGCCAGTCGCTCATTTACACATTAAAGTCGGGCGCGATTGACTTTGCGTTTACCGACCTTTCTCAGGCACAAAGCTCCACCAACATGGGCAGCAGCCCGGTTCAGGTGCCTTTAACAAACCTTGTTTTTGTAGGGGTGAACAACACAAGTGGTGTAACGGCAGCGGCATCCTTTCGCAAGGCACTTTCGCTGTGCTTCGATCGCAGCCAGATCGTGTCTGAGGCGTTTCTGTCCCGTGCAACCCCCTCATCCACCCCCTTTAACCCCAATATGTACGCCACAAAGGAGCTGGACAACCAGCTGTATGCAGACGTAGAGGGCGCAAACTCTATACTCGATGCCCTTGGCTATACCGCGCGTGACGAACAAGGCTACCGCATGTACGGCAACAACCGCCTGACCTTGTCGGTACTCGTGAACACCGATAATTTTTATCGCACCCAGGCGGCGCGCGTGATAAAAGAGAACCTGTCACAGGTGGGGATAGACTGCGTGATAACCGAGCGCAACCCCGGTGATTACCTGTCCGCCGTCAGGGCGTCGGACTTTTCGCTGTATATCGGAGAGACTAAGCTTTATACCAATAACGACCTCAGCCCGTTCTTTACAGGCGACGGGGCACTTTCCTACGGTGGTACGGCAAACGGTTCTGTCGCATCCTTTTATTTTTCGTTGCGGCGGGGCGAAATCGACTATAGCTATTTTAGCAATGCGTTCTTTGAACAGTCTCCGTTTATCCCGCTGGTGTTCCGAAACGGCGTATCCTTTTTTACGCAGACGATGTCTTACAACGTAAAGTCTTCGATGAGTGACCCGTTTTTTAATATTGAGGACTGGACCTATGCGCGTTAGCTTAAAAAAATAAATAAAACGGACGATTGGTATTAAGTTTTTCTTATTAATGTGTTATAATAATCCTGATTTAATCCGAAAAGCCGAATGTTTGGTAGACATTACTTTTTCAGCCGGCAGCTGTCCGGTGAAATGGAGGTTAGTATGATCAGAATTGAAAACCCAATGGGATATATCGAAATTTCAGCCGATTACTTTGCGAATCTGGTGGGTTCTGCCGCATCGAGCTGCTTTGGCGTGGCGGGTATGGCGACCAGTGGCACCGTACAGGGGCTGCGTTCGCTTATCGTATCCCCCGATCTGCCGGATAAAGGCGTTCGCATCCGCAACCGCGACGGCAGGCTTGAGATTGACCTACACATCGTGGTTACCTATGGCGTGAACATCGCCGCCATCGTAAAAAGCATTATCAACAAGGTTAGCTATACGGTGGAAGAGACCACCGGTCTGATTGTAAGCAGGGTTAACGTTTATGTAGACGAAATGAAGCTGGAACAATAGCTTCGTATTTTTGATTTGCCTCGTGTAGTCGGGGCGCTCCCGTTTTTGCGGACACTTTAGCGCGGACGGGGCAGCTGTGCGCAAAGCAACATGCTCTTTATTAAATAACTGCCGGTGCACAGCGGCGGAATGGGTGAAGATGTGATAAACGGAAATACACTAAGAGACGCCATTATATCAGGCGCTAACAGTATTGCAAACAAACGGCTCGCAGTAGACGAGTTGAACGTTTTTCCTGTACCAGACGGTGATACCGGAACCAATATGTCTATGACCATCTCTGCGGGCGCAAGGGAGCTTAAGCGGATGGATAACGCCACAGTGGGCGAGGTTGCGTCGGTTGCGGCGTCTGCGTTTTTGCGCGGTGCGCGGGGCAACTCGGGCGTAATCTTGTCGCTGCTGTTCCGCGGTTTTTCCAAAGGTCTTGCAGGGCTTACCACAGCGGACGGCAAGCAGTTTGCACACGCGCTTAGCCTTGGTGTTTCCGCAGCATATAAAGCGGTTATGAAGCCCACCGAGGGAACCATGCTCACCGTTGCAAGGGTCGCGGCAGAAAAGGCGACAGAGGCAAGTGAGACCGAGCAAGATGCGGTCGCTATTTGGCGACTTATCGTACAGGAATCTAAGGCCGCGCTCGATACGACCCCCGAACTGCTGCCCGTACTGAAAAAAGCGGGCGTTGTGGATGCTGGTGGTATGGGTCTGCTTGTAATCTTTGAGGGCATGCTGCAGGTGTTTGAGGGCGGCGAGATTGTCACCGAACGCGCTGAGTCCCCTGCAAAGCAGGTGGATACGTTTGTATCCCAGAAAAACGCGGCGGGCGCCGACCTGCACGAGGAGATTACGTTTACCTATTGCACCGAGTTTATCGTACAAAAAACCTCCCCCGACGCAAACGCGCTGCGCCTGCGCGCCTATCTTGAAACGATTGGCGACAGTGTTGTTGTCGTAGACGACGACGATATCATTAAGGTTCATGTGCACACCAACAACCCCGGCAATGCGATGCAGGAGGGCCTTGCTTACGGCTCGCTGCACAATATGAAGATAGAAAACATGCGCGAGCAGCACGACAATAAGGTAGCTGAGGCGCAGGTAGCAAAAGAGGTGCACGAGGTGGTACCCGTTGACCCCGAAATCCCGTTTGGGTTTGTGGCGGTGGCAGCGGGCGAAGGGCTTCGGCAGCTGTTTACCGACCTTGGCTGCGGCTGTGTAGTCAGCGGCGGACAGACCATGAACCCCAGCACCGACGACATCCTGCGCGCGGTCGAAAAAGTGCCCGCGTCTACGGTGTTTGTGCTGCCCAACAACAAGAACATCATCATGGCGGCGGAACAGGTCATTTCACTTGCCGACCGGCGTGTTATTGTACTGCCCACCCGCACCATTCCGCAGGGACTTTCGGCTATGCTGGCGTTTGACCCCGACGCGTCGGTGGAAGACAACCAGATGGGTATGATGAAGGCGGCGGATCATGTGGCAACGGGTCAGATTACCTTTGCCGCACGCGACTCGGATTTTGATGGGCATAAGATTAAGCAGGGCGAGATCTTGGCACTTGACGGTGGCAAGCTTGCGTTTGTGGCAAGCGACGTCAGCCTTGCGACGCAACGGCTTGTAAAAAACCTTGTTAAGCGCGACAGCTCCTTTATCACCATGATTTATGGCGAGGGCATTACCGAGGAGGAAGCGGAAAAGACCGCGGCTCTGGTTCGCGCAAAGCTTTCCGATGCCGTAGAGGTGCACGTGGTAAATGGCGGGCAGCCCGTCTACTACTACATCATCTCGGTAGAATAGTTTTAAATAAAAGGGGGACGTGCCGTGTCGAAGCAAGGCTTCCCCGACAACATCAAATATCTAAAGGGCGTAGGCGAAAAACGTGCCGAGCTGTACCAAAAGCTCGGCGTGCAAAGCGTCGGCGCCCTTTTGCGCTTATATCC
>JAEZDF010000109.1 GCA_023429685.1 Bacillota bacterium
GACTACATCGGGCAATACAAAAAGAACTTCTTCTTTGCGCCTGTACTCACAGTCGCAGAATCCTCGGCGGAGCTACTATTGCCCCTGTTGATGGGAATGGTAGTAGACGGGGGAATCAACAAGCAAAACAAAGGCTATATCATCTGGATTGGCGTTGCTATGGTGGTTATCTCGGGTCTTGGGCTACTTTGCGGTATCTTAAGCGCCAAATACTCCTCGCGTGCTGCGCAGGGCTATGGCGCAAACCTGCGCAATGCGCTGTTTGAAAAGATACAAACCTTCTCGTTTGCGGACGTCGACCGGTTTTCCACCGCGTCGCTGGTTACCCGCACGACCATTGACGTACGGCAAATACAAGAAGTCGTGCTTCAGGTAGTACGCATGCTGGTGCGTGCCCCAACGCTGCTTATTATGTCTATGCTTATCTGCATGCGACTTAATATGCGGCTTTCTAGCGTCTACCTAATTGCAATTCCGCTTATGCTTGTGATTGTAATGATTATTATGCGCTTTACCCGACCGCTGTTTGGCTTGATGCAAAAAAAGCTGGACGCGCTCAATAGCTCCATACAGGAGAACATGATCGGCATTCGCGTGGTAAAAACCTTTGTGCGCGCCGTTTATGAAAAAACCAAATTCAAACGGGCAAACGACGATGTGATGAACACCTCGATTAAAGCCGGAACCATAATTTCGCTGATGATGCCCTGCAGTACCGCGGTATTTAACCTTGCGGCGATTGCGCTGTATTGGTTCGGCGGGTTGATGGTAGGTGACGAGACCATGCTCTCTGGCGAGCTGCTTACGTTTGTGGCGTACTTAAACAACATCATGTTCTCGGTAATGATGTTCACGATGGTGTTAACACGGCTTTCTCGCGCGCAGGTGTGTATAGATCGATGCCGTGAGGTGTTAAATCACCAGGTGGACGTACAGTCGGGCACAGACGCAAAGCCCGAGGACAAGCTGCGCATCAAGGGCAAAATTTGCATGGAAAACGTGTCCTTTGGCTACCCGCAGTCTGAGAATACCGGCAAGGTACTGCAAAACATCAACCTTACGATAAACCCGGGCGAGTTTATCGCCATCATCGGCCGCACTGGCTGCGGCAAAACCAGCCTAATCAACCTCGTGCCGCGGTTTTATGACGCGACACAGGGGCGTGTGCTGATTGATGATGTGGATATCCGCGAGTACGACTTAATTCAGCTGCGTAAAAACATCGGTATCGTGCTGCAAAACAACGTCTTGTTTTCCGGCACCATCCGCGAAAACCTGATGTGGGGCGCGCCTGAGGCGACCGATGCCGAACTGCTGCGCGCCGCAGAGGACGCACAGGCGATGGAGTTTATCTCCCGCTTCCCCGACGGGCTGGACACCTATATCGAACAGGGTGGCGTCAACGTCTCGGGTGGGCAGAAGCAGCGGCTTTGCATTGCACGCGCCCTGCTAAAAAACCCGGCAATCTTAATCTTAGACGACTCCACCTCCGCGGTGGATTCCGCCACCGAAACCAAGCTGCGTGAAACGTTTCGTACCCGTTATCAGGAAAGCACCATCCTACTGGTGGCGCAAAAGATCTCATCGGTACAAAACGCCGACCGCATTATTGTGGTGGAAAACGGCTCGATTGAGGCCGTTGGCACCCATTCTGAGCTGCTAAAAACAAACCCCGTATACCAGGCAATTTATCACTCCCAACAGGAAGGAGTGGTTGTACATGGCTAGTCCTTCGCAGAGAATGGGCTTTGGCGGCGGTCGCGGTCGCGGCCCGGGTATGGGTCCTGGCGATTTCCGTAAGCCCAAAAACGTAAAAGGCACCGGTCTTCGGCTACTCAAATATTTTGGTAGAAACAAGCTCACCCTCTTTTGGGTTTTAATCTTGATGGTCGTCGCCTCCTTAACCGGCGTTGGCGCCTCCTATCTGCTCAAACCGCTGGTGGACGACTGCATTATCCCCAATATCGGCGCGGTCAACAAGGACTGGAGCGGGCTTATTAACACCCTGCTGCTTCTTTCGGGCATCTATCTGGTTAGCCTTCTTGCCGGCTACGCGCAGTCGGTGCTCATGATGCGGCTTTCTAGCAAAACCATCAACATCATCCGCCGCGACGTGTTTGACAAGCTGCAGGACATGCCGCTTTCCTTCTTTGATGGCACCGAAAACGGCGAGGTGATGTCCCGCTTTACCAACGACGCGGATACGGTGCAGATGGCACTGGAACAGACGGTGACCTCGTTCTTATCCTCCATCATTACCCTTATAGCGGTAATCTCTATCATGCTTTCGCTGAGCGCACCGTTGTTTTTAATCACAGTGGTCTTTTTGGTGATTGCCGTGTTTATCAGCAAATACCTCGGCTCTAAAAGCCGTGTGCTGTTTAAAAAGCAGCAGCGCGCCCTTGGCACCGTAAACGGTTTTATTGAAGAGATGATAGAGGGCATTAAGGCCGTTAAGGCGTTTACCTACGAAGAGCGCGCAAAGGCAAAGTTCAGTGTGCTCAACGAAGACTACCGCGAAGCGGCAACCGCTGCAAACTCTATTGGTACCGCAATGATGCCGATTATGGGACAACTGCTCGGCATCTGCTACGCCGTTACCACGGTGGTGGGCGCCATGCTGGTGCTGCAGGGCAACCTTTCGGGCACCGCCGCGTTTACCGTGGGCAGCCTTGGCGTGTTCTTAACCTATACCAAACAGCTGCGCGGTCCCATCAACCAGGTATCCAATCAGGTGGTTACACTGATGTCCGCCCTTGCCGGCGCGGAGCGCATCTTTAACATCATGGACGGCGTTCCCGAGTCGGATGAGGGAACGATTACGCTTCAAAGCAACGTCTTAGACGGCAACGAGCAGTTCTTCTGGAACACCCAGGACGGGTCGGTGCCCCTACATGGACACATCCAAATAGAGGACATCTCGTTTGCGTACGAGCCGGGTAAGCCGGTTCTCCGCTCGGTCTCACTTGAGGCATTGCCCGGTCAGCGCATCGCACTCGTCGGCTCTACCGGAGCGGGCAAGACCACCATCACAAACCTGATTAACCGCTTTTACGACGTGCAGGAAGGTCGCATTACCTACGACGGCATCGACATTCGCGACATTGCAAAAAGCTCGTTGCGGCACAGCATGGCGGTTGTTTTGCAGGATACCCACCTGTTTACCGGCACCGTGATGGACAACATCCGTTATGGCTGCTTAGAGGCATCCGACGAGGACTGCATCGAGGCGGCAAAGACTGCCAACGCCTACGACTACATCATGACCCTTCCGCAGGGCTTTGCTACACGCATTACCGGCGACGGCGGCAGCCTAAGCCAGGGGCAGCGGCAGCTGCTTAATATCGCGCGTGCGGTGGTCGCAAAACGCCCCGTACTGATTCTGGATGAGGCGACCTCCTCCATCGACACGCGTACCGAGCAGATGATAGAAACGGGTATGCGCCAGCTGATGCAGGGCAAAACGGTGTTTATCATCGCACACCGGCTTTCTACCGTGCGCAGCGCGGATAAGATAGCGGTTATTGAAAGCGGACAGATTGTGGAGTTTGGCAGCCACAGGGAACTATTGGCTCTGCAGGGAAAATACTATGAGTTTTATTCTGGGCAGGCAATGCTGGAATAAAAAGACACGAAAGAACGTTTTAGCTATAAAAAACCGCAGTTGAAGCAACGCCTCAACTACGGAAAAACGTTGATAAATAAGGATATTTTAGCTTATGAAGGATTATGAGATGCCGCTTTTGGCATCTCTTTTCCTGTTCTGTTTTCAATCAGCAACATTTACAAATCGTATAAAAATGAGTATAATATATTTGTGCAAAATACGTGAACGGGATGGTTGAAAGGGGCGAAAGCAGGGATGAAGCGCAAAAAGTCGTGGCGACTGATTATTTTTGGTCTGCTTATCGCAACCATTGTGCTGCTATTGGGTTTTTTGGTGTTCGTCAACCTGTATTTTTATCGGCAGGCGAGCGATACCATGCGGCAGTCAAATACCCAGGCGCTTCGAATCCGGGGGCAGGAGGTTGTCACGCGCTTAAGTGCGGTACGTGAGCATGTGCGCGAGATGCTGTGGATAGTCTACAACAACACCGAGCTCAAGTCCGGCTCTCAGATGATGCAGCTGCAAGCACGGGTAGCCTCCCTTACCAGCATGGAGAACAAGATAGCCGCCAGCAGCGACATCGACTATATGTTTATCCTCGACACCGACAACAACTTCTTACTGCTTGCGGCGGGCGACCAAAGCTCCAGCCAGAACGCCGAGATTTCAAGGCACATAAAGGAGCAGCCGATTGCCGCCACCTCAATACAGGACGACAGCTGGTCGCTGGTTACAATAAACAATGAGACCTATTTTATCAAGGCATATCTTCTGGGCAAGTATGTCATCGGCGGGCTTTCGCGCGTACAGGACTATGACAACACGCTGATTGGAGAGATCAGCGGCGCCGATACCGGCTACCTGCTTGTGAAGGACGGTGCCATTCAGTATTCGGGCGGGTATGACTGGAGCGACAGCCTTACATTTACCGAAGATGGGTATGCTCTTTCGCATACCAGTGCATCGATTTGCGCCTACGAGCTGAATATGGTGCAGACGCAGGTGATTTTGATTACGCGGGAGGATGCGCTACAGAGCATTTTAACCTCATCCACCATCTCTCTTTCCATCATATCGGCTCTGTTTTTGCTTCTGCTTGGGCTACTTATGCTTGTGATGACGCGTCTTGTTTCCCGCCCCACCCAGCAGATGCTTGTTGCCACCCAAAAAATCGAGGCGGGCGACCTGTACTACCGCTTGACCGATGAGCCACGAAGCCGTGAGTTTGCCGTGCTGCACAACAGCTTTAACAAGATGGCGGATCAGATCGTTCACCTGAAGATACTTGAGTACGAACAGCAGCTAAACGAGAAAGAGAGTGAGCTCAAACAGCTGCGCTCGCAGATAAGACCGCACTTTTTTCTTAACGCCATTACCACAGTGATGAGCATGACCTACCACGGAAAGAACGAGGACATCCGCAAATACCTAACCTCCCTTTCGGGTTTTATGCGCTATATGCTTCAGATACGAAAGAAGACCGTACAGGTTAAGGACGAGCTTGACAACGTAAGAAACTACCTAGATATGCAGAAGATTCGCTTCCCCGACAGCGTCGCCGCCTTTATCGGGTACGACCCGGGGGTAGAGGATTTTGAAGTACCCTACCTGCTGCTGTTTACGGTAGTGGAAAATACGTTTAAACACGCCATGAGCCTGTATAACACATTAAGTATCCTGATTCAATGCGAGCGGGTACAGACCGATGAGTTTACGGGTATGCGCATCATTGTAGAGGACAACGGGGAGGGTTTTCCCGAAAATGTGATTGCACAATACCGCACAGGCGAAGGCATTCGGGAGCTTGACGGGCACATTGGGCTGAGCAACATCTATCGAACCCTGCAGCTGTTATACGGTAGGGACGATCTTCTGCGCATCCGCAATGCCTCGCCCCGAGGCGCGCATGTCGAACTGTGGATTCCACAAAAGGAGGACGAGCAAACATGAAGATGCTAATCGCTGACGACGATATCACCACGATTCAGATGATTGAAACCATTGTTGATTGGTCCACCCTAGGCATAGACGAGATCTTTCATGCCTATAACGGAATAGCCGCGCAGCAGATTATCTCGGAGCACCAGCCCGACATCGTGTTGTGCGATATCGGCATGCCCCAGTGCGACGGCATCGAGGTGCTCAAATGGATTCACCAAAGCAGGGTGGAGACCGAGTTTATCTTTTTAACCTGTTACGCAAGCTTTGAGTACGCGCGCGAGGCGGTGCGGTACGGCGCAAGCAACTACCTGACAAAGCCGTTTGCCCCCGACGACCTGTATGCTGTGGTAAAAGAAGCGGTCAATAACATAGCCCAGCGCAGGGAGTCGGAGGCAGGCTCGGATCGTCACCGGTTTACCACCAACATGATCCTGCACACGGTACACAAGGGCGGCTACGGCGCCGACCACAAAAGCATCGATGCGGTGCTTACCAAATGGAACTGCGGGTTTTCTGCAGACGATTTGTTCCGCGTCGTGGGTGTCACCACCGACCGCACCTCGGCAATGGAGCACGACTGGCCGCAGGAGCCGTTTCAATACGCGTTTCGCCAGCTTGCGCTGGAGGCGATTGCCGACAAGCTGAAGTTTGAGTTGGCACTCGACTCGTGGCTCGGACCGTATTACACCGTTTTGCTTGTCATCCCAGAGGAGCAGTTTACCGAGCAGGAGCTTACCTTGCGGTGCAACGAGTTTATCCGTCTGTGCGGGCAACATCTGAGCTCCAGCCCCGTTTGCGTCGTGGGCGAAACCACCCCGTTTTACCTGTTGCACCCATACGCAAAGGAACTGGGCAAGATGATTCGCAAGACCCGTTTTTTAAAGGGCAAAACCCTGCTGTACCGCGAAGAGATAAACCAAAAGGCAGAGTTTCAATACGCACTGGATCGCGACCTGATTTTACTTAAGCTCGAGCAAAACAACAAGGGCGCTTTGGTGGATTATATCGGCGCGTTTGTCAACGAGGCAATGCACCACGGGGGCGACAGCGACGCAATTATTCATCAGCTGCACCAAGACCTGCTGCAGATTTTTTACGGCTACCTGCAGCAAAACAACATTCAGGCGCACTTCTTGTTCCGCGACGATGCGATGCGCGAGCTGAACGACCAGGCGGAGCGCTCGGCGTTTGACATGATGCGGTTTGTAAGCAGTATGTACGACAACGCCGTGTCGGTGGTAAAAGAGGTGCAGGCACCTACCGGCATCATCGCAAACGTCAAGCAGTATATCGGTGAGCATTTTCACGAGGACATTAACCGCGACGACATCGCGTCGTTTGTGTTTATCACCCCAAACTATCTATCCAAGCTGTTTCGCCGAGAAACGGGGCTTACGCTGCGCGAGTACATCAACGCGTGCCGGATTAAAGAGGCAAAACGCCTGCTGACGACGACCGAGCAGTCCATCAGTGAGATCGCGCTGGACACGGGGTTTGAGAACATGTCGTACTTCTCTACGGTATTTAAAAAGGCGTGCGGCATCGGTCCGCTTGCGTGGCGCAATGGCGAACAAAACAATGTAACGGAGTAATGAAATGAGTAACGATAACACATTCATAAAGCGTGAGCTTGCTACCCTGCGCCGCTTAAAGGGCAGGCAGCGCATGCACTATATCTGGGACTATTACAAGGTGCCCATCTTTGCGCTTGCGCTGGTGGTGTTGCTGATAGCGGCAAGCGCGCTGTTTTGGTCAGACAACAAGCGGACGGCGTTATCGGTGGTGCTCGTGAACGCGTACCAAGAAACCGCAGGCACCGACCCTTTATTTGCCGAACTGCTGGCGGCGTCGGGCAAAGACCCCGAACAGGAACAAATAGAGGTAGACGCAAACTTTAAGCTGCGCTTTGACGGCGCAACCGAGGAGGACGGCTACACCATACAGGCACTGGCGGCACTGTTTGGCATGGGCGGCATGGATGTGTTTGTAGCAAACAAAGAGGCGTTTGACCCCTATGTGGAGAAGGACGGGTTTGAAAATCTGGAACTGTGGCTGCCGCCGGAGGTATTAAAGGATAACGCTCATCGCCTGTACCGCTGTACCGACACAAAGGGCAACGAGATTGTAGCGGGCGTGTGGATGGATGAAAGCTCCCCCTTGTTGCGCCGCGGCTACTACCCCGAGCCGGTGCTTTTGGGAATTGCCTCCCAGGCAAAGAACATTGAAATGGCGGTAACGATTACATCGTTGCTGCTACAGGGTTAGACGCAAACGAGGATTCAATCTGCATAAGATTTATCCTCGTTTTTTATTCAATACTGTGTATAATTTTTAAAATCCGCATTACATAAACGAATGAAATAACAGCGTTTCATTGTTATGATAAAGGTGCTTCCAAGTGGCACGAGAATTTTACTAAACAGGAGGAAAAAAGATGAACCAAACATTCAAAAAGGTCTTAGCACTAGTTTTAGCTAGCATAATGGTGCTTGCCCTTGCGGCTTGCAACGCTGCACCCGCAAGCTCTTCCGCGGCACCAAGCACAGACCCCGGCTCAAGTGATCCTACCAGCGACGAAATATACACTGTAAAACTGAAGTACACCGCAATGGTGAACATCCCCAACGAAGAGGGACAGAAAGCCATTGAGGACGCGATCAGCAAGCATATTCAGGGCCTTGGTTACAACCTTGCGCTTGATATGGAGATCGTTCCGATCATGGACTATGCGACCACACTTCCTCTGCAGCTTTCGAGCGGCGAGAAGATGGACATCGTATTCGTTTCGAACATGACCGATTGGGTATCCAACGGCTACATGGTTCCCCTGGATGACTACCTTGACAACGATCTGAAGCCCACCAAGGAGCTGGTTGGCAACTGGATTGACGCAAGCGTCATCGGCGGCAAGACCTACGCTGTACCTGCCCATAAGGGCCTCGTGCTTACCTGGAAGTACATCTACGACGAGTCTTATGTGAATGCAATCAACTACGACATGAGCAAGGTAACCGACTTCTACTCGCTTGTTGACCTGTTTGCTGCACTCAAAAAGGCAAACCCCGACAAGGTTATCGAGGCTGACACCAGCCGCTACCCCGCTCTGTTTAGAGAGATGAAGAACACCTCGCTCATCGGACCGTATGTGGCTACCGTTGGCGACGACACCAAGCTGCACAACTACTTTGAGACCGAGGCATTCAAAGAGTCTGTTGAATGGGCTTACAAGTTCCGTCAGGAAGGCTACACCAGCCCTGAAGGCTCCACCAGCACCGTAACCGCAGACTCCATGGTCAACTCCGGTGCAACAATCGGCGTAACCATGGCACACGGCCAGAACGAAGAATCCATGGGCATTGCGCTTACTGCTTCGAACACCTACGGCGGTACGTTCAAGGCAGTTGAGATTGAAAAGGGCGACCTTGCTAACCCCGGAATTAACTGGGGTATTGCATACACCTCTGAGAACCCCAAGGCAGCGGCTCAGATGCTGAACCTGCTGTGGACCGACGAGTTTGTAATCAACACCATGATCTATGGTCTTGAGGGCGAAAGCTGGGTTTGGAACGAAGACAAGACCAGCATTAAGTACCCTGACGGCTTGGATGCATCCACAGTTCCCTACACCACAATCCTTACCTGCGGCGCATTCTCTGACCAGTTTAAGATGTACCCCTTCGAGGGCAACTCCACCCCCGATGACATCCTTTACATGAAGGAAAGCATCGACAAGGCATGGACACCTCCCCTGTTCGGCTTCCTGCCCGACGGCGCAAAGGTTTCCACACAGCTTGCCGCAGTTGCAAACGTATACAACCAGTACCACGACGCACTGAGATACGGCGACGTTGATCCCGCTTCTTACCTGCCCGAGTTTATCGCAGCACTTAAGACAGCCGGCATTGATGATGTTATAGCTGAATATCAGGCTCAGGCCGACGCTTGGCTTGCAAACAAGTAATCTACTAGAGACAAGACAGGCCGGTGTAACAACCGGCCTGTTTTAAAGAAATGTTGATACCCCGATACTTATCTTTGTTATACATGCTTTAATGTCTACATTTTTAACGAGGATTGGTATTCAATGTAGAATTCGTTTTATATCGGCATGACGTTGATTTTTGGGCATCATCGCCACACAAACACGAAACAATGAAACGAGGGTTAATCTTATGGCTACGGCAACACCCAAAAATACAGCGGCCGTCGAGGGCGCCTATAACGGACTGCTGGCAAAGAAAAAGAAAAACCGGCGCCTGTTTTCTTTTAAACAGTCTATCCCGTTATTTTTAATGATGATTCCAGGGCTTATCTATCTGTTTTGCAACAACTACCTGCCCATGTTCGGAATCTTAATTGCGTTTAAAAAGGTCAATTTCTCTATAGGCATTCTGCAAAGCCCGTGGAACGGCTTTGACAACTTCAAGTTCTTGTTCGCCACAAAGGATGCATGGACGATGGTTCGCAACACCTTGGCTTATAACCTGGTGTGGATTGTGCTTGGCATGATTATTGCCGTTTCCGTCGCGCTCTTAATGGCGGAGATTGCAAAACGAAAGATCGCGAAGGTGATTCAGCCTGTTATCTGCTTCCCGAGCATGATCTCGGCTGTTATCCTTTCCTATATCGTATATGCTTTCTTAAGCACCTCCAACGGCTTTTTAAACCGCATTATCCTTGGCGGCGAAGGCATCAACTGGTATGCCACCGCAAAGTATTGGCCCATTATTTTGACAATTGTACATTTCTGGCAGGTGGCAGGACAAAGCTCGATTATCTATATGGCAACCATTTCGGGCATTGACAAAAGCCTGTACGAGGCCGCGCGTCTGGATAGAGCAACTAAATGGCAGCAGATTACCCATATCACCCTGCCGCTGATTCGCCCCACCATTATCCTGATGCTGCTGCTTTCCATCGGCAGAATCTTTAACTCTGACTTCGGAATGTTCTATCAGGTAACCCTGAACTCCGGCATGCTGTATTCCACCACCCAAACAATAGACACCTACGTATATCGCGCGCTGATTGAGATGAATAACGTGGGAATGTCGAGTGCGGCCAGCGTATTCCAGGCGGTTCTGGGATTCTTGCTTGTGCTTTTATCCAATGCGGCCGTAAGAAAAATAGACAGCGATAGCGTGCTGTTCTAAGGAGGCAGAGTATGAAAAACGAAAAAACCGCAGTTTCTAAGATACAGGATCAACACCAGTTTCATATCATCGCAATGATTATTATGAGCCTGATTGCGATCTACTGCGTCATCCCATTTTTTTTAATGTTGAGCGTCTCGTTTTCCAGCGAGGCATCTCTGACAAAGTTCGGCTACCAGTTCTTCCCCAGAGAGTTTAGTGCCGCTGCGTACGAGTACCTGTGGGCAAAGCGCTTTACCATCTTTCGCGCCTATGGAATGACCATTTTGGTCACCGTTGTGGGTACCATATCAAACCTCGCCATCACGTCGTTGTTTGCGTACCCGCTTAGCCGACGCGATTTTCGCCCGAGAAACTTCTTTGCGTTTTTAATCTTCTTTTCCATTATGTTTAACGGCGGTCTGACGTCCACCTATATTATCTGGACGCAGCTGTTTCACATCAAGAACACCATCTGGGCACTGCTGCTGCCGGGCGGACTGATGAGCGCGATGAACGTGCTTTTGGTGCGCAACTACTACAGTGCGAGCATCCCGTTTGAGATTGTAGAGGCGGCGCGCATCGACGGCGCAAACGAGTTTAAGATCTTTGCGCGTATCATGCTTCCCCTCTCCAAGCCCGTTTTGGCGACCATCGGACTGTTTGCCTCGATTGGCTATTGGAACAACTGGACCAACGGTCTGTACTACATCAGCGATGCAAAGCTGTATACCATTCAGGTCTTCCTCAAAAAGCTGATGGACAACATCGAGTACCTCAAAACAAGCTCGGATATGCAGGAGGCGGCAGGACTTGCAATGCAGTCGCTTCCGTCCGAGGGTGCGCGAATGGCGATTGCAATTGTCGCACTCATCCCGATTTTGATGGTTTACCCGCTGGTTCAAAAACAGATGATCAAGGGTCTTATCGTCGGTGGCGTAAAGGGCTAATAAGCTACTGTGCACTGTACCGATAATACGCGTATCGCATTACAAATAAGACTATTTTTAACGCGATAAAAAGGAGCAATATGAAAACAATACAGGTAAACGGAACAACCCTTGCCTACAAAGAGTTTGGCTCTGGCGATAAATACCTTATCTCTACCCAGAACTTCTTTTTAACCGACTGCCATATGGAGCTGCTGGGCAAACCCCCGTATGACTACCACGTGTTTTTGATTTATATGCGCGGCTACGGCGAGAGCGAGCACATCTACGACCCCACCCCCAAGGATTACGCAAAGATCTGGGGCGAGGATGTGATTGCGTTTGCCGAGGCAATGGGCATCGAAACGTTTTACTACTCGGGCGTATCCCACGGCAACTTTGCGGGCTGGTACATCAGCTTTAACCGCCCCGAGCTGCTGCGCGGCTTTGCGTGCTGCGACGGCATCGCACAGTTCCGCGACCCGTCAAGCAAGCTAAACCTGCCCTCCCGCGCGCCGGTAGACCTTGACCTTCTTGTGGGCAACCGCGAGATTCTTAAGACAAAGGCGTGGATGGAGGAGTGGCCTACCCAAAACCCCGAGCGTCTTGCACGCCGCCAGCGCAACCACGAGGAGCATCTTGAGATCTTGATGAATCGCAAAAAAGAGGAATACACCGTTGCCAACAACAACATGTCCGCTTCCGACGCGAAGACGGAGGAGGAGTTCTTCGAGGCGCTTTCTAAGATTAACGTGCCGGTCATAATCATAAACGGCATGCTCGACCCCATAGCAAGAACAGACGACGCGTTAAAGGTAGCCAACACCATCCCGGGCGCGGTACTGCTTGCCTACCAGCATCTTGGTCACGGCGGACCCGACGAATGCCCCGAGATGATTGCCCGCGACTGCGATCGCTTCTTTAAGGATACTGAGGGACGTATCTTATAATAACCCCGTAACACAAAACACAAAAAGTCGCTTGGAACACAAAATGCCAAGCGGCTTGTTGTGCTTATACAGAGAATATTTTAAAATAAGGTAAAGGGCAAACAGCGTGTTTTGGTCTGCATGCCCGCACGCATCCGTATTATGCCGAGTAAGGGAGATTAAACCTAGATGGGAAACCTGTTTCATTACGACAACCCGCTAATCGTACTGCTGACCAAGGTGGGGAACATGATATTAGTCAGTGTATTCTGGCTTGTTTCATGTATTGCCATTGTTACCATAGTCCCCGCAACCGCCGCGCTGTACCATACCACCGTCAAGGTGGTGCGGGGCAACGGCAACGGCGTTGCGCGCGATTTCTTCGGCACACTGCGGGATAATTTTAAGCAGGGTGCTATACTTTCCTTGCTCAGCCTTGCGGCGGCAGCGTTACTTGCGGTGAGCGTGAGCTTCGGCTTTCAGCTCAGCTACTCCGCCTTTGGTATTGTGTACCTGATGATTGGTGTTGCCCTGACCGTGACGGCAGTGGCGGTGGTGCTGTTTTTGCCGCCCACCCTGTCGCGGTTTGATGGCTCGCTTGTTATACAGCTTCGGCTTGCATGGTATTTTGCGCTGAAAAACCCGCTGCGCACACTGTATATGATGGTTCTGCTCGCGGTGGTGTTATTCGCCTGCTGGTTTTTTCCGTTGCTCGTGCTGCTGCTGCCCGGCGTTTATATGGATTTAATCTGCGGCGGCGTGGAAAAGACCTTTTTAAAATACCTGCGGGATAACGGGCTAGAGCCCGAAGAACCCGATTCCGACACGCAGGAGGATACCGAGCACAGCGACATCGACCTGCCGGGCGCGCTTGAGCTTTCGGCGGCGCTTGAACAAGAAACCCCCGACCGAACAGCCAGCGACGACACAGAAAGGGGATCGACCGATGCCTAACATCACCATGCGCGGCGTTACAAAGATCTACCCGTTTGTCAAACCTGGGTTTTCGCTGTTTCACCGCAAGCGTCTAAAGGCTGAGCGCGAAAAGCAGCTTGCCAGCCGCAACCTGACCGACGAGGGCGTGCTTGCGGTACAGGGCTTTGACTTAAGTGTACCCAGCGGGGAATTTCTTGTGCTTTTAGGTCCTTCGGGATGTGGAAAAACCACGGTTTTGCGCATGATTGCGGGGCTTGAGGATATCACCGCAGGGGAGCTTTATTTTGGCGAAACACCAATGAACGACGTACCACCCCACAAGCGGGGGGTGGCGATGGTTTTTCAAAACTATTCGCTGTACCCGCACCTGACGGTGTACGAAAACATGGCGTTTGCGCTGAAGAACCAGCGTATACCGCGCGAGGAGATCGACGAGACGGTGCGCGAAATCGCCCGCCTGCTTGACCTGAGCGGTAAGCTTGAGCGCAAGCCGCGCGAACTTTCGGGCGGCGAGCGTCAGCGCGTGGCAATCGGGCGGGCGCTGGTGCGCAAACCAGAGCTGTTTCTGATGGACGAGCCGTTTAGCAACCTAGATGTGAGGCTGCGCACCGAGCTGCGGTACCAGCTGCAGCGGCTGCACGCGTCGCTGCCAAGCACCACCTTTGTATACGTAACCCACGACCAGATGGAAGCGACGATGCTCGGCGATCGGGTTGTGGTCATGAACGAGGGTGCTATTTTGCAGCAAGGCACCCCGCGCGAGGTGTACCTGCACCCCGACAACCTGTTTGTGGCACAGTTTGTAGGCTCGCCCAAGATGAACCTGATCGACGACGCAGTGTTGCTGTGCGAAGGGGAAGACTACCTTGTGCAGGCGCTGGGCACGCGTTACAAGCTGCCTGCAGAAACGGGAGCACGGCTTAAAGAGCACGGTGTAAAGGGGCAGCCTGTCGTTTTGGGCATCCGCCCCGTCAACCTCTCCCTAAGCACAGAGGGCGTCACCGCACGGGTGGACATCGTAGAGCCCATGGGTGCGGAAACGTATCTTTACTGCACTGTACAGGGCAAGGAGCTTGTGTGTGTGGTTTCTGCCGAGCAGCTGGGCGGCGCGCCGATTTTTAAGGGGCAGACGGTTACCCTTGCGCCCGACCCGAACCGCCTGCATCTGTTTGACCCGCAAACCGAGCAAAACCTGCTGCCGCGCGCGTGACTGTAATACGCAAAAACCCGGTGCCCCGTTTGACGATTCAAACTGGGCACCGGGTTTTTTGATTGTTTGGGTTGTAGCCAATTGGCTTTATAGCTAATTAACTTCAATAATGTCCGAATAAAATCTTCATAAATGCTTGCGTTTATGGCTTTTATGGAGATTTTTTCGTAGACATTATAAGCTAATTTGGTATGACTAGCCTATGGCTTTTGCTGTGATTGGCGGTGCTTCGGGGCGCTTCATCGGACCAAAGCCGCCCATGGTGGGCTCGTCGGTTATCGTCACCTCTTTGTCCTTGAAGGTGAAGGAGAGCGCCTTCTCAAAGCAGGTCTCAATCCAGCGGGCGACCACCGTGAAGGTGTCGGGTTTGCTCCAGTAGCCGTTGAGGCAAAGCTTGGTGGTGGGCGAGCTGCCGAGAACAAGCTCATTCAGCGCACGGGTACCGTCGGTAGCCACGGTTACGTTGTATTCGCTGTCATCCTGCATAAACTGCATGCGGCAGCAGTCTGCGGCAAAATCAAAGCGGAAGCTGTTAATGCCCTGTGACACCTTACCGCCGGTCATCATTGCGATAATTGCGTTATCAAAGCCCAGTCGGCCGCCGGTCATCTCGTAGCGAGTACCGCTTACCTGTGCAGCCATCTCGCTGTACGGGGCAAACTTCGGTGCTTCGATGGCAAGGTGCTTCATGCGGCGCGCAAGGTGTGCGCTTGCGGTCTCGTCCTCGGGCAAGGAAGTCTCGTCGCCGATCTCCTCCAAAAACGCCCATACGGTGTCGAGCGTGGTCTGTGCCCAATGTGCACCGCTGGCTGTTTCGTTGATGGAGATAATCATGTCCTTCTCGGGCACGACGATGGAGAACTGCCCCATTGCGCCGTCGGCACGGTACACGCCCTTGGGACGGCACATCCACATCTGGAAGCCGTAGCCCACAAAGTTATCCTTGGCATCGGGGTTGCCCTTTGCCTCGGTGGCAGATTCGTTCTGCAGGGAGGTTGCCTTTTTCACGTAGTCCTCGGCAAGAATGCGCTCGCCTTCCCACACGCCGCCGTCAGCGTACAGCTTCATCAGGCGCAGGTTGTTTTCGGTGGTGGAGTACAGTCCGCCGCCGCCTACCTCCATGCCGTCGGGCATACACATCCAGCGCAGGTTGTCGGGGTCGATGCCGAGCTTTTCAAACAGACGGGGGGTCAGGTACTCGTGCAGTCCTTCTCCGGTCAGCTTTCTCACAATCGCACCCAGCAGGGTAGAGCCGGTGCTGTTATACATATAGGTGGTACCGGGCAGATGGTTTACAGGGGTTGCAAGGAACTCGCGAATCCAGTCCATCGAGGGTCTTGGCATGGTGTCCATGCCGCAGCCCATGCACAGCACATCGCGCACCGTGAGCTTCTTTAAGTTCTCGCTGGGGTCTACGGGTGCCTCGTCGGGGAAGATGTCGATAATGCGGTCCTCAAGCTTTAGCAGACCCTCGGTGTACGCAATGCCCACCGCGGTGGCGGCATAGGTCTTGGTAAGTGACTGCAGCCCGTGGCGAAGACCGGGCGCATAGGGGCTCCACCAGCCCTCGGCGCAAATCTTGCCGTGGCGCATAATCATTAAGCCGTGCATCTCGGTAAAGCCGCTCTCCAGCTTGTCTAAAAAGCGTTCAATGGCGGCGCTTTTTATGCCGACGCTTTCGGGTGTGACGCGTAGAAATTCTGTTCTTTTCATCGTTTAAATCGTTCCTTTCTGTGCTTTATTATAGACCCAGCGCCTCGTATGTCAGGTCGCGGATGGTCGGGTGAATCTTTACGTATACATCAATAAACATCAGGATATGCTGGGCGTAGAAGATGCCCAGTTTATTGTCGGGGTCAATCAGCGCATACGCACCCGCCGCGCCGTCCCAGCCAAACTCGCCGATGGGGCTTTTTGCGTTTGCGTTGTCTATCATGGTGCGAACGCCCAGACCGTAGCCATAGCCTACCTTGCCGCCGCGCTTAAAGTCTTCGAGCATCTCGTCGGTCAGATGGTTTTGGCGCATCAGGTCGATGCTCTCCTTGGTCAGGATGCGACTGCCGTTTTTACCTACGCCGTTGTTGCACATGGCGTCCACAAACGTCCCATAGGCATCCACCGTGCAGGCAATGCCCGCGCCACCACTCTCGTAGTTGCTGGTTAAGCGGTAGGTGTTGGTGCTTTCGGTGGGTTTAATCTCCTTAGAGGTAAAGCTGCCCGTATACTGTGCGGACAGACGTGCCATCTGCTGCTCGGTAGGGGCAAAGTGCATATCGGTTATCTCAAGCGGTGCAAAGATGTGTGTTTGCAGGTACTGCGAGAACTTCATGCCGCTAACTACCTCAACCACCGCGGCAAGCACGTCGTGAGACAGGCTGTAAACCCAATGGGTGCCCGGCTCGCACACCAACGGCATCTTTGCGATGGCGCTTACCATCTCGCGTGTGGTGGCCCCGCCGTTTGTCTTTTCAGCAAGCTCTGTAATCTCTTTGGAACGGGTGTTGTACGAAAGCCCTGAACTCATAGTCAACAGGTTGTGAATCGTAATCTTGTTCTTGGCAGGCCCGAGCTTTGCATTTTCGGGAATCTGAAACATCGGTGGCTTTGGCATCTCGGTGAGAACCTGCATCTCGGCAAACTCGGGCAGGTAGGTGTCCAGCGTGTCGGTTAGCTTAATGCGCCCCGATTCTATAAGCTGCATCACGGCGGTGCAGGTAATGACCTTGGTAGCGGAATAGATGAAATACAGGTCGTCTGGTGAAACCGGCTTTGTGCGCGCGGTGTCCGAGAATCCGGCGCCGTGGCGGAACACGGTCTTGTGGTCGTGCATGATGATGCAGTCGCACGCGGGTACGCCAAACTCTTTTTCCAGCGAGTCTAGATAGCTTTGAAGCTTTTCAAATGACATTATTTCACGATCCTTTCTGTGATTAAAGTCCCCTACTCATATCATAAAGAAATAGGGGTACAAGCACTTTTAAAAATGAGCGAAGTTGTTTCGTTTTTAATCAATTGTGCCCGGCAAGGCTGTACAGGGGGTGTATGAAGGTGCTTTAATGAAGAAATAAACACCACCAATACACAAAACAGGAGGACTAACGATGCTGCGGATTTTATACCCCGAAGGCAAAAGCAAGGCGCTTACCTTTAGCTATGACGACGGGCAGGTTCACGACCGGCGACTGGTAGAGCTGTTTAACCGTTACGGGCTAAAGGGCACGTTTCATCTAAACTCGGGACGGCTGGGGCAGAAGGACTTTTTAAACCCCGAGGATGTACAGTCGCTGTATGCCGGCCATGAGGTTTCGTGCCACGGCGTAAAGCACCTGTTTTTAAACCAGATCTCACAGCCCGAGCTGGTACACGAGCTTTTAGAGGATCGCCGCGCGCTTGAACAGCTAAACGACGGCATTGTAACGGGGCTTTCCTACGCGTTTGGCGTGTATAACGACGAGGTGGTAAAAACAGCCGAGATGCTTGGCATCGAATACGCCCGCACCATTGAGGATACCGGCAACTTCTTTGTGCCTAACGATTTTATGCGCTGGCACCCCACCGCACACCACCAAAAGCTGATTGAAGACGAGAAGTTGATTGAGATGTTCTTAAACCCGCCCTTCTTTATGCGCCCCGAGCTGCTATACATCTGGGGGCACAGCTACGAGTTTGAGATGCGTAACAACTGGGGCGACATGGAGCGTCTGTGCGAGCGCCTTGCGGGGCACGACGACATCTGGTATACCACAAACCTCGACTACTGCCGTTATCGCAAGGCGGTGCAGTCGCTGGTGTACGACGTAGATCTTAACCGTGTATACAACCCCTCCGCCGTTAAGATTTGGGCGGAAAAGGACGGCGAAACTATCATCGTTTAATCCGGTAGCGTTCCGAAACAAGCTACTCGTTTTTAGCCCACACTGCAAACGCGTGCGACTTACTGCAGCCTAATAACGATAGGATTACCCGGCAATAAACACATACCCTCATAGACGAAAAGACGCTCCGCAGATCCCATAACGGGCTACGGAGCGTCTTTGCTGTTTATTAGGAAAAGGATAGAATCAACTAAGCTTCGAACGGCACAACCTGCCCGATACGGGCGGAGTCAAACACCGCTTCCATCAGCTTCATTACGCGCATGACCTGGGGTAGCGTGACAATCAGGTTCTCTTCCCCGTCTATGGCGGCCAGCACGTTGCGGTAGTAATCGCGGATATCCGCCGATACCAGCGGCAGCGGCTCGGTGGCAATGGTGTCGTCGGTACGGGGCGCCATGGTCTTTGTAAGCCCCGCCGCGGTGCGGATAGGCACGGCGTCGTTTTTATCCCAGTTTGTAATGCGCACCACCTTGCCCGCATATCTCCAGTCTTCTATTACGGCGGTGCCGTCGCGGCTAAGCGCATACCAGCGGGGCAGCGACACAAAGTTGCTGGTGCCCACCTCGACTATAAACTTCAGTCCGCTTTCAAAGGTCAGCTCTACGGTAAAGCCGTCCTCTACCAGCTCGTTGGTGATGTTGGTAAACGTCGCGTACACGGTGCGCACCTTTTCGGGTATCATCATCAGTGCCTGATCGAGCAGATGTACGCCCCAGTCCAGCACCATGCCGCCGCCGCGCATCGGGTCTTGCCGCCAGTCTCCCGGTATTCCGCGGCAGCCCTGCACGCGGCTTTCAATGCGAAACATCTCGCCGAGTGTTTTTTCGTCATACAGCTTTTTTATTGTTAGAAAGTCCTCGTCCCAGCGGCGGTTTTGGTGCACGGTAAGTAGCCTGCCGCACTGCTTTGCGGCGTCGACCATCTTTGCAAACTCCGCAGAGCTTAGTGCCGCGGGTTTTTCGCACACCACGTGCTTGCCCGCCTGCAGCGCCTGTATCACCACCTGCTTGTGTGCGTCGTTTGGGGTGGCGCAGATCACGAGTTCCACCTTGGGGTCGGCAAGCAGGTCGGTATAGCTATCGTAGGCATGCACGCCGACGCTTTTGGCAAACTGTTGCCGTTCTTCGCTGATGTCAAAGCAGCCCGCCAGCTGCAGGTGCTCAATCGGTCCGCAGTCGTGGTTGTTCCAGTTGCCCTGACCGCAGATTAGCTCGCGGTGCCAGTTGCCCATGCCGCCCAGCCCCACGATGGCGCAAGAATGGTCCTTCATGTTCATTTCTCCTTTGGCTGATGATTGGGTGAATGCTTTTATTAGCACTCCGTTTGGGGAGCTGATTTAATCTTTTTAATCCATTTCATGCTCCGTAAGCGGAACACGCACCAGATTGCCTTAATAATGTGGTCAATGCGCAGGAACATATAGATCCAAAACGGGGGCAGATGCCAAACAAGCCCCGCCAGCGCACCCAGCGGAATCGAGACAACCCATAAGAAGATGATATCCGCCACCATCAAGAAGCGGGTGTCTCCGCCGCCGCGCAGTACGCCCTTGGTCAGCATGCTGTTGCTCGCCTGGAACACGACGATGATACAGATGGCGTCCATCAGCTGCTCGGTGAGCTTTGCGGTAGATGGCGAGACGTTGTAGGCACTGATGATAGGGGTTCTCACAAGGAAGATGACTCCGGCCGCGACACAGCCGATGATTAGGGCAAGCCAAAAGAAGGTGTAGCCCTGCCGCTGTGCATCCTCTTTGCGCCCCTCTCCCAGGGTTTGCCCGGTTACGATGCTGCCTGCAAACGCCAGTCCTTGTATGAATACGGAGCTCAGCTGCTGGGTTGCCATTGTAATCGCGTTGGCGGCGACAAACGCCGCGCCGACGTTCCCCATAATCATAGCGAGGGCGTTGGTGCCAAGCCCGAGCAGCCCGTCGCTGATGAGCACCGGTATGGCAACTCGGATGTACTCCTTAACCAGGTCGCTGCAACGGTCAAACAGGTTCTTGATGCGAAAGCCTATCTGTTTATCCACAAAGAAGAAGTAGCCGCACACAATGAAAAGCTCGAACACACGCGCGATAACGGTGCCCAGCGCGGCACCCGCCGTGCCCATTTTGGGCGCGCCGAGCTTACCAAAGATAAACGCGTAGTTACAAATTAGGTTAACAAACAACGCGCAGATAGACGATAAAAGTGGGATGCGAACCTGGTTAAAGCTGCGCATAATGTTGGTGGAAACGAGCGTAAGCCCCATTAACAAAAAGGTAGGGGTGCTCCAGCGCAGGTACTGGACGCCTTCCGCGATGACATTTGCCTCCTTGCTGTACAAGGAGAGGATCTGCTCGGTAAAAAAGAAGTTTACCACGGTAAATAGCGAGGCAAAGATTAAAGCAAAGCGCAGGGCGATGGTGATGACCTTTTTCAGTGACACCGTGTCCTTGCAGCCCCAATAACGGGCGGTGAGCACCGAAGCACCCATGCCGATGCCCATGCAGCAGATCTGAAAAAAGGTGATAAACTGGTTGCCCAAGCTCGCCGCGGAAAGCGAAGTCTCGCCCACTGCGCCGAGCATAATGGTGTCGAGCATATTTACGCCGATGGTGATCATGCTTTGTGCCGAGATGGGCAGTGCGATGGCAAATGCCCGCTTGTAAAATTGTTTGTCCGTTTCTAAATACTTCATCCGTTTTTCCTTCATATTCTTATACCGCTGCCCGATGAACAATTCGTCAAATTAGACTGCTTGCTTTATGGGTTCCCCCCAGATGATGTCAACCCGGTTATCGGAGAGCGGTGTGATATATACTCAACAAACTTCAAAACGAAACCGTTTTGAACCGCACGAAAAACCGTGCGGGGCCCACAAGTGTGGGCGATTTGTGGAGTCTATAGTCAATAAACACGCCATCAGGCGTGCGGCAGGTAGTACCTGCCGCTTGAAAACAGGGACTGTTTTCAAGTTTATTGACTATACCATAGCGCACGGGGATTATATGCGCACGGGGTGGCTGCCCAAACAGATACCCCGCGCAGTGGCGTTAGCCGGCGCGGGGTGGCAGCACTCTTGGGTTAGATGACAAACTGCGTCAGGAACCGTTTAGAGAGCGCCAAAGAATCAAGCACCTTCTGCTTGTTCGCCTCAAACGCGCGGTCTTCTACCTCAATGCACGCATAGCCGTCATACCCGATGTCGGTGAGAGCCGAGACAAACCGTCCCCAGTCCACATCGCCGAGTCCCGGAAGCTTCGGGCTCATAAACTCAAGCGGGTATGCCATAATGCCCACGTCGTCGCGCTTATCGGGGTACAGCTTGATGTCCTTAAAATGTACGTGGAATATCTTGTCCTTAAACTCGTACAGCGGCTTTGTGTAGTTGATGCCCTGCCACACAAAATGGCTGGGGTCGTAGTTGATGCCGAGATGGTCGCTGTTAAGCAAAGAGAACACCTTGCGCCACAAGGCGGGGGTCGTCATCAGGTTCTGCCCGCCCGGCCACTGGTCGGAGCCAAACAGCATCGGGCAGTTCTCTATCGCTATTTTTACGCCCTCCTGCTCGGCAAGCTGTAGAATCGGGGGCCAAACCTCCATAAGCAGTGTCAGGTTATCCTCCACCGTTTTGGTCTGGTCGCGTCCGATGAACGTCGTAACCAGATTGATGCCAAGCCGTGCCGAAGCGCGTATTACGGTTTTTAGGTGCGCAACGGTCGCGTCACGCTTTTGCAGGTCGCCGTCCATGGTATTTGGGTAAAAGGCAAGGGCCGAAATCTCGATGCCCTTCTCCTTTGCATACGCAAGTACATGGCGGGCATACGCATCGTCGGTGAGAACCCGATCCACGTCGATGTGGCTGACGCCGGCGTAGCGGCGTTCTGCCTTGCCCGACGGCCAGCAGGCTACCTCAACACACAAGAAGCCTTGCTCGGCCGCGGCGTCCATCATCTCTTCATACGTCCACCCGTCGAGGATGGCGCTTACAAATCCTATCTTCATTGCTTTATGCCCTCCTATATCTTGTTAGCGGGGACAGATGGTTGCTATTACTCAAATACAATCTCTTTGCCCTCTTCGGCAGAGCGGTAGATCGCCTCAAGGATCTGGGTGACGACATATGCCTGCTCGGGGCGCACAAGGGGCTGGGTATCGTTTATAATGCACTCGAGCCACTGGCGGTTTTCCTGTGTGCCGGGGTCGCCCGCGCTGCCCTCAAAGTAGGCGACGCCGCCACCCGCCGAGATGCGCTCCTCGGTCAGCTGACCGTTGTGCCCGCGGTTGATGACTAGCTCGTCCTTGGGGTAGCTCATGCCCGAATAGATCTCGCCACCCGCCTTGGTTCCGCACAGGGTGGTGGAAGCCTCGCGGCTTTCAAGCACGTTAAGCGCCCACGATGCCTCGAGCATAATGGTAGCGCCGTTTTTCATATGAATCATGCCAAACGCCGAGTCTTCTACCTCATAGGTTTCCGGGTTCCATGGGCCAAACGCGTTGCCCTCGGTCGCCTGGGCAAGACCGCCCAGCTTGTAGTACACAGAGCCGGATACACTGGCGGGCTCGTAGTTATCCATGCACCACAGCGTCATATCCAGCGCGTGGGTGCCAATGTCAATCAGTGGACCGCCGCCCTGCAGCGACTTATCGGGGAACACGCCCCAGGTGGGTACAGCTCTGCGGCGAACCGCGTGCGCCTTGGCAAGGTATATCTCGCCCAGCTCGCCCTTTTCGCACGCCGTATGCAGCATCTGCACATCGGGGCGAAGGCGGTTCTGGTAGCCGATGGTGAACTTCTTGCCGCTCTTTTTCCACGCGGCGAGCATCTTGTTTGCGTCCTCGGTGTTGTGTGCCATGGGCTTTTCGCACATCACGTGCTTGCCTGCTTCAAACGCCGCTACCGTGATAGGGCAGTGGGTGACGTTGGGCGTAAGCACATGCACCACGTCGATTGATTTGTCCTCGAGCAGCTTTTTGTAGTCGGTGTACACCTTTGCGTCCGCTGTGCCGTACTCCTGTGCAGCCTTTTCGGCGCGCTCGGGCTTAATATCGCAAAATGCCACAAGCTCGCACAGGTCCGCGTTGTTCTTCAGCGAGGGCAGGTGCTTGCCGTTTGCGATGCCGCCGCAGCCGACGATACCGATTTTAAGTTTCATTTATAAACATCTCCTTACTAATAATGAACAAAAGAAAATTGCTTCACAGCCATACTTACAAAGGATGTCTGAAAAGCGAGGGGAAACGACAATAAACCTTTACAACTACCATTTTACCGCCAATACCCTACAGACGCATTTAAACTAACGCAAAATTTTTTTGATAATGTATGCTGTCGCGCCGCTTACGGCAGCCATCGCCTTACTGGCGGCTGCCGCAAGCGGCGGGTGTTGAACATAATTAAAAGATTTCCGTTCTTTTTTGCAAGAAGCCAAACAGCTGCAATGTTATGATTAAACTAAAATAGATATAGAAGAACGAGCAAAGGAGGTCTCTTTATGCCAAAGACGCGCCCTCTTAACGAGGCGCTCTACTCACTTGCGCTGTCGCACAGCCCGCAGATGCCTGTTGACCCGAAGCTGGGCTCGCTGCTCAGCGACGCGCAACTGCACATCCCCAAAGGGGTTGAGGTGATAAGCGATACGCACTTTCGCGTCAACTTCCACGCACCCACCGCAAACGAGGTGGCGTTGCGCACCTTTCACGGCAACCTCCCGCTGACGAAACAGGAAAACGGGGTGTGGACGGCGGAGCTTGAGATTGGACAAGGCGGCATGCGTCCGTTGTTCTTTTTGGTGGATGGCGTTTCGGTGCTAAACCCCATGGCTCCCATCGGTTTTGGCGCATCGGTCGCCACCAACATGGCCGACCTGCCCCAGGCAGGGGAGGATTTTTATTATCTTATGGACGTTCCCCACGGCGCGGTGTCGCGGGAATACTACCGCTCGTCGGTAACGGGGCGCTATGAGAGCTGCATGGTTTACACGCCGCCCGGCTATATGAACGGCGGCACCGAGCAGTACCCTGTTCTGTATCTGCAGCACGGGCACGGCGAAAACGAGCAGTGCTGGGTATATCAGGGCAAGGTGAACTTCATTATGGATAACCTGCTCGCACAAGAAAAGGCGCAACCCTGCATTATTGTAATGAACAACGGCATGGTACAGCAGCACACCGACGAGGGCAGCCGCGTGGAGGCCATGCTGCTCGAGCGTCTGCTGGTGAAGGACTGTATTCCGTTTATAGAAAAAACCTACCGCGTAAAAACCGACCGCCAAAACCGCGCGATGGCGGGGCTGAGCATGGGCTCGATGCAGACCAGCATGACGACCCTAACGCATCCCGAGCTGTTTGCATGGGCGGGTATATTTAGCGGCTTTGTGCAGCCCCTGCCCAGCATAGCCGAGGGACGGGAGTATCTAAGCGCACTCGACGACGCACAGAAATTTGGCAAGGATTTTCGCCTGTTCTTTCGCGCCATCGGCACCGCCGACCCGTTTCGTGGGATGTTTGAGCAGGACAGCCTGCTGATGGAGCAAAAAGGGCTTTCGCCCGAGCAGTGCGGCGCGCACCTCATCCGCACCTATCCCGGCAGCCACGATTGGAACGTTTGGCGGCGCTGTGTCCGCGACTTCCTTTCTATGCTGTTTGTGTAACGGTTTTTAGCCCGCACCGCGGGTAATTATAGTTAACCAACTATTTAAAACGACTTTATAGAAAAAGAGAGGGTTAAACAATGGCAAAACTAAAGATAGGCTTTATCGGCTGCGGCGGAATCGCCGTAGACAAGCACCTACCGGCAATGTCAAGACAGAAAGACGTCGAGATGGCGGCGTTCTGCGACGTAATCGAGGAGCGCGCCGTTGAAGCGGCGGGCAAGTTCGGCGCACCGGGCGCAAAGGTTTACACCGACTACAGAAAGCTGCTCGAGGACAAATCGATCGACGCAATTCACGTTTTGACCCCCAATGTGCTGCACTGCGAGATCTCGTGTGCCGCTATGGAAGCAGGCAAGCATGTTATGTGCGAAAAGCCCATGGCAGCCACCGCGGCGGATGCCGAGAAGATGCTCGAAGTAAGAAACAAGACAGGCAAGCTGCTGACCATCGGTTACCAGTACCGTCACTTTGACAGCAACATCGCCATGAAGGATTATGTGGATACCGGCGCACTGGGCGACATCTACTACGCCGAGACCACCGCGCTGCGTCGCCGTGGCATCCCCACCTGGGGCGTGTTTACCAGCAAGAAGGATCAGGGCGGCGGACCGCTGATCGACATCGCCACCCATTCGCTGGACCTTACCCTGTGGATGATGAACAACTACGAGGTTCAGAGCGTAACCGGCGTTTCGTTTGCCAAGATAGGCAAGTACGCTACCCCCGACGAGATGGGCAACGAGTTTGGCAACTGGGACCCCGCAAAGTACGAGCTGGAGGACTCCGCATTCGGCTTTGTGCGCATGAAGAACGGCGCGCTGATTAACCTGCGCTGCGCATGGGCAATTAACATGGTTACCCCCCGTTCCAGCGTACTGCTGTGCGGCACCAAGGGCGGACTTGACACCGAGGACGGCGTGCGTGCCAACCACGTTATCGCCAACCGTCAGGTTGTTTCGCAGGTAAGCACCCGCAACATGTTCCGTATGGCCCCTCCCGGACTCATCGACCGCAACCCCATGGTTCTGCCCAACGACGCAGAGGCTACCATCTGGGTTAACGCGCTGCTTGGTCGCGGCGAGCTGTTTGTTAAGCCCGAGCAGGCGCTTACAGTAACCCGCATCCTAGACGCAATCTACCGTTCGTCCGAAAGCGGACAGACCATAATTTTTGAGTAATACGGGAGGAACCGATAGATGATCCTTACCGAACGTCTAATTAGCCTAAGAAAACGCGCGCTGGATAACGCAAAGCTTCACATCTTTCCGTTTTGGTGCAGCGAGTACATTATGGATAAAGAGAACGGCGGCTTTTACAGCACGGTAACGCTGGATATGAAGCGCGAAAACACCGAGCCCCGCTCGCTGGTGCTTACCGGACGCATGGTATACGCGTATGCCCACGCGTTTATGCAGTTTGGCGACGAAATCTATTTAGACCGGGCAAAGTACACCTTTGATTATCTGATGAAGCATTTTTACGACCGCGAGCTAGGCGGTGCGTACAGCTTTTTGGATAAGGACGGCAAGGTGGTAAGCGACGAGAAGCCTCTTTACAGCGAGGCGTTCTTTATTATGGCATGCGCCGCATACTATCACGCCACCCGCGACCCCGAGGCGTTACGCGCGGCAATGGAGACCTTTGACATCATCGAGACCAAGGTCAAGCGCGGCGCGGCAGACTACCCGAACAACCTGGCGCGGGACTGGACACCCGTACAGAAGCTGTCGACGGGGCGCATGTCGTTCCCGCCCGACGCCATCGTGTTCCCGCACCATCTGATGCAGGCATACGACCAGCTGTACCGCGCCACCAAAGACCCGCGGATTAAGCCGGTGCTGCACGAGCTTGCCCAATGTATTACTGATCTTCTGTACGACAAAGAAAGGCACAACTTTTGCACCTTCTTTGACGCAGACCGCAAGCGACTGGGCAACCACCAGAGCTTTGGTCACGACTGCGAGCTAAGCTACCTTGCCATGGATGTGGCGCGCCTGACGGGCGACAAGGAGCTAATCGATGCAGTGGCAGCTGTGTGCGAAGACGTGCTGAGAAACGTGATGAAAAACGACTTTGACCCGTGGCACAGCCTGTACAACGGCGAAAACCTCGAAACCGGAGAGCGGGATAAAAGCCACGTGTGGTGGGCACAGGCAGAGGCGGTTACGGCCATGCTGTTTGGCTTCCAGCTGACGGGCGACGAGGCGTTTTTGCAGGCGTGCGAAAACCAGCTTGAGTACATCGAGAAGTATTTTATCAACCACAAGGACGGCGACTGGTTTAACAACGTCGTGGTGGACGAAAGCGGCTACCAAGTGGTGGACGGCATGCACGGGTTTGACAAGCTCAACGGCGGCAAGTGCCCGTTCCACAACTCGCATATGTGTTTTGAGGTCATCCGCCGCGTAGAGGAAATCTTAAAACAATAACGCATTTTTTTGGCAGGGGGCGCCGTGTCCCCTGCCCCTTTTAAAGGAGGATTACAGTATGGAGAAGGTATATGTGCAGGTCGCATCCTGCTCGCGCGAGTTTAGGGAGGACTTTGAAGGTTCTATCCAAAAAATCGCGCAGGCGGGCTACGACGGACTGGAGCTGTTTGACGGCATCTACGGCGGCTACAGCGCTAAAGACCTAAAGGCACGCCTTGCAGAGCTGAACATGAGCGTCATCGGCGCGCATATCCGCATGGACCAGTTTGACGAGCAGATTGCGTACCTGCCCGAGTCGGGCTGCCAGTATCTTGTGTGCCCGGGCTTACACGTGGCAAGCAAGGAGGAGGCGTACGAAGCGGCGCAGAAGCTAAACGATTGGGGCAAGCGCAGCAACGCAGCAGGTCTGCGATTTGGCTACCACAACCACAACAGCGACTTTGATGTGTACGACAACCAAACGGTTATCGACGTTTTAATTCGCAACACCGACCCCGAGCTTGTGTTCTTTGAGCTGGATGTCGCGTGGGCGTGGCGTGCGGGTGTGAATGCGTCAGAGTTCATTAAGCAGTACAACGGACGGTTTGAGCTGCTACACGTCAAGGAAACCTCGCGCATCTACGGACCGGACGACCAGTTTAGCAAGGTGTTTAAGGGTGTACAACGCGACGCGGACGGCAGACCCATCTTTACACCCGAGCAGAAGGCGCGGTTTGACGAGTTTCGCAAGATCAACTGCAAGCTGGGCGACGGCATCGTGAATATGCCCGAGATTAAAAAGACCGCAGACGCGCAGGGGACAAAGGCGTATATCGTCGAGCGCGAGTATGCCTATACCGGCGACGTGTTTACCTCCCTGGCGGAGGATTGCAGCTATCTAAAGGCTTTATAAAGCAAACAAGCTTAAATATCAATTGAAAAGTTTTGTTTGTTACTAAGGAGGATTTTTTCTATGAAGATGATTATCGGTGGAGAATGGACCGACGCGTCGGACAACGGCGTCGTTGAGGTAATAAACCCCGTAACCGGGAAGTGTGTAGACACGGTGCCCGCCGCGACCGAGCAGGACGTGGATCGCGCCATTACCCTAGCGGTAGAGGGGCAGAAGGAGTGGGCGGCGTACCCGCTGCACGAAAAGCTTGCCATTATGGAACGCTATGCCGTGCTTGTTATGCAAAATGAGGAGCGCATCGCTAAGGTGATGTGCGAAGAGGGCGGCAAGCCCATCGAGCAGTGCCGCGTAGAGGTTGCAGCAAACGCCGCAATCTTCCGTATCTTCAGCGCCGCTGCTAACACGTTTTACGGGCACACCCTGCCTTATAGCGCAGAGTCGCGCTCCGAGGGCGACGTGGCGTTTACCGTACACGAGCCGCTTGGCGTGTTTGCCTGCATCGTGCCCTTTAACTACCCCTTTGAGCTTGCGGCGCACAAAACGGCACCCATGCTCGTAACCGGCAACAGCGTGGTACTAAAACCCGCTACAAACACCCCCCGCAGCGCGCTGATTCTGTGCGAGCTTCTGGTTGAGAGCGGGCTACCCAAAAAGGCAATCTCCTGCCTGACCGGCTCGGGCAGCAAGGTGGGCGCACAGATGACCACCGACAAGCGCATTGCCGCAGTCAGCTTTACCGGCAGCACCGAGGTAGGTGTAACCCTCGCCAAGACCTGCGCGAACGACCTCAAGCGGGTATCGCTTGAGCTTGGCGGAAACGACCCGCTGATTATCTTTGACGATTGCGACCTTGAGCTTGCCCTTACCGAGACCATTAATGGGCGCATCGGCAACGCGGGGCAGACCTGCTGCGCAAGCAAGCGCTTCATCGTACAAAACAGCATCCGCGCCGCATTTACCGAGGAGCTTGTGAAGCGCCTTGGCGCGATTAAGGTAGGCGACCCGTCCGACCCCACAGTGGAGATGGGACCGGTCATCAGCGAGCGCGCCGCCAAAGAGGTGGAGCAGCAGATTAAGGACACCATCGCACAGGGTGCAGTTTTACGCTTTGGCGGAAAACGAAACGGCGCATTTGTAGACCCCACGGTGCTGGAATGCACCCCCGATATGGACATTGCAAAGGATATGGAGATCTTCGGGCCGGTGTTCCCCGTCATCGGGTTTGACACGATGGAGGAGGCGATTGCGATTGC
>JAEZDF010000142.1 GCA_023429685.1 Bacillota bacterium
AACCGCATGAGTTTTTTCATGAAGACTCTCCTTTCAAGCTGTAGAGAAAATCGATCTATATTTGGCGGCGCCTAGCCGCGCCGTTAAACTACCCCGTATGGCTGACTGCGCGAGTAACCACCCGCTCGGCTATCACAACACTTTGATACATGATTGCGGCAACTGCGGCAAGGATGATAACGCTTGTCATAACCAGATCCATCTGAAACACCTGACCGCCATAGACGATTAAGTACCCTAGCCCCGCCTTCGACACGAGAAATTCACCCGAGATGACGCCCACAAGCGAGAGCCCGATATTCACCTTGAGCGTGTTAAAGATGGTGTGAAGGTTATAGGGCATTACAACCAAAGCAAAGACCTGATACTTCTTTGCGCCAAACGTCTGCGCCATTCGCAGCAGCTCGTGATTTGTCTGCCGAAACCCGTTTAGCATCTCGAGTACAGTAACAATCAGCGAGATTGCAAGAGCCATGACAATGATTGCGCGGGCGCCTGCTCCCGCCCAGATAATGATGACAGGTCCCAGTGCCACCTTCGGCAAGCTGTTAAGCACCACTAAAAACGGTTCACTTACCTTTGCCAAAAATCCAGACCACCACAGTGCAACCGCAATGGCTGTGCCGATAATGGTGCCAAGCAAGAAGCCTGTAATTGTTTCGTAGCTGGTAACCCAAACATGTCCAAGCAGCCCGTTGTTAGAAAACCCCATTATTGTTTTGAGTATTCTTGAGGGCTGGCTCATAATGAAGCTGTCGATAATGCCAAGACGCGCCATCGCCTCCCACAGCCCAACAAAAAGCACAAGAATCATCACACGGGTTATTGTGATTAGCCGCTTGCGTGTTTGAATGCGTGCCAGATACTCCCGCCGTTCCTGCGATACGCCGGTTTCCTCTTTTTTACGCGATAACATCGAGCTCCCCCCATATCTCGTTAAAGTATCTTCCAAACTGCGGATTGTTTCTTCGTTCGAGCGGAGAGGCGCAGGAAGGGTCAAACTTAATCTCATATATGTTCTTGATTACGGCAGGGCGGCGGCTCAGTACAATCATGCGATCCGCCATGCTGATACCCTCGGGGATATCATGGGTTACCATAAGCGTGGTTTTGTTTTCGTTTTTTAGTATATGGTAAACATCATCGGTCACCGAAAGGCGGGTCTGGAAGTCAAGCGCGGAAAAGGCTTCATCCAGCAGCAGGATGCGCGGGCGTACCGCAAGGGTGCGAATCAATGCCACGCGCTGACGCATACCGCCGGAAAGCTGTGACGGGTAGTTGTTGCGAAACTCGTTTAGCCCATATGTTCTGATTAGCTCATCTGCGTATTGTTTTGTTTCGTCGCTTAACTTATGTTGTATTTCCAGTCCAAGCAGTACGTTCTTCCAGATGCTGCGCCATTCTAGCAGATTATCGCGCTGCAGCATATATCCGACCTGCGCAGAAACCCCTTCCACCGGTTTACCGTCTAGCAGCACCGAGCCGCGTGTCGCCTTTTCTAGCCCGGCTATGACCGAAAGCAGGGTGCTCTTGCCGCAGCCGCTGGGACCGACGATACAGATGAATTCACCTTCTTGCGCGGTAAAGCTAATATGTTCTAGTGCGGTGACCTCCCCGTTTTGTGCCTGATACTTTTGCATCACCGCATTTACTGATAAAATTTCATTCATTTATTCACCCCGTTTGCGTTACAACCCATTATATTAATCCAGCTTGGGTTGTGTTCGGTTTTCACGCCCAGAAGAAACGGGTGTACAAACCAAAACCCCAACCGCAGCATCATACGGTTGGGGTAAAAAGGTTGTATTCTAGTTTAAAAGGGGTTTGCTCCGCTTAGCCAACCACGGTGTTCCCAATGGTTACGATCGCGCTTGCACCAGGTGTTGCTCTTCATCATGCCTTTCATAAGGAAAAAGAAAAAGCGAGTAAACAGCCTGGGGGCAGAACGGTCGATTCGCCGCACCGCACTAACTGCGCAGTCTGCTAAGCGCCCGAGCTTTTTGTCAATCTCAGCGCGCTTTTTATCACTAACCTCCGCCCAGCTTGACGCTGCTACCGCGTTTTTATATCGGAGTGTTTTGCGCGCACCCCAATAGTTTAGGCTGTTCGCCAGCGTTTTTGCTGTGTGCGAAAGCCCCGCACCTGCTGTCGTGCTAATGGTGACACCGACCTTGCGAAACATCTCGGGCGCGGGGCGATGAGACATCCACATGTAACACAGGTGATCGAGCAGTGTCTTCATCTGCCCCGTTACATCCATCGCGTACACGGGGGATGTCAGCACAACAATATCAGCCTGCTTGATTGTCTCGGCAATTGGCTGTACCTTGTCCGCATGGGGGCAGGAGTTCTCCCCGTTCTGAAAACAGGAAAAGCACCCCTTGCAAAACGGCGGGGCATCCTGTGCCAATAAGAACTCGGTAACCTCCGGCTCATTCTCCGTCCTTTTGCTGACAGCCTCTATGAATCTCCTCGCGCATTGATATGTGCTGCCGTTTTTCCTTCCGCCGTGAATAACAGTAATCTTCATTATAACCATCATCCTTCTGCTAATAATCTGAATTTCAGTCCACTGTTAAGGCGCATAGATGCAACCAAACTGCTTGATGTGCTCTCCGATCATCTCCTGCGCGAGCGCAAGCCCTTGCTCGTCATCGTCAAACTTGTAAAAAAACAAGAACATCGGGGCAACAAAGTGCAGTGCCATGATATCCGGATCCGCCGGGCGAAACAATCCATGGTTAATCATATCTTGAAACAACCCGGACTGATAGGACAACGCGTCCTCAAACGATATTTTTCGGTAGAGCTCTGCCGCAGCTTTGTTCTTATACTGCTCTATCGTCAGCATTCTTCGCACCTTTGTGCTAATCTGGTCACAAAACAGAAAATAGAATATCTGTCTGCCCATATCAACCAGCTGCTGCTCGGTGACGGTGCCAAAGAAAGCGACAGCATTTTGTCCGTCGATAAATGCGCCATCCTGATTAGCAAGGTTCATCTGCGCAAAAAACGCGTTCATGTGCGCACTGTATTGCAGTAGTATCACATCGTAGATCTCACGCTTGTTCTTGTAGTGGCGGTATAATGCGCTTTCGCGCACCCCCACAGCGGACGCGATATCGCGCACCGATACCCCTTCGAATCCGCTTTTTGAAAACAGTTCAAGCGCCGTATTCCATATCTTATCCTTTGTATTCATACACACCACCATAAAAAAGTGAACAGTTGTTAACTTCAGTATAGTTAACAACTGTTCACTTGTCAAGAATATTTTTCCTGTTTCGTTTACGCTCCGCTCGTATCATGGGCTACAAAGCGAAAACATACCAAGTAATACAATCCCGCTTTATTATAGCTCTTCGCGTTCGGGCGTGCCGTCTCTTCCGTTATAGGTTATCAGGTACACCACCGTCTTCTCGCCGCTGGTCACCGTCAAGCGAAGTTGGAGACCTCCCTCGGGACGTACCGCCTGAATATAGAGTGCCTGCCCTGCCATCGACATCCTATCATAAACCACAGCGGTTGCGACAAAATCTCCCTGCGCTTCGCTGAATTCCATTTTCTCAAGGGTAATCCTCGTACCCTCCTGCGAAGGAACCACAAGCATCGACTCCCCGCTTTGGTCATGCTCATATCGGTCTAGGTTTGGGTATGCGGCAAGTACAGCGGTTTCGGGCTGATTGATGATTACCGCAATTGCATCGTCGCTTGCGCCGGGTACGCCGAAAAGCTGGGCATACGGTGCCGACGCGGGGTTGACCTTTACGGTACGCGAGGTTTTTGCATAGTCTAAGAACTCGTTGTCAAATTCGGCGAGCGTAAGCTCAAGTGTATCTCCCTTAAGCTGGGCAGAAAGCACCTGCTCGTACTCGCCCTGTGTTGCATACAACAGGCGCAGCTTGGGGGCTTCTTCGGGGGTAAGCAGGTATAGCGCACCCCCGGGAGAGATGGTTCCGTAACGGTAGCCGATTACCAAGAGCAGGGTGCCGTCCTGCTGCCACTGCAGCCATTTAATCGACTGCGTTGTTCCAATGTCCTTTTGAGAAAGAATCGTCTGTGTTGTTTGCTCAAAAAGGTCATATCGAAACAACGCAGCTTCTTCCTCAAACTCCGCGGGGTAGAAGTACATAATGCTTCCGCCGTCGGGGGAAACAACGGGATCGCCGGGGATTAACCCACTTGTTCCAAACAGGGCGTCGTATTGCTCAGTTGACATATATGAAGCGTATTTTACATTGCGGTAAACGGCAGAAAGCAGCCAGTCTGCCTCACTCTGATTTGCAATAGGCGCGACGGCTTGGGAGCTGTTTGGCTGCGAAGAAGCAGCAGGAGTCTGCTGAAGCTGGCACCCAAACAATAAAAGCGGTATAAATCCGACCAGCAGGGTAATCATTTTAATAAACCGCATCGGGTCATCTCCTTTTTGAGCTCATAAAAATCCGATTTGCTTCTTGTATCTTTTTCCCGTTTCCTGTATATTATATTACAATGATATTAACAGTCAATCATCAACAACCTGTTAATTTTGGAACAGAAACAGCTGTATTTATGTAAACACGTTTGCAACCAAGGTCGTAAAGTCGTAAAGAAGAAATGGGGATGTGCAAATGCCAATCGTCGATATGCCGCTCAAAGAACTCAAAAAGTACAAGGGTACAAACCCGCGCCCGAAGGATTTTGCCGCTTACTGGGCAGCCGCGCTTAAGGAGCTTGACAACCAGAACATGGAGTACACACTGACGCAGGCTAATTTTAAGGCCGATGGCGTGGAATGCTACCACATGAGCTTTACCGGGGTTGGCGGCTCTTCACTACACGCAAAGCTTGTGAAACCCATCAACACCGATACGCCTTGCCCCGCCATACTGATGTTTCACGGTTACCACGCCAATAGCGGCGACTGGATTGACAAGGTAACCTATGCGAAATTCGGCTTTGTAGTGGTGGCTTTAGACACACGCGGTCAAGGGGGGCTTTCGGATGACACGGTTGCCGTGAAGGGGGAAACACTGGAAGGGCATATCATCAAAGGACTCGACGACCCAGATCCGCATAAGCTGTTTTACCGCAATGCCTTTTTGGATACCGCTCAGCTCGCTCGCATCGTAATGGGAATGCCCTTTGTAGACGACGCTCGGGTTGGGGCTACCGGTTTTTCACAGGGCGGAGCGCTTACCCTTGCGTGCGCCAGTCTGGAGCCACGCATTAAGCTTGCGTGTGCCGGATATCCCTTTTTGTCTGATTACCTCAGGGTGTGGGAATCGATGGATATTGCCCACAGCGCGTACAGCGAGCTGTTAAACTACTTCAGATTCAAAGACCCTTTACACGAACGCGAAGAAGAGGTGTTCCGCAAACTTGGGTACATTGACCTTCACAACCACGCAGAACGAATTCGAACAAAAGTAATTATGTTAACCGCATTGTCAGATATGATCTGCCCGCCTTCCACGCAGTATGCGATCTATAATAATCTTGATTGCGAAAAAGAGATGATTTTGTACCCTGACCACGGGCATGAATTTCTTCCAAAATCAGGGGATATTCTGTTTTCTATATTCACCAGTCAGCTTTAATGACTAAGACCGGTTTATCACACCACGAGTGGTGATAAACCGGTCTATTTTTCCGTTTGCTCACATCACACAATTATAGTGGTTCGGGCTGCAAAACCTTCACCCTTGCACTACCAGATTCCCGTTCGCTTAGATAATTTATGTAAACCTTTTTAAGTGATGTGTACCAGTGCTTTTCTAATGGTAGTACCGTCGAGTCAAATAACGTAATAGCCGTTTTATTTAGCACACTGATTTGCTCCATGTTAACATAGCTCCCCTCTGCGTACTGAGCAAAACGAGCGTCTAATGAAGCAAGAATACTCTCCAGTCTATGTGATAAAGAATAAAAGCTGTCGTCTGTTACCACATTCACCTGCTTCGCTACCGTCTCTACATATAGGATAGAGCTTATATGCACGGTAGTGGTAATGCTTTTGGTCCGCAAAAGGATATAGTTTGCTCTGTTGGTCGCACTCTGTTCCATCGCTTTAAGAACCGGTGGCAACAATTTTTCGGCTACAACAGGCTTGCGGATAAATGCGATATGCTCCACTCCGTAAATATCCTCACAATAACCGAGAAAGACGGATACAAACAGGATGGCGATATGGGGAAATCGCTTCTTTATTGCTTTTGCAAATGCTATCCCGCTGTGATTGCCGAGCAGCACGTCACAGATCAGCAGATCAGTCTGTTCCGAAACTACCGCCTCCAATTGGGTAGAATCAGTTACTGCGCTGACATTAAGCTTTCCCGAACAGGGCAGCATGTTTAATTGATTGACTAGCTCACATAAATGCTGTGGGTTACAGTCACAGCACAACACATTTAGCATGTCTGCTTCACCCGCCAAATACATCTTTGTGCAACGGAATAAATGACATTACACGATAGCCGCAAAGCGGTATGAATTCTGCCAAATCCGATTATGCTATGGCGAAACGCGCCGCCGATAGCTCCGCGCCACGCGCGGAAAATCCGCCTTCTTATAGGGTCATTATAGCATAATGTCTCACAGCTTGCAAAAGCGGCAGAGCGTTACATGCTCTGCCACTTTTTTAGGTTAACTTAAGCTTAGGGTAAGTGACAACCGACTCGTTGTTATGTAAACTGCACGTCGAGGCTAAGACCCCAATCGATAGCACCGATACATTAGTTGCTGCTTTTGGGAAGGTAGGGCACAATTCTGCCCACAAAACCGGGCATGGTCATGGTCTGCAGATAGGCGACACCGGGACCCTGTAGCACCGTTAAGAACAGACCTTCCCCACCAAACAGGACGTTTTTAAAGCCTTTTACCGTCTCAACCGTGTAGCCCATTGTGGCTTCGAATGCCGCTACGTTTCCTGTATCCACCTTTATCCTTTCGCCTGGGGCAAGTGTTACCTTGCGCAGCGAACCGTCAACCTCTAAAAACGCAAGACCGGAACCCTTTAAGCGCTGCAAGATAAAGCCTTCACCACCAAATAAACCGCTCGCTACGCCTTTGGTTATCTCGTTGGAGCGTTCAACATGGGGCTGGGCACACAGGAACGCGCCCTTTTGGCATATGTACTCTTTACCGGGAGACAGTTCAAGGCTGATAATCTCACCCGGAAAAGAAGACGCGATGGTAATCTCCTGATTCGGAGCGTTGGCTGTAAAGGTAGCCATAAACAGCGATTCGCCGGTCAGCATTCTGCCAAGACCCTTCATCAGGCCGCCCTTCATATTGGTTTCCATTGTAATATTGTCGGTCATCCACGACATACCGCCGGACTCGGTATAGATGCTTTCGCCCTGCTGCAACTTAATAGAAACTGCGGGGAGATTTCCACCAAAGATTTCGTACGTCAAAACAACACCCTCGTTCCAAATATTTGGTACTATGCTACTCTGATTATCTCATATAATACCAAGGTTTTCAAGTAAAAGCTGAATGACCATTGCTAAAAGTTGCTTTGACGTTATAGATGAAGCCTCCATCCGTAATCATTGTGGTAGATCATCTGTTTTGTCATGCCGCCGTCGATTATAATATCTTCGCCTGTAACAAAGCCCGCCTTATCGCTGCACAGGTACAACACCATGTCCGCAATATCTTGCGGTGTGCCGATTCTTCCAGCGGGATGCTGCGCAATATCCGCCTCTGTATCGCTTGGAGTGTAGTTTTGCTCGTGCTGATAAGCGCCGGTGTCAATCCAGCCCGGGGATATGGAATTGACCCGCGCCTTACCAGACAGTGTAACGCTCATGGCATGGGTTAACGCTGCAATCCCGCCTTTTGCGGCCGTATAGCTTTCCGTATTCTGTTGAGACATGTACGCTCTGGTTGAAGAGATATTGACGACCGAAGCGCCCTGTGTAAAATACGGGGTCAGCTGCTGAGTCAGATAGAACGGAGCGGATACACCCACACGCAATACATAGTTAAAGTCTTCATAGCCGCAGCTATTCAACCCGCCACGTGTAACACATGCATTGTTGATTAGGATGTCTACCTCTTTTGTTTGATTTGTTATTAGCTTGATAAACGCGTCAAGTGCCGCTTGCTCTGCTATATCACCGCAATAGAACAAAAGTTGCTTGCCGTATTTGCGACTGAGCATCTCGCCGGATACTGCGTCTGTATCAATGATGGCTACCGCTACACCCGCTTCAAGCAGGTTTTCTGTAATACAGCGCCCGATTCCGTTTGCGCCTCCTGTGACCACCGCGTGTTTCATATCCGTTTACCGCCCCTCTTTTATCGTTTGGCTCTATTATAGCACTGAATAAACCCAGCACAATATTACCCACAGCAAGCCACATAAAAAGAAAAAGCCCTTGAATTTCAAGCGCTCTGAAGATTATAGTTATTTGCAGATTGTATGGAGCGGGTTACGAGGTTCGAACTCGCTACCTCCACCTTGGCAAGGTGGCGCTCTACCAAATGAGCTAAACCCGCATCTGTTTTGTGCAACATTATTATAGCAATATGGCCGCTTATTGTCAAACAAAAACACATGATTATACAGTGCAACAAAACATCCCGTCGCCGATTTTTTCACTCGGCAACGGGATGTTTTCAAAGTAATTATTTAAGGGTTAGCTACCATATGCGCACCCGTTCATCGACTGGCAGATGCATTCCGTCGCCTTCTTTAATGTCATACACCTCATAGAACTCATCGATGTTTTTGAGTATCTGGTTGACACGATACTTATCGGGCGAATGGGAGTCTGTTTTTAACAGATAGGAAGTGTACTCCGGCGTGGACTTCGAGCGCCATGCGCGGGCATAGGCGCGAAACAGCGCATCCAGATCACCGCCCTGATCCTTTGCAATCTGTACCACGCAGGTAAGTCC
>JAEZDF010000048.1 GCA_023429685.1 Bacillota bacterium
GCTATTTCATCGGGGGAAAGGGGACAGGCAACGTGGCAGAGCTGTCACCAATGATGCAGCAGTACCGGGCAATCAAGGAGCAGCATAAGGACTACATCCTGTTCTTTCGCCTGGGTGATTTTTACGAGATGTTCTTTGACGACGCGGTTACCGCGTCCAAGGAGCTTGAGCTTGTTTTGACTGGTCGCGACTGCGGGCAGGAGGAACGCGCGCCCATGTGCGGCGTGCCCCACCACAGCTGTGAGGCGTATATCGCCCGCCTTGTCAAAAAAGGGTACAAGGTCGCCATCTGTGAGCAAACCGAAGACCCGAGTACAGCAAAAGGCATAGTGCGCCGCGAGGTGGTGCGCGTTGTAACCCCGGGCACCGTGATCGAAAGCAGTATGCTTAACGAGGCGGAAAACAACTATATCGCGGTGCTGTATATCCAAGGGGGATATGCGGGTGCCGCGTATTCTGACATTACCACCGGCGACATCAACCTTATTGAGCTAAACGAGCAGGATATTGTTTCCGCCGCAATCAACGAAACAGGGCGGTTTTCTCCGAGTGAGGTTTTATTAAACACCGAGGCGGGGCATGCAAGGCAGCTGACTGGATTTTTAAAGGAACGCATCGCCTGCGTTGCTTCGGTGCTCGGTGACGATTATTTTGAGGATGAGGTCTGCGTACAGACCGTGCTGACGCACTTTAAGCAGCAAAGCCTTGCACATCTGCAGCTTGACGACAAGCCGTTTGCCGTAAAGGCGCTGGGGGCGCTATTGCGCTATCTGGGCGAGACGCAAAAAAGCGGTTTGGAACGCCTTATCTCATTAAACCTGTACGGCGTAAGCCAGTACATGAGCCTCGATGTCACGGCACGCCGCAACCTAGAGCTGACCGAGACCATGCGTACGCGAGAAAAGCGTGCGACTCTGTTGTGGGTACTGGACAAAACCAAAACGGCAATGGGCAAGCGCCTGATTAAGAGTTATATCGAACAGCCGTTGCTTAACCCCACCATGGTCATAAAGCGCCTGACTGCGGTTGATGAGCTGTACCACGACACCATGCTGCTAGGCGACACTCGCGCGCAGCTTGAGGGCATCTACGACCTTGAGCGCATCATGACGCGCATTGTGTACGGCAGCGCAACGCCCAGAGAGCTAAAGGCACTGTCTCAGACCGCGCAAAAGATTCCCGCGCTCAAGGAACGGCTTGCCCAAACAAGGTCGCGCCTGCTGCAGGAGTGTCATACCCAGCTTGACCCGCTTGTCGACGTTGTAGACCTCATCGAACGCGCCATCAGTGACGACCCGCCCATTACCCTCAAGGACGGCGGCGTAATCAAGACGGGGTATCATCAAGGCGTGGATGAATACCGCGAGATCATTCGCAATACCAAAGAGTACATCGCCGAGACCGAACGCCTAGAGAAAGATAAAACGGGCATCAAGACGCTAAAAATCGGCTACAATAAGGTGTTCGGCTACTATCTTGAGGTATCCAAAAGCTATACGGGGCAGGTGCCCGCCGACTATATTCGCAAGCAGACGCTTGCCAACTGCGAGCGGTATATCACCGAGGAGCTCAAGCAGCTCGAAACCCGTGTGCTAGGCGCAAGCGAACGGATTACGGCGCTAGAGACTGAGCTGTTTTCCGAGGTGAAAAGCGCGGTTGCCGCCGAGCTACACCGCATTCAGCTCACGGCGCGTGCCGTTGCGCGGCTTGACGTGCTTTGCTCGTTTGCGTTTGTGTCCCGCGAGCGGGGCTACACCCGCCCCGACGTGGATGTTTCGGGCGAGATTGTACTCGACGAATCCCGCCACCCTGTCATCGAGGTCATTCTCGCTGAGCAGTCGGGGGGCAGTGCGCCGTTTGTTTCCAACAACGTGCGTCTGGATATGGACAAAAACCGCATCGCCATCATAACAGGTCCCAACATGGCGGGTAAATCCACCTATATGCGTCAGGTGGCATTGGTTGTGCTAATGGCGCAGATCGGCTGTTTTGTGCCCGCAAAAAGCGCAAAAATAGGCATTGTAGACAGCATCTTTACCCGCGTGGGCGCGTCGGACGATCTAGCGACGGGGCAATCCACCTTTATGGTGGAGATGAATGAGGTTGCGCATATCCTAAAGAACGCAACGGCGAAAAGTCTAATTATCCTTGACGAGATCGGCAGAGGGACAAGCACCTACGACGGCATGAGTATTGCCCGTGCGGTGCTCGAATACATAGCGGATAAACGCCGCCTTGGCGCAAAAACGCTGTTTGCAACCCACTACCACGAGCTGACTGAGGTTGAAAATCAGGTGGATGGGGTGCTAAACTACAACATCGCGGTAAAAAAACGCGGCGACGATATCACCTTTTTACGCCGTATCGTGCGCGGCGGCGCGGACGATAGCTACGGCATTGAGGTGTCTAAGCTGGCGGGGATACCCGAAAGCGTCATTACCCGCGCAAAGGAGATTTTAAAGGGCTTAGAGGAAGGGTGTGACATCACCGTCAAGCGCAGTATCCGCAAGGACGACGCGCAGGACGAGCAGATGCAGCTTACACTCGAAGGCGGAAAGAACAGTGAGATTATCGAGCGGCTGCGCCGTATCGACATGAACACCCTTACACCGATTGAGGCGCTTAACCTGCTTTACGGCATTGCCGCCGAGCTCAAATAATAGGGGGGAGGGGAACGCCATCCCACGGATAAACATCCTATCAAAACACGTTTCAGAGCTGATTGCCGCGGGTGAGGTGGTAGAACGCCCCGCCTCGGTTGTCAAAGAACTGATAGAAAACTCCATCGACGCGGGCGCGACTGCCGTGACGGTGGAGATTCAAAACGGCGGCGTGTCGTTTATCCGCGTAACCGACGACGGGTGTGGCATCGCCCGCGAGGATGTAACCAACGCGTTTGTCAGCCATGCCACTAGCAAGCTGCTGGATGTAGAAGACCTTGACCGCATTGCCACGCTCGGCTTTCGCGGTGAGGCGCTCGCATCGATCTCGGCGGTTTCGCGCGTGACGATGCTGACCAAAACGGCACAGGAGCTAGCGGGCACCGAGGCTGTTGTGGAGGGTGGTAGCACCGTTACGGTGAGTGACGCGGGTTGTCCCGTGGGCACAACCATTCTTGTGCGCGACCTGTTTTATAACACCCCTGCCCGTATGAAGTTTTTAAAAAAGGATGTTGCCGAGGGCAATGCCGTTGCCGCCTGCGTACAGCGGGTGGCGCTTTCGCACCCGGAGGTATCCTTTCGCCTTATCCGCGAGCAAAAGACGGTGCTGCATACGGCGGGGGACGCAAGCCTACTGTCCTGCGCATACGGCGTGTTTGGCAGGGAGTTTGCCGCAGGGCTTATCGAGACCGCCCACGACTACGCGGGGGTATCGGTCAAAGGGCTTGTTTCAAAGCCCGAAGAAAGTCGTTCCACAAGAGGGATGCAGCATTTCTTTGTGAATGGGCGTTATGTGCGCACCCGTACCGCCATGGCGGCACTCGAAGAGGCGTTTAAGGGCAGCATCATGGTAGGGCGTTTTCCGTCCTGTGTGTTGCACATTGCCGTTGCATACGACGCGGTGGATGTCAACGTTCATCCCGCAAAGATCGAGGTGCGCTTTGTCAACGAGCGCGCGGTGTTTGACGCCGTGTACTTTGCGGTAAAAAATGCGCTGACAAAAACCGATATGCCGCCAAAACTTTCGTCGGCACAGACGACAAAGCAGCTGTATCACGCGATGCAGCCCCCGCTGCCCAAAGAGACTGGCGAGCAGCAGCGGATTTTATCCGCGCCGCCCAAACAGACGGTACCCGCGCAGCAAAGCCCCGCGCCCTTTGCCCATATGACGGCGCAGGAGTACCGCGCTGCCGTCATTAGTCCCGACGAGCCGCAGCTTTCCCTGCGGGATGATGCTGCACCGATATACGGACAAAGAAGAGCCGCCATACTGTGGACGCCGCCTGTACAGGTGTCGCCCGCCCCGCCTACACAGGCGGTGGTGACCGAGCCCGTATTACATAATCTACAAGCCGAACCTGAACCGATTGCCGAACACAAGCCGCAACCCGAGCAGACGCCGGTTCGCCTGATTGGCGAGGCGTTTGATACCTACATACTCGTGCAGCGGGGCGACGACATTTTGGTGGTGGATAAGCACGCCGCCCACGAGCGAATCATCTACGAACGGCTTAAGGCGCAACACCGCACACTGGTTTCGCAGACCTTGCTTTCGCCGGTAACGGTTACCCTGCCGCAGGAGGAATACACCGCAGTCACCCAAAGCTTGGCGGCACTGGAAGAGATGGGGTTTCACTTCGAGGATTTCGGCGGAGGAGCCATTCTTGTGCGCGAATTTCCGCTTGAGCTTGCAAAAGAGGATATCGCAGCGGTACTCAGTGAGCTTGCAGATAGCCTGATAAAGGGCAAACGCAGTGTTACGCCGCATGTAATCGACGAGCTGTATCACTCGATTGCCTGCCGCAGCGCGGTGAAGGCGCACGATACCTCCGATAAGAGCGAGCTTACGCGTCTGCTCGAAATCCTAGCGCAAAACTCCGAGTTGCGCCACTGTCCGCACGGCAGACCCGTTGCCGTTGCCATAGAGAAAAAGGAGCTGGAAAAGCGTTTTGGCAGAGTATAGTCCTACTGCAAAGCAGAACAATAAAAGGCCTTTGCTGGTGGTGATTGTCGGTCCCACCGCGTCGGGCAAAACCGCCCTTTCGCTTGCACTTGCGGGGGAGTTTGGCGCGGAGATTGTGTCGGCGGACTCGATGCAGGTATACAAAGGCATGGACATCCAGACCGCAAAGCCGACAACCGAGCAGATGTCTGAGATACCACACCATCTAATCGGCGTGCTTCGTCAGGACGAAAGCTTTAGCGTTACCCAGTATCAGTCACTTGCCACGGCTGCGATCGACGATATCCTGTCTCGCGGTAGGCTTCCGATTCTGGTGGGCGGCACAGGGCTGTACATCAGCGCGGTGGTGGATAATACGTGCTTTGGCGACATGATAATCGACCCCGCCATACGCCCAAGACTGATCAAAGAGGCAGACGAGCAGGGCGGGCAGCAGCTGCTCGCGCGTCTGTCGTTGCACGACCCCGAGCTTGCGGCAAGGCTGCACCCGAACAACCTAGGGCGCATCATCCGTGCGCTAGAGGTGTTTGAGGCAACCGGCAAAACCCTGAGTGAGTTTCAGGCAAACTCAAGGCTTACCCCTTCGCCCTATCAGGTGCTGATGCTGGGCGTTACCTTCAAAGATAGGCAGCGGCTTTACGACCGCATCAATGACCGAGTGGACGAGATGCTACGCATGGGGCTGCTTCGAGAGATAGAGGAAATGCGAAACGCGCCGCTTTCCCACACCGCAGTGAAAGCAATCGGCTGCAAGGAGCTGAGCGGCTACTTTGACGGCACGCTGACGCTCGAACAAGCGGTGGAAAACCTAACACGTCAAACCCGCCGCTACGCAAAACGCCAGCTTACATGGTTTGGGCGGGATGAGCGGGTGAACTGGCTGTATCAAGAGGACGGCGACGTAATCGCCCGTGCGCGGGAGTTTATATTGCCGTATCTTACGGGTCTTATTTAGCTATCACATTGCAATTAAAGGTGGTGCACGGCTTGAACCGAATTCTATATCGTATAATGGGCGTTGTCATATCCGTAGTCGTGCTCTGCTATCTGGGGTATCAAATCTACAACAATATGCTCACGCCCTACCGTACCGAAACCGCATATGAGTACGTTCAGTCCGATTACGTTGCGGCCGACGGCGTGATTGTTCGGGATGAGCTTGTGCTTTGGGCGCAAAACGACGGTGTAATCAGTTATCTGTACGAGGACGGGGACAAGGTTTCGCTCTCCATGCCGGTCGCCCAGGTGTACCAAACCGAGCAGGATGCCGCAAACCAGACCACCATCAAAAAGCTGGAGCAGGAGATTGCGCTGCTCGAACAGGCGTCCGCCCCCGGTCGTGCGGATTACATCAATGCCGAGGTGCTAAACGGGCAGATTAGTGACCGGCTTGCGCGGCTTTCCCACACCATCCAATCGCGCAGACTGTCGGGTCTTGACGGCGTAACAACCGATTATTTGATGCTGCTTAATACTAGGCAGATTGCAACCGCCCGAGCCACAAACTTTGACGCGCGCATCTCACAGCTAAAAGAAGAAATGCAGTCGCTCAAAAGCTCCACGCAGCCGCCCCTCTCAACGGTCACTGCAAAAAAGCCCGGCTATTTTGTCGGTATAGCGGATGGCTACGAAGAGACCTTGACCACCGACCAAGCGGGTGTGTTAACGCCATCCTACCTAAAACAGGTTATCGATACCCGCCCCAACGCCAATGTGGTGTCGGGTGCTGTCGGGAAGCTGATAACCGGCTTTGAATGGTATTACTGTTCACTCGTGCCCAATGAAGCCGCCCCGCGTTTTCGCACTGGGCTTACGACCTCGGTAACCTTTCCCTTCTTGTCGAGCACCGTGTACTCGGCACTTGTTACCGCGATTACCCCAGAGGACGGTACGGACTATACGGCGGTGACCCTGCGCATCAGTAACATCAACGCGGAGGTGTGTACCATTCGCACCCAAAGGTCGGAGATTTCGTTTGCCTCTTATCGTGGGCTAAAGGTACGTGCGGACGCGCTGCGGTTTCAGAATGGCGAGCCGGGGGTTTATGTTGTAAATGGTGCGGGTGTTCGTTTTAAGAAGCTTGATATCGTGTTTTATGGTGACGGGTATGTTCTTTCCAGGCAACGCACCGAAGACGGGTACCTCGCCCTGTATGACGAAATGGTCATCGAAGGGCGAGAGCTTTCTCAAGGGGCATAGGAAACGATTGTCTAACCTGATATACCAATGTGTGCATATTGGACAATCCGTTAAAAATGCGATACAATAGGTAGGTAATGGTGTCGGCGTAAATTGCACAACTGTTCACAACATATTTGTTGACATCATGCGTAAAAAATTAGATAATAAAAAGAAGAAATGCCTGCCGACGTGCCGGCGGTCCCGCTTTATTGTTGACTAGACAACACATAATAAGCTTTGGAGGGTTGGCTGTATGAGCTTTATGGACAAATTTAAGAACATCATGGGTGTTCCCACCGACGAATACGATTATACCGAGGACGAGATGCCCATCAGCAGAGCGGAACATTCATCGCAATCAATATACGAGGATGCGGGTTCCAAAAAGAATAAGGTAGTCAACATCCACACCACCACTCAGGTTCAGGTCGTCCTAGTCAAGCCCGAGCGGTTTGATGACGCAAGCTCCGTGGCGGATCATCTTAACGCAAAACGCACCGTGGTGCTTAACCTAGAATCAGCCAACAAAGACGTTTCACGCCGTATGATCGACTTTTTGAGCGGAGTAGCCTATGCAAACAACGGGCAGATAAAGCGTGTTGCCAACAGCACATTCATTATCACGCCCTATAATGTTGACATCATGGGTGACCTGCTTGACGAGCTTGAGAGCAGCGGCGTTTTTTACTAATATAGATTATTATGAATCTTTCTTCGGGGCAGGATAAGCTGCTGGCGGCAAGGGTCGCCGATGCAGTACACAGCGCACAAAACAGGCATCAAACCAAATTCATTGGTTTTTTGGGCGAGCATGACGCCGCAGCTGCGGCCGACATTGTACGCAGCCTGCACTACACAGCCTATCGTTTCTTTGGCGGGTACGAGGGCGCGGCACGTGTTTTTCTCGGCGTTTTTTCAGCTTATGACGAGCAGCTTGACCAAAGCTTTCCCATTTCGCCCATAACGGTTGTGTTTCGAAAGGCGGATACTCTAACCCATCGCGACTTTTTGGGTGCACTACTTGCGCTGGGTCTTACCCGTGACAGCGTGGGCGACATCTTAATAAGCGAGGGTGCAGCGGTTGTGTTTGCCACCGAGCCGTGCGCGCTGCTAGCCGCAAGCGAGCTTACCAAGGTTGGCTCGGTTGGGGTAGAGGTTATGCATGGCATCACGGTGCCGATAGAAGTAAAAAGAGAATTTGACACGATTGAGGGTTCTGTCGCCTCGTTTCGGCTTGATTGCATGGTGGCGCTTGTCACAAGGCTCAGCCGCGAACGCTCATCGGCGCTCATAACTTCAGGGCTTGTGGGTATAAACGGCAGACAGACGGACAATATTTCGTATAAGGTTTCTACCGGCGATTCCTTTTCCGTCAGAGGGTACGGAAAGTTTTTATTTACCGAGGTTAACGCCCTTACTCGCAAGGGGAAACAGCGTGTTACAGTGCAAAAATACAAATAAAAAAGCACAGAAGCAGGGAGGTTTGCGCGATGCTTTCACCGGGGGATATTAACACCAAAAAATTTGAAAAATCAGCATTTGGCTACCGGATCGATGATGTCGACCAGTATTTAACGACGGTGGCCGAGGAGTATGCTAAGGTACTGCATGAAAACGACGAGCTCGAGAAGAAGATTGTGGTACTGGCGGACAAGCTTGAAGAATATAGGGAGCAGGAAGCCAGCCTGAGCGCTGCACTGCTCGGCGCGCAGCGGATGGGTGACAAGCTGATTGTCGAAGCGAAGGATCAGGTTGCAAAGATTATCGGCGAGGCGAATGCCCGTGCGGCTAAGATTGTGGATAACGCCCAGCGCGAGGTTTCTAGGGAGCGCGTCGAGCTTGTACGCGTGCAACAGGAGATTGCTGCGTTTAAGAGCAGGCTGCTTGCCATGTATACCTCACAGATGGATATGATTAAGGCCTTGCCAGACGCCGACCGTTCAAGACAAGAACAGCCGGTGGCACAGCCGCAGCAGGAGAAGCCCTCGCGGTTTGTTTACAGCGACGTGCAGGAGGCAGAGGCGGTAAAGCCAATCCAGCAGCCCGAGCCAGAGCGCATGACGTTTGAGGACACACCCGAAGAGATATTTACCGAGCCGGCAAAGCACGTTGTTGCAGAAAAGCAGCCTGAACCGTCTAAGTACGCGCAGCCTGAGCCGCAGCGTTCGGTCAGTGCGCCCAAGGGGTTTGTACCAAACCTTGCCGACGACGAGATCGCCGAAAGCCCGTACCAGGTGCCGCCCGTTAGCCCTACAAAGGCCCAAAAGCCTGTGTTTGGCATCGATATTCCGTTTGAAGAGAATGCAGGCGACGACATTCCGCTTGCTGCCGACCCGTCATCCTCCCGGTTTGGGGAGCTTAAATTCGGTGCCGGCTATGATCTGAACCGCGACGGTAGCTTTGGTATGGGTAAACGCAAAAAGAGATAGGGGCTAACTGACAAACTTTATTCAGGAGCTTCGCAGACTTTTAAGGGGAGAAGTAGTAAATGCCACAGGATTACAACGGCACATTGAACCTGCCGAAGACCGAGTTTTCTATGAGAGCGGGATTACCGCAAAGAGAGCCCGAGATGCTCAAACAGATGGAGGAGCAGGGGCTGTATTATAAAATGGTCGAGCGCAATGAGGGTAAACCTCTCTACGTATTGCATGACGGACCGCCCTATGCAAACGGCGACATTCATCTGGGTACGGCGCTCAACAAGGTGCTCAAGGATATTATCGTCAAATACAAGAATATGGCGGGCTTTCAGTCGCCCTACGTACCCGGCTGGGATACCCACGGTCTGCCGATTGAGCTCAAGGCGATGAAGAAGATCGGCGCCGCCAACATCGGCTCGCCTGTAGAACTGCGCCGCCACTGCCGTGAGTTTGCGCTGGGCTATATGGAGAACCAAAAGGAACAGTTTAAACGCCTTGGCGTTTTGGGCGATTACAACAACCCATATCTAACCTTAACCGCCGATTTTGAGGCAAAGCAGATCGAAGTCTTTGGAGAGATGGCAAAAAAAGGCTATATCTACAAGGGCTTAAAGCCCGTTTACTGGTGCCCCGAGTGCAAAACCGCGCTTGCCGAGGCGGAGATTGAGTATGCGGAGGATCCGTGCTATTCCATCTACGTCAAGTTCGAGGTAAAAAGCGACAACGGCGCACTTGCACGCATGGGTGCCGACGTAAAAAACACCTATTTTGTCATCTGGACCACCACCACATGGACGCTGCCCGGTAACGTTGCCATTTGCCTAGGACCGGAGTACGAGTACGCCGTTGCCAAGGCAGGTAGCGAGTGCTACGTGATGGCGAAAGAGCTGATTCCCGCTGCGATGAAGGCGGCAAAGATTGAGAATTACGAGGTTTTGCCCGTTACCGTTATGGGCAAGGACCTTGAGCATACCGTCGCCCGCCACCCGTTTCTTGACCGCGACTCGCTGATTATTGTTGGCGACCATGTCACGCTCGAAAGCGGTACCGGCTGCGTACACACGGCGCCCGGTCACGGTGTAGAGGACTTTGAGGTTTGCCGTAACTACCCCGAGCTGCCCATCGTGGTTCCGGTGGATTCCCTTGGAGTATTGACCGAGGAGGCGGGCGAATTCGCCGGCCTTACCACCGAAGACGCCAACAAGAAGATTGCGGCAAAGCTCGAGCAGACGGGCAACCTGTTTGCGATTGAAAAGATTATTCACCAATACCCGCACTGCTGGCGTTGCAAAAGCCCCATCCTGTTCCGTGCCACCGAACAGTGGTTCTGCTCGGTAGACGGATTTAAAGAGGAAGCGGTAAACGCCATTCGCTCGGTGGAGTGGATTCCCGCTTGGGGCGAAGGGCGCATCGAAAACATGGTGCGTGACCGCAGTGACTGGTGCATCTCGCGTCAGCGCACCTGGGGCGTACCCATCCCGATTTTTTACTGCACCGACTGCAAAAAATATGTCATCAACGACGATAGCATCAAGGCGGTTTCCACACTGTTTGCGAAGGAAGGCTCCGACGCGTGGTATATCTATGACGCGATGGACATCCTGCCAAACGGCTTTGCCTGCCCGCACTGCGGCGGCAAGCATTTTACCAAAGAGAACGACATCATGGACGTGTGGTTTGATTCGGGTGTATCCCATGCCGCCGTGCTGATGCAGCGCGATAATCTGCACTGGCCTGCCGACCTTTACTTAGAGGGCGCCGACCAGTACCGCGGATGGTTCCAGTCCTCGTTGCTTACTTCGGTAGCATGGAAGGGCGTTGCCCCCTATAAGGCGGTCTGCACCCACGG
>JAEZDF010000119.1 GCA_023429685.1 Bacillota bacterium
GAAGGCTTTATTTTGAAAGGAACAAGAAACAACATGGCTGTACAAAACGGGGATCGAATTCAAAAGGTGATGTCCGACATGGGCGTTGCATCGCGCAGAAAATCGGAGGAGTATATCAAGCAGGGCAGGGTACAGGTTAACGGCAGAAAGGCCGAAATCGGCATGAGCGTCAACCCCAAAAAGGACATCATCATGCTGGACGGCGTGCGTCTGGATGCAGCGGAGGGCGGCAAAAAATACTATCTTGCCATGTACAAGCCCCGCGGTTACGTCACGACCATGAGCGATGAGCTTGGGCGAAAGACCATCGTCGACCTACTGGCGGAGCTACCCGTTCGGGTTTACCCCGTGGGCAGGCTGGACAAGCAGAGCGAAGGCTTGCTGTTACTGACCAACGACGGCGCGTTCGCGAACATGCTGACGCACCCAAGCCACGAGGTGACCAAGGTGTACCGCGTGACGGTAGAGGGCGTTGCAAGCGAGGAACAGCTGATACAGCTTGCCGAGGGCGTAATAATAGATGGCAAAAGGACGCTGCCCGCTCAGGCAAAGGTGATTACCACCGGCGAAGGACGCACCGTCATCGAGATGATCATCCGTGAAGGGCGCAACCGCCAGATTCGCAAGATGTGCGAGGCGGTTAATCTTGAGGTAAAACGGCTGCGCCGCACCATGATAGGACCCGTTAAGCTTTCGATGCTTGCACCGGGCGAATATCGAGAACTAACGCCCGCAGAGCTTTCTGCCCTTCGTTCCATGGCGTCAAAGAGCCAGCGCAAAGACGCGCACGAAAAGGCAAAGGAGACAGCGAAGGAAAATCGAACCCTGTCACGCGGTGCGAAACCACGCAGAGAGGGTGCGCGGCACAGTGACGCAAAGCCCCGCAGCGAAGGAACGCGCTACGGCGAAGCAAAACCCCGTAACGAGGGTACTAAGTACGGCGAAGCGAAACCGCGTAACGGGGGTACTAAGTACGGCGAGACAAAGCCCCGCAGCGAGGGAACACGATACAACGAGAAAAAGCCCAGCAGTCCGGGCTCGCGATATGGCGAATCCAAGCCCCGCAGCGAGGGGACGAAGTACGGTGAGACAAAACCCGGCAGCGAGGGGGCACGGTACAGCGAGAAAAAGCCCGGCAGCCAAGGCTCGCGGTACGGTGAAGCGAAGCCTCGCAATGAGGGTGCCAAATACAACGAATCCAAGCCCCGCCGTAAGACCGACGGACCCCGCAACAAATAGATGCACGCCATCGGCCTTGACAATGAAGTCCAGACGGCTTTGTTGCCAAGGCCGTGCTATGTGAACACCACTAAATGAATAAACAGTGATGTAGTCACTGTTTATTTTATGGACTCGTATATGATTAGAATTGGGTAAACTATATGCAGACGAAAGGAACAAACAATGGTAGAATTTTTACCCTGCCGCGACGCGGAACAGACCAGAACGATGTGCACCGACTCAGGAATCCCTTACGCCCCCCAGATGCACGCGTATACGGCGGTTCAAGATGAAACGCAGATCGGCTTTGCGCTGTTTTTGCTTGAGCCGGAGCGCGTGTTTATTCTGCACATTCCAAACGACGACTATCTTGCAGATGTTTTGGTGCGCAGTGCCATGAACAGTGCCCTTTTGCGGGGCATAGAAATGGTAAATTTTTCGCGATCAAACAACACACAGCTGTTGATGCTTCTTAAATTTGTAACTGGCGACATTAATCTGGATGTTCCAATCAAAAACTTTATCCACGACTGCAAAAATTGCGCAAATTCGCAAGGAAAGTCTTGTTGAAACAGACATAATAGTGTATACTTAATTTGATTACGCAAAAGTTAATTCGTTAAATTTTTGTCGCAGTTGACGGTAATTCTCAGCTAGGCCGTCCTCATACTAGACATGGAAACGGAGGAAAAAAGATGAGTCCTGCAAACAAGTTGGAACGTTTAACACAAAACCTATCGCAGATCGATCCTGCATCCGCTGCACGGGTGCGTCTTGCAAAGCTATTTGACGAGGGAACCTTTGTTGAAATAGACGCTTTTGCAATGGCTATGGGTAACGCGGGTGCTGTAGCAATCGGCTATGGTACGGTTGATGGCAGCACGGTGTTCGCATTTGCTCAGGACAGCGGCTCCGCATCGGGCGCTGTGGATAAGGTACATGCCCAGAAGATTAAGAAGGTCTATTCCCTTGCAACCAAAACAGGCGCACCCGTAGTGGGAATCTATGATTCCAACGGAGCAAGCCTTGCAAACCCCGCCGATACCATGGCGGCTTACGGCGAGCTGCTTGCTCTTTCAAACAACATCTCGGGTGTTGTGCCCCAGCTTTCCGTGGTGCTTGGTCCCTGCGTAGGCAGCGCCGCACTGATAGCGCTGGGTGCTGATTTTGTAATAGCAAGCGAAGCAGCCGAGATCTCTTTGGGTGTTCCTGCCCAAGGTAGCGCGAAGAACGCCGCCCAAACCGGTGTTGCGCATATCCTTTCTAAGGATGAGGACGAAGCGATTGTTTCGGCAAAGAAGCTGCTCGCGCTTCTGCCTTCAAACAACCTGTCCGACGCTCCCGCGTGGGATTACACCGAGACAGCCGGCGCACAGGACGTACTGGCAGCTGCGGGAGAAAACCCCTGCGGCAGTGACATCGCCGAGATAGTCAAGGGCATTGCCGATGACGCAAGCGTTGTAGAACTGCAAAGCGAGTTCGGTAAGGGTTGCTATGCGGCACTTGCTACCGTTGGTGGTCAGGTTGTGGGTGTTGCTGCTGCGTTTGGCGCGCTTGCAGCCGACGAGTGCGCAAAGCTTGCGCGTTTGGTCAGCATCTGCGACGCATTCTCCATCCCCGTTATTACACTCGTTAATACTTCGGGCTTCGAAGCCTCCGCTCTCGGCGCGCGTGACGCAGCAAAGCTTGCGCATGTTTACGCCGAGGCAACCACCGCAAAGGTATCGGTTGTTGCGGGCAAGGCTTACGGCGGCGCTTATATTGCCCTTGCTGGCAAGGGCGCAAACGCCGACATGACGTTTGCTTGGCCGGGCGCAGTCATCTCCCCGCTTAAGCCCGAGACCGCTGTCGCGTTTTTGTACAGCGACCGCATCACCGCCGACAAAACCCGCGAGGCGGTAGAAGCCGAGTACAAGGACAACGAGGCAAGCCCCTTTGCATACGCAGCAAGCGGACAGCTTGACGCGGTGATTAACCCCGTCGACACCCGCGCTAGCATTATCTCGGCTCTTGATATGCTGTCGGGTAAGCGGGTTGCTACCCTGCCTAAGAAACACAGCAACATGCCCCTGTAACAAATGAATGATAACCGTGCCGCGCAAGGCGCACGGGCAGATAGACAGGTCACACCGCCGTAACGCCGTGCAGCGGTTGGCAATCAATACAACACGGCAAAAAGAAAGGATGAAACACAGATGAAAAGGTTTAACATAACCGTTAACGGCAAGGCTTATGATGTTGTGGTAGACGAAGCAAACGGAGCGGCTCCCTCTCCTGTGGCAGCACCCGCTCCCGCACCGGCAGCGGCACCCGCACCCGCGGCTGCTCCTGCAGCAGCCCCTGCTCCCGCAGCAGCCCCTGCCCCCGCACCAACCGCCGCGACAGGCTCCACAACAGTGAATGCCCCGATGCCCGGCACCATCCTTGATGTAAAGGTCAAGGCGGGCGATACCATTAAAGAGGGCGACGTAGTGGTCATCCTTGAGGCAATGAAGATGGAGAATGAGATTATGTCTCCCGTATCGGGCACTGTGGCATCCGTTAACGTAACCAAGGGTCAATCGGTTAACACCAACGACCTGATTGCGTCCATTTCGTAACGGACTAATTCGTACACGTTACTAACGATCTAGGAAAGAGGGGTGCCTATTTTATGGCTCAAGTTAAGATAACAGAAACCGTCCTGCGCGACGCGCACCAGTCACTGATTGCTACCCGCATGACGCTCGCCGAGATGGAGCCCATCCTGTCGGCGATGGATGAGGTCGGCTACTATTCGGTAGAGGCATGGGGCGGTGCGACGTTTGACGCCTGCCTGCGCTTTTTAAACGAAGACCCGTGGGAGAGACTGCGCGTCATCAAAAAACTCATGCCCAAAACAAAGATTCAGATGCTGTTCCGCGGGCAGAATATGCTCGGCTACCGCCACTATGCAGATGACGTGGTAGACTACTTCGTTAAGAAGATGGTGGATAACGGCATTGATATCCTGCGTATATTCGACGCACTCAACGATATCCGCAATCTCGAAACCTCCATCAAGGCGGCAAAGAAGGTTGGCGCGCACGTTCAGGGCGCCATCTCCTATACCACCAGTGAGGTTCACACCGTCGACTACTTTGTAAACTACGCAAAGCAGCTAGAGAGCGCGGGTGCTGACTCCATCTGCATCAAGGACATGGCGGCGCTGATTACCCCCTATGCCGCAGAGCAGCTTGTTACCGCACTGAAGAAGAACGTAAAAGTACCGATTCAGATGCACACCCACTATACATCGGGTCTTGCGTCGATGGTTATGATTAAATCCATCGAAGCGGGTGTGGATATCATTGATACCGCAGCCTCTCCGCTTGCGCTGGGTACCTCCCATGCGCCCACCGAGTCGATGGTTGCCGCCCTTCAGGGCACACCGTACGACACCGGTCTTGACCTAAAGAAGCTTGACGTGGTGCGCGCGCACTTTGCTAAGCTGCGTGACAAATACCTTGAGAACGGACTGCTCGATCCCAAGATGCTGGGCGTTGACGCCAACACCCTGATCTATCAGGTACCGGGCGGCATGCTTTCAAACCTGAACTCACAGCTCAAGCAGGCAGGCAAAATCGACCTGTTTGAAGAGGTGCTTGCCGAGGTTCCCAGAGTGCGTCAAGAGTCGGGAATGCCCCCGCTGGTTACCCCCACCTCGCAGATTGTGGGTACACAGGCGGTGTTCAACGTGCTCAATGGCGAGCGTTACAAGACGGTTACCAAGGAGTTTAAGGGCATGGTACGCGGCGAGTACGGCAAGACCCCGCTGCCCATTGACCCCGCGTTCCGCAAGAAGATTATCGGTGACGAACAGCCGATCGACTGCCGTCCCGCCGACCTGCTTGCAGACGAGCTGGATAAGCTGCGCGCGGAGGTTCCGCCCGCACTGCTTGAGCAGGAGGAGGATGTGCTCAGCTACGCACAGTTTGGTCAGGTCGCTATCAAGTTCTTTGAGCAGCGCGCCGCCGCCAAATATGGTGTGGATGCAAAGCATGCCGATGCAAAGACTGCGGTACATCCCGTATAAGCACGATTTGCTGATTACTAGAACAGGGCAGACAATGCCCTGTTCTTTTGTCGTAAAAGCAAAATGGCAATGGGCTCGGATAATGTTAAACACACATTGTTGTTTGACCTTTTTATGTAAATGGTTTTTGTGTTGACAACCGCACTGTAATGATAGTAAAATATAGGGTAGTAACTTGTTGCGTTTTGCACAAGGTTTTATAAAAAGCAAAAGGGGCATAAGGCCCCTTTCCCACATATCACTCCGGTTTTATGTCCGTTTTGTTGGGGCATATAACCCGCCAAAGAAAGGACATGGACGATAACGTGATACGAAGCATGACGGGCTATGGCCGCGCACAGCAGATTATCGACGGCAGGGACATTTTGGTTGAGATTAAGGCGGTTAACCACCGCTTTTTCGAGTTCTCGGTGCGTGCGCCGCGTGCCTACGGGTATCTGGAGGAAAAGCTTAAGACCTTTGTGCAGGGGGGCATCTCCCGCGGCAAGGTGGAGGTAAACGTTACCATCTTCACCCTGGAGGGCAGTGATGCCAAGATAGAGATTAACCATGAGCTTGCAGCGTCCTATGTAAAGGGTCTGCGCGCCCTTGCAGGGGAGCTTACTGCCCGCGAAGGGCTTTCGGTGGCGGATGATCTGTCCCTTTCGGTGCTTGCCCAGTTTGGCGACATCTTCACCGTACGCAAGGAAATGCCAGAGGAAGAGACCATCTGGCAGGGCGTAAAAACCGTGGCGGAACAGGCACTCTCTTCGTTTGTTGCGATGCGCGAGACCGAAGGGCTTCGCCTAAAAGAGGACATCCTCTCCCGTCTTGCCTTTATCGGCGATGCAGTAAAAACTGTGGAGCAACGCTCTCCCCAGACGGTCGCGGAATACCGTGAACGCCTGTTTGCAAAGATGAGCGAGGTTTTACAAGATAAGAACATCGAGCCGGCGCGCCTACTTACCGAGGCCGCCGTTTACGCAGACCGTGTGGCGGTAGACGAAGAAACCGTTCGTCTGAAGAGCCATCTTGACCAGTTTGCCCAGCTACTCGAAGAGGGCGGTCAAACGGGTCGCAAGCTTGACTTTTTGGTACAAGAGATTAACCGCGAGACCAACACCATCGGTTCCAAGGCACAGGACGTGGATATTGCTCGCGTGGTTGTGGATATGAAGGCGGAGATCGAAAAGATTCGCGAGCAGATTCAGAACATAGAGTAGCGCGCCCCAAACGCAGGGGGCTTTTCCCTGCAGCGCATATCCATCTGGGTTTACGCTGTAGGAGAAAAAGGAGAATAAGTGTATGAAGCTGATAAACATTGGGTTTGGCAACATGGTTTCGGCAAACCGTTTGGTCGCCATCGTAAGCCCCGAGTCCGCCCCTATTAAGCGCATTATACAGGATGCGCGCGACCGTGGCTCGCTCATCGACGCAACCTATGGCAGAAGAACACGCGCCGTTATCGTTACCGATAGCGACCACGTGATACTTTCCGCTATACAGCCCGAGACGGTTGCAAACCGCCTGACCTACCGTGACGATGAAGACGAGGAGCTGGATGAGGATGAATAACCGTGGCGTTTTAATTGTCGTATCTGGTCCATCCGGTAGTGGAAAGGGCACGCTGCTACGCGAGCTGCAAAGCGAGAACGAGCGCGTGCGCTACTCTGTTTCCGCCACGACGCGCTCCCCGCGCGAGGGCGAGGTGGACGGTAAAAACTACTTTTTTATGACAAAGCAGGAGTTTAAGAATAAGATTGAAAAGGGCGAGATGCTCGAATTCACCTCCTACTGCGGCAACTACTACGGCACCCCTCGGGACTATGTGTGCAAAACCCTTGACGAAGGCTACGACGTAATCCTTGAGATTGACGTGGTGGGCGCAATCAAGCTGATGGAACTGGGTGAGCAGGCGGTGTATATCTTTATTATGCCACCGTCTCTGCAGGAACTCAAAAAACGGCTTGTGGGCAGAAACACCGAGGACGAGGAAGTGCTTTGCAAACGCCTAGAGGCGGCACTTGATGAGATTCGTATGGCAGACAAATACGACTATATCGTGGTAAACGACGTAATAGATTCAGCGATTGAAAAGCTAAAGGCGATTATTTTGTGCCACAGGTGCAAGACTGTTACTATGAAGTATATGATAGAAGAGGTGCTTACCGATGCTTAGACCTGCCATTTCAGAGATACTAAAGGGCGACGCCAGCTATTTTTCTCTTGTCATCGGCGTTGCAAAACGCGCAAGAGAGATAACCGACGAGGTGGAATCGATAAAAAAAGATTTGATTGAGCGCAACAACGGAAAGCTCCCCTCCGACCTTGGTAGCAACCGCTACTTTCTGCAGGCTAAGCCCGTAAAGCTTGCTGTGGAAGAGCTAAAGGATGAAAAGTACCGTCTGTTTGAAAATCCGCACATCGGCGAGCAGATCGAAATCTAATACACTCAAACACGCCCAACCCGATGCCATTACGCGGGTTGGGTGTCTATCATTATATCCATGTTTTAAGGGGGGAGTAAACGATGCCCGAGCAGATGGTTGCGCGCGTTGCGGTGGATAAGGTCGCGCTGCATTTTGATAAGGATTACAGCTATCTGGTACCCGAGGCGCTACTTGGCGTCATTCAGGTCGGGGCACGAGTGCTCGTACCCTTTGGGGGAGCCAACCGCAGGCGGCAGGGGCTTGTGCTCTCGCTGTGCGAGGAGGACTGCGCATCGCCGCTCAAACCGATTGCGGAGCTTGTAGACGAAGCCCCGCTTCTTTGCCCCGAACAGCTTGAGCTGGTGTCGTTTCTCAGGCGGCAGACGCTGTGTACGTGGTACGAGGCGGCGCGCCTTGTATTGCCGGCGGGGCTGAATATGGAGATCTCGCCCGAGTACAGCGTAAGCCCCGATTATCCCGCATCTGGCAGAGAGCTTGCGGGCGATGAGCAGAGGCGTATCGTCGAGTTTTTATTATCCAGACGGGGAGCCGTCAGCGAAAAGGTGCTGCGAACGAGCACAGGCATCTCGCCGCGCTCCGCCGCGCTTAAAAGCCTGATAGCCGACAGGGTAATCATCAAAGCCGAGCGTGCCAGACGTAAAACGCAGGATGAGCGCATCACCATGGCGCGCATAGCAGAGGACGCGCAGACCGATAAGGCGACCCCCAAGCAGGCTGCGGTTATCGAGCTGCTTTTGTCCTGCGGCAGCGCCTCACTCAAAGAGATTGGGTACTATACCGGTGCGTCCAAAGCAACCCTTGACGCGATGCAAAAACGGGGCATGCTCGAATATTTTGAGCGGGAGGTACTGCGCACACCCTATGATGACGTGCCGAAGGAGCTATCCGAGCCGCCCGCGCTCAGCAAAAATCAGCAGGAGGTGTACGAGGGCATAGCGGCACTGATGCAAGCGGGACAGCCCGAAACCGCACTGCTGTTCGGCATTACCGGCAGCGGCAAAACCCATGTCTTTTTACGCCTGATTGCCGACGTGCTTAAGAGCGGCGGACAGGTTATCATGCTCGTGCCCGAGATCTCGCTCACCCCGCAGATGCTCTCGCGGTTTTACACCGTGTTCGGCGATAAGGTTGCGGTGCTGCACAGCGCACTGTCGCTGGGCGAGCGGCTGGATGAATACAAACGCATCCGTTCGGGAAAGGTATCTATCGCGGTGGGTACCCGTTCCGCTGTGTTTGCACCGTTTGATAAGCTCGGTCTTATCATCATGGACGAGGAGCAGGAGCACACCTATAAGTCGGAAGGCTCCCCCCGCTATCATACGCGGGATGTAGCACGGTTTCGTTGCAAGCAGCAGGGCGCACTGCTGCTGCTCGCCTCCGCCACCCCGGACGTGGAGAGCTATTACCACGCACAGGCGGGTCACTACCATCTGTTCGAGCTAAACGAGCGCTTTGGCAGCGCGGGGTTGCCCGAGGTCGTTGTTGTAAACATGAGCGACGAAGCAATGCGCGGCAACACCGGCTCTATCAGCGCGCCCCTTGCGCAGGAGATTGCACAGAATCTACAAAATGGCGAGCAGAGCATCCTGTTTTTAAATCGCCGAGGATTCCATACACTAATTGCGTGCGCAGACTGCGGTGAGGTAATCATCTGCAAAAACTGCTCGATCGCCATGACCTACCACAAGGCGAACGACAAGCTGATGTGCCACTACTGTGGGTACCTGCACACACCCGAGGCTCGGTGCGTACACTGTGGCAGCGAGCACATCAAGTACCTGGGCTTGGGTACGCAGAAGGTGGAGGATGAGCTTTCTGTTCTGTTTCCCTCCGCGCGTATCTTGAGGATGGATGCCGACACCACCATGGCGCGTTATTCCTACGACGACTACTTTGCCCGCTTTGCGCGCGGCGAGTACGATATCCTTGTGGGCACCCAGATGGTCGCTAAGGGGCTGGATTTTGAAAACGTCAGCCTTGTCGGGGTACTGAGTGCGGATAAAATGCTGTACACCGCCGATTTTCGCGGTACCGAGCGTGCGTTCTCTTTGCTCACGCAGGTTGTGGGGCGCAGCGGGCGCGGTAGCAAGCTGGGCAGGGCATATATCCAAACCTACACGCCCGAGCATGAGGTAATATCCCTTGCGGCGCAGCAGGATTACCCCGGCTTTTACGAGGGTGAGATCCTGTGCCGAAAGCATCTGCTGTACCCGCCGTTTTGCAGCTTCTGCATCGCCGGATTTTCGGGTGAAAGCGAGCCGGTTACCCTGCGCGGCGCGCAGGAGTTTCTGCGCCTGTTGCAGGAGCTGGTCAAACGCAGCTACCCCGACCTGCCGCTTAAGGTGCTGGGTCCTGTGCCTTCCGCCATGATCAAGGTTTCGGGTCGCTACCGATACCGGCTAATCATCAAATGCCGCGCCGATGCAAAGACCCGCAGGATGTTGCACGAGGTGCTGTGTGCCTATTCGGCATTACCCGTATCCCGTAATGCCGGGGTATTCATTGACATTGGCTTTGACGGAATTGTGTAGGGTATCATAGAAAACACGGTTTGTGGCATATTTTGTGCCCGAAGGAGCCTTTGCACTTGTGAAATACATATACTTCGTATTATAATGGTTACACCAAACAAACTGTAATGCAGCATAAACTGTCGGCTTTTGTATATACTACGCCGCGCCGCAGATACAAGTATTATCCGTAGAAAGGGATGGGGATTTAAAGATGGCTACCAGAAAGATTGTTCTAGACGGCGATGAGATCCTACGTAAAAAAAGCAAAGAGGTCACAGCCTTTGATGAAAAGCTGGCGACACTGCTTGATGATATGAAAGAGACCCTGTACAAAAACGACGGCGCGGGGCTGGCGGCACCCCAGGTGGGCGTGCTGCGGCGCGTGGTTGTCATTGATATTGGCGATGACAACTACTACGAGCTGGTAAACCCCGTCATCATTAAGACCGACGGCATGCAATCAGGCCCCGAGGGCTGTCTGTCCGTTCCCGGAGAATTTGGCATTGTCGAACGCCCGAACGAGGTAACGGTAGAGGGCTATGACCGCTACGGCAAGCAATACACGTTAACGGGCACTGGGCTCCTAGCCCGCGCCATCTGCCATGAGGTGGACCACCTGAACGGTCAGCTGTTTACCGACATCGCCGTGCGTATGCTCGACGACGAAGAGCTTGAAATTAAGGAAGAAAAGCGCGGCAAGGAAAAGTGATGCTTGCGCTGAACACAAAATAACGCGACTTATCGATATCACAACGGGAGAATGAGCAAATGAACGTCATCTTTATGGGCACGCCGGAGTTTGCCGTGCCGTGCCTAAAGGCACTAATAAGCGACGGGCACACCGTCACCTCGGCGTTTACTCAACCGGATAAGCCGGTCGGGCGCAAGCAGGTGCTCACCGCCCCACCCGTCAAACAGCTTGCGCTTGAGCACGGCATCGTGGTGCATCAGCCCGTTACGCTAAGAAAAGACGAGATCGTGTCCCTTATCCAGTCACAAGCCCCCGATGTGATAGCGGTTACCGCCTACGGCAAGATACTGCCGAAATCGGTGCTCGACATACCGCGCTACGGCTGCATCAACGTTCATGCCTCGCTGCTGCCCGCCTATCGGGGCGCAGCACCCATCCAGTGGAGCGTGATAAACGGCGAGCAGGTGACGGGCGTTACCACCATGTATATGGCACCCGGTATCGATACCGGCGATATGATCATAAAAAAAGAAACCCCAATTGCGCCGGATGAAACGGCAGGCGAGCTGCACGACCGGCTAAAGGATATCGGCGCGCAGGCACTGAGCGAAACACTCTCGCTGATAGAGGGGGGCAAAGCACCCCGCACACAGCAGGATGATGCGCTATGCTCCTTGGCTCCGATGCTTAGCAAGGCGATTGCACAGGTGGATTTTACAAAACCCGCCGTGCAGGTGCACAACCTGATTCGCGGGCTGTCACCGTGGCCGGTGGCGTTTACCTTAATCGACGGCAAGGTACTAAAGATTCACAAGGCACGTGTACTTGAGGCAAGTGGGGAAGCGGGCACGCTGTTAAGCGACACGCAGCTAATCATCGCCTGCGCACAGGGTGCAGTAGAACTGCTAGAGGTGCAGTACGAGGGCGCAAAGCGCATGAGTGCCGAGTTGTTTTTACGCGGACACCGCCTGCAAAAGGGTATTAGGCTTTAACACATCACACAGGGGGGAATGCGGTTGGCATCGGCAAGACAAACGGCACTTAGCGCGCTTGTGCGCGTGGAAACGGACGGCGCATACTCAGGGCTTGTCATCAAGGAGCTTTTGGAACGCTCCGCGCTCGAGCCGCGCGACGCCGCGTTTGCCACGGCACTTTTTTACGGCGTAATCGAACGAGCCTTAACGCTCGACCAAATGATAAAACAGCACAGCAAAACCCCCTTGCACAAGATGGACGACACGGTACGGGTCATCCTGCGCATGGGGGCATATCAGCTTGCGTATATGGACTCGGTGCCCGACAGTGCCGCGGTTAACGAAAGTGTAACGCTGTGTAAAAAGAACAAAAAGTCAAGTGCTGCCGGCTTTGTAAACGCGGTGCTGCGCGCGGTTATCCGCACGGGCAAGACCCCGACGTTTTCCGGCGCGCCCGACGACCCCGCGCGCATGAGCGCGGAGTATTCCTGCCCGCTACCCCTTGTCCGCATGCTGATATCGCGGTTTGGCGCAGGTCGCACACGCGGCATATTGGCAAGCTCGGTGGGCGCCGCACCCGTCTACGCAAGGGTCAACACGCTTAAAACCACTTCGGATGAACTGCTCGCCCAACTAGAGCAGGAAGGCGTTAGCGCAAAAAGGCACGAAGTAATACCCGACTGTCTTTCGTTATATCATACGGGGGACATTACCCGCCTTGCGGCGTTTTCCCAAGGGTTGTTTCATATCCAGGACGCGTCGTCCCAACTTTGCGCACAGGCGGTGGCGGCAGCCCCCGGCATGACGGTGCTCGATCTCTGTGCCGCACCAGGAGGTAAATCCTTTACCATTGCCCAAACGATGCAAAACACAGGGACGTTATTGTCCTTTGACTTATATGATTTTAAGGCGGACTTAATCCGAAAGGGAGCCGCACGGCTCGGTATCTCGGTGCTGACCGCAGCGGTCGGCGATGCGGGCGTTTACAACGAAGCCCTTCCGTTGGCAGACCGCGTGCTGTGCGACGCGCCCTGTTCTGGCTTTGGGGTGATGCGTCGCAAGCCCGAGATTAAGTATAAGCCGATTGACGGGTTTGGGGAGCTTGAGCAGATTCAATCTGTATTGCTTCAAAACGCCGCGCGCTATGTAAAGCCGGGTGGGCTACTGCTCTATTCCACCTGTACGCTGCGCCGTGAAGAGAACGAAGCCGTTGCAAAGACGTTTTTAGAAAACAATCCGGCGTTCTCACCCAGCCCGCTTACGGGGGCAGTAACACGCTGCCACAGTGAGGGTGCGCATATGGCAACCATCCTGCCCGACGATTTCGACTCGGACGGCTTTTTTATCGCCGCATTTTCGAGAACGGGAGAATAATACCGCAATGACTGAAAAAATAGATATCAAGTCGCTTTCAATCGAAGAACTAAAGGAACGATTTGGCCAACTCAAAGAGCCCGCATTTCGTGCCGGGCAGGTGTTTTCATGGCTACACCAGCGGGGTGCGCAGTCGTTTGACGAGATGACCAATCTCTCAAAACCGTTGCGCGAAACGCTCAGCGCGGGTTTTTATATCCCACAGGTCACCGTAAAGCAAAAACTGGTTTCCAAGCTTGACGGCACCGTCAAGTACCTATATGAGCTGGAGGACGGCGAGACAGTGGAGGCGGTGTTTATGCGCTACCACCACGGCAACAGCCTGTGCATCTCCACGCAGGTGGGCTGCCGCATGGGGTGTACCTTCTGTGCATCTACCTTAGGCGGCTGCGTACGCAACCTAACTGCGGCAGAGATGCTAAGCGAGGTTTATGTAGCCGAGCAGGACACGGGAGAGAAGGTGTCAAGCCTTGTGCTGATGGGCATTGGCGAGCCGCTTGACAACTACGACAACGTGGTGCGGTTTTTGCAGCTGCTGTCGGATAAAAACGGCATGAACATGAGTCTTAGGCATGTGTCCCTTTCCACCTGCGGGCTGGTTCCGCGCATCTACGATCTGGCAAAGCTGCGTATGGGGCTTACTCTGTCGGTTTCGCTGCATGCGCCAAACGACCAGATTCGCAGTCACACCATGCCGATAAACCGCCGCTATAACATCGACGAGCTGCTAACAGCCTGCCGCCATTATGCCGAGGCGACCTCACGGCGCATCTCGTTTGAGTACGCGCTGATTGACGGCGTAAACGACAGCGAGCAAAACGCCCGGGAGCTGGCGAAGCGGTTAAAGGGCATGTTATGCCACGTGAACCTGATTCCCGTAAATCCTGTGACCGAACGGGACCATAAGGCGAGCACGCGCGGTGCGATAGAACGCTTTATGGCGGTGCTGGAGCGCGAGAAGATCTCCGTCACGGTGCGCAGAAAACTGGGTACCGACATCAATGCCGCGTGCGGGCAGCTGCGCCGAGAAGGGCAGTCGAAAACCGACGATTAGGGGCACAAGCCATAGGGTTTATCATAAACAAGGAACTTTTGCCAAGGCATGTGATATAAAATGCACGGTTTTTGCCAATATTAATTTTTAATTATCACGATAATATGTTATAATATAGCCCGAAACCAGTTGTGGCAATCAAGTTAAGACGACGCGTTGTGCTTTATATGAAGCGAGCAAGTTTTACCGCCGTTTTGCCGGTGCAGAGCGGTAACCATATATGGGCAGCCCCATTCCCAAGACGGGTTGGGCTGCTGTGCAGGTATCGAGAGAAGGTGCAAGGTCTTGCCAAAGGTTGTTGGAAAAACAGACATCGGTATGATCAGAAAACAAAATCAGGATAGCTTCCAATGCGGTTTGCTACAAGACAGTGCTGTTTGGGCGGTCGTGTGCGACGGTATGGGCGGCGAAAGCGGTGGCGAGGTTGCTAGCACCCTTGCGGTAGACAGCATTGGTGGCAGCATCATGCGTGCTTATCGCAGCGAGATGACGGCAAACTCCATCCGAACCATGCTGTTATCCGCTATCAGTGCGGCAAATATCCGCGTTTACGATAAAGCGAAAAGCGACACTACGCTAAGCAAGATGGGTACGACGGTCGTGGCGTCGGTGGTGAAGGGCGAGATTGCCCACATCGCCTATGCGGGCGACAGTCGTGTGTACCTGATTACCGAGGATAAGGTCGAGCAGCTGACCCGTGACCACACCATGGTACAGGCGCTAGTAGAGCGGGGCGAGATTACCACCGACCAAGCGAAGAACCATCCGCAAAAGCATGTAATTACCCGTGCGCTCGGGGTAGAGCAGGGAATTGAGATTGACTATTTAGAGGCAAAGACCGAACAAGGCTCGGTGCTGATGATCTGCACCGATGGTCTAACCAACTACGTTGAAGCAGGGGAAATAGCCGAGATAGTCAGGGAATACGGACAAGACAAGTGTCTTGACAAGCTGATAAATGCCGCAAACAACAGGGGCGGTACCGACAACATCACCATAGTGGCGATCTTTGGGTAATGCGTACACGTTGGTATGTGAGCGAGGATGATCGGGAGTGAACAGATTGATGGACAGATATATCGGAAAACGCCTGGACGGAAGATACGAAATACTTGAGCTAATTGGCGCAGGCGGCATGGCGAACGTGTACCGTGCTATGGACGTGCTGGAGCACAAGGAATACGCGGTAAAGATACTGCGCGATGAGTTTCTTGAAAACGAGGAGTTCGTACGCCGTTTTAAGAACGAATCCAAGGCGATTGCCGTGCTTTCGCACCCCAACATCGTTAAGGTGTATGACGTGAGCTTTACCGACCGTGTGCAGTTTATTGTCATGGAGTTAGTGGAAGGCATCACGCTCAAGGATTATATTGAACAACAGCACACGATAAAATGGAAAGAATGCGTGCATTTCACCACACAGGTGCTGCGCGCGCTTTCTCATGCCCACGACAGGGGTATCGTTCACCGCGACATCAAGCCACAGAACATCATGCTTTTACCCGACGGCACCATCAAGGTAATGGATTTCGGTATCGCGCGCTTTGCACGCAGCGAGACCCGTACCATGACCGATAAGGCGCTGGGTTCGGTGCATTATATCAGCCCCGAGCAGGCAAGGGGAGATGTCACAGACGCGAAGACGGACATCTACTCGGTAGGCGTCATGATGTTTGAGATGCTTACAGGGCAGCTCCCCTTTGTAGCGGATAGCCCCGTCTCGGTTGCAATTAAACAGATATCGGCGCAGGCAAAGCGCCCGCGCGAACTAAACACCGACATCCCCGAGGGGCTGGAGGAGATTGTGGTGCGCGCCATGCAAAAGGACGCGAGCCGTCGTTACCGTTCTGCGGCAGAGATGCTCAAGGATATTGACGAGTTTAAAAAGAACCCGAGCATTCAGTTCCAGTATAAATACTTTACGAGCGAAAGCCCGACCATCTATTACGACACCCAACAGGTCAACAAGGGTGCTAGCAGAACGGATGAGCTTGCGCAGCGGGGACGTACACCGGCAGCGGGTGTAGCGCGTTCTCGCAAGGCAACTAAGACCGACGTTGCCGCAGAGGAGATTGAGTACAAATCTCCCGTCATGCCCATCATGACCGGTGTCGCGTTTGCGTTTATTATCACCGCTATCGTATTTGTGGTGTATATCTTTATTTTAAACAACCCGTTTGCCAAGGTGCCGGATGTCGAGATGCCAAAGTTTGTGGGTCTTCGCTATGATGATATTGTGGACAGCGAGGAGTTTAAGCAGTTTGGTTTTCAGTACAACGTCACCGAAGATTTTAACAACGACTATGCCGTAGGCCTTATCTACGAGCAAACCCCCACCGCGGGAAGGATGGTCAAGCAGGGTACCGTTGTAAACCTCAAGATTAGCAAAGGCATCAAGGAGGTAACGATTCCCGATCTGTACAATCAGGATTCTTTGACTGCAATCGCGCAGCTCAAAGACCTTGATATTCTTTACGACGTGCAGGAGATATACAGCGAAACCTATGCAGAGGGTCGCATTGTAAAAACCGACCCGCCCAAGGATAGCGTAATAACGACCGATGCCCAGGTAATATTGTACGTCAGCAAGGGCTCCGAAACCGGAACGGTCGTTGTACCCGATGGCATGATCGGTATGAATATTGAGGATGCAAAACGCGTGCTGGAAACCTACGGTCTAAAGGTTGGCGATGTTTCGCCCGTAGAGTCTTCTCTTGCGGCGGGAACCATCTTGGCGCATGACCCTGAGGTTAACACCGAAGTGGACAAGAATAGCGTCGTCAACTTTACCGTCAGTGCGGGAGCAGGCATTGCGATTGAGCGTTACAACGTCACCGTAACCCTGCCCGACATCGACAAGGTTGTATCCCTTAAGGCGTACGTCAACGATGCCACGGTGCCAAAGCACGCCGAGAATCTAAACCCCTCTGAGGTCGGGGTTTGGAAGCCGTCGTTTGAAGGTCAGGGGATTATCATGATTAAGGTTACCATCAACGACAAGGTGTATCAGGAGATTCAGCTCGACTTTGCCCGAGGCACCTTCCGTGTGGTGACAGACAACTCCTCACAGTTTTAAGGGATTGATATGAACGAGCAGAATGGTCTTATTTTAAAAGGCATCGGCGGATTTTACTATGTGGAATGCGCCAAAAAGGTATACGAATGCAAGGCGCGCGGCGTACTTCGCAGGGACGATATTCGCCCCGTTGCGGGGGATGCCGTGCGTATCTCCATAAGCGGGGATAAAGGGACTATCGATGAGATATTACCCCGCAAAAACGATATGATCCGCCCGCCGGTCGCGAATATAGACACCATGTTTTTTGTGGTGTCTACCACCGAGCCTGCCCCTAATATGACGGTGCTTGACAAGCTGCTTGCCATCGCGCAGTATAAGGGGATTGAACAGGCCATTATCATCACGAAGGTTGACATAAAACAATTCGCCCAGTGGTATGAGGACTACGTTAAGGTGGGCTTTGACGTTTATGTCGTCGATTACGCAGACCCTAACTCTATCGACCCCATTAGAAAACGCTGTGCAAAAGGGCTTAACGTGTTTTGCGGTAATTCCGGGGTAGGCAAATCTACGTTAATCAACGCAATTTCCCCGGGGCTTGACCTAGAAACCGGCGTTATCAGCCAAAAGCTTGGCAGAGGTCGCCACACCACCCGCAGTGTGGAGCTGTACCCGATGTCCGGAGGCGGCTATATAGCCGATTCACCCGGCTTCTCCTCGCTTGAGACCAGCCGGCTTGATATCATCTATAAGGATGAACTGCAGCACTGTTTTCGTGAGTTTGCTACTTATATTGATAAATGCCGATATAGTGATTGTTCCCATACATCGGAGCCTGGATGCGCGGTTTTGCAGGCGGTGTTAGATGGGGATATCCCCCAAAGCCGCCACGAAAGCTATGTGAGGATGTACGAAGAGGCGAGGAGCATAAAGGAATGGGAGCAGGAGAAAAAACGTCGCGCGACGTAAACCGCTGTGTCATCATCGCGGCGGGAGAGATGGAATCTGACTTTGACGCGCGTTCAGTCATCGACGACGATGCCTTTATCATCTGCGCGGATGGGGGATACGACACTGCACTGTCCCTGGGCGTTACCCCGCATCTGTTTGTTGGGGACATGGACAGCGTCTTATCACCGCCAGATGGAGTACAACAGGTTCTGTCGCCAGCAGAAAAGGACGATACCGACACCATGCTCGCCGTAAAGATCGCCATTAAGCGCGGCTATCGGCACATCACCATCCTAGCGGGGTTGGGCGGTAGGCTGGACCATACCATCGCAAACCTGCAAACGCTGTTATACTGCGCCAAAAACGGAGTGTACGCAGTGCTTGCGGGCAAACGCAACAGTGCCTTTGTAATAAAGGACGAGGTTGTAACGGTGCCTGCCCGCGAAGGTTTTGTGTCGGTGTTCTCGCTTACCGAGCGCTGTGAGGGCGTCACACTCAAAGGTCTGCGCTACCCGCTGTGTGATGCGCTTGTGACCAATAGCTTCCCCATCGGGGTAAGCAATGAGTTCTGCGAGCCGGTTGCAGAGATTTCGGTTCGCACCGGCTGCCTGCTGGTCGTGTTTTCTGATAACAGACGATGAATGTGTAAGGCGACAGTGACAATGGTACCGTTTCACGGTAATGCGGCAGGTCTTATGCCGTCAGGCATGTGACCGAAAGGAGCGGCGATGATGCAAACCCCATTTTCCACAAGGCAGTATGCCCTGTTGTACGCCTATTTTGCAAAGACCATTCTCACCTCGGGTCATACCAACTCGTTTGATATCTTAAAAAGCGCGACCCGCCGCTACGGCTACGAACGCGGTCGGCGCATGGCCCAGCGCGCGGCGCAGGCGGGGGACGGCGACGATTTCGCCGCCTTTTTAGCCTATATCGACTGGAAGCCCGGCATCGACTGGCAGTTTTCCGGCGAGATGCTGCCGCAGTTTCCTGTGTACAGCATCGAGGTAAACGAGTGCGGATTGTATAGCGTGTGGAGCGAGTTTGGGCTGGAACAGTACTGTGCCATGTACTGTGATGTGTTTGAAACGGCGATTGTGCACGGCTTTAACCCCGAGCTTGATCTAAAGCTTCCGTGCGCCATCGGCAAGGGCAGCAGAATCTGTGTGTTTGTCTATAACGGTTTGTCCTTTAACAGGCAAAACCTAAAAAGGCTGACCGACCTGCAGGATAAGGTTAAAAACAGTGTTGCGCTCACTTGGGAGCAGCATACGGCACACCTGTATCACAGCTTTTCGCAGGAGCTCATCCGCATCCTAGGGCAGGACGAGGCAAGTGCCATGGTGAAAAAGGTGCTGGTTTCGTTTGGTGCGGCGTGCTCGGCGCAGGATGTCAAACAACTGCTTTCCCACACGCAAAACGTGCCGTATTCCTACGAAGCGCAGCGGCTGGACGCACGGGGCTGATTGACGATTAATTGATTATCGTCGGTTCGTCGCCTTGGCAGAAGCTCTTTTGCGCTGAGATTGCGGCAAGCTGCGTACTCAGGGTATCAAAAAAGTTTGACAGGCTGTCTATCTCTGCGGTGGTCAGTCCCTGAGAGAGCGCAATGGCTATGGTGGTGGACAGGGTCACAAACTGTTCGGGGGGTAGGCAGCAGCGCTTGTTCTTGCTTTTGTCGCTAGGCAAACAATACCCGCCCCCCCGCCGCAAAATACAGTCTTACAGAGTATTGTATGCCCTGCCGTTTTGACTTGACAGCGGGGGGTGTAAAAAACGAATAAATACTTAAAAAACGTCCTGCTAGGCAGGGCGTTTTTACATAATTGTGGCGAAATGGACAAAACGCAGGGAATAAAATTGTTGGGTAAAATGCAAAGTTTTATTTGCGCCGCACCAAACTATGGGATATAATGAAAGAGAATAAACGCGCGTTCACAAACAGCACGCAGGGGATGGGGGAGCAGGATGAAGAGCGAGGATATCGCGAAGCTTGCGGGGGTATCTCGCAGCACTGTCTCAAGGGTCATCAACAATTACCCCAATGTACCCGACGCCACACGGCAAAAGGTCACGCGCGTGATTGAGGAGATGGGCTACGAGCCAAACACCTCCGCGCAGATATTGGCGGGCAAGGCGAACAACACTATCGGTTTGTTTGTTGTGAGCATCTACAACCGCGACAACATCTACCAAAGCAGCTATTATTCGTCCATTATCAACGCGGCGGTAGACGCCTCCAACAGCAACGGCTACTATGTTTTAATACACACGGTATACTCCGCGCAGGATTATTACCGCATCTCCCAGACCTTTTTGCAAAAACGTATTAGCGGCGGCATCCTAGTGGGCAACGAGAAGGACACCGCGCAGATTAAAAAGCTGATGCACACCGGCGTACCCATCGGTATTGTGGATTACGATGTTGCGGAGCTTCAGGGGGAGCGGCAGCAAAGCGAAAACCTTGTGGTTATCAATTCGGATGACTACAACGCGGCGCGTGACGCGGTGCGCCGCCTGTTTGCCCTTGGGCGCAGAAGGATCGGTGTGATGGTCGGCAGGGTTTTGACCTATTCGGGCAGGCAGCGCTATCAGGGCTACCTAGACGCAATGCGTGAACTAAACCTGCCCATTGACGACGCGTTTGTACTGCACGGCGATTTTTTACAAGCAACCGCGCGGGAACAGACCGTTCGGATGCTATCCTCGGGCAGGTTGCCGGACGCTATCGTTTCGGGCAATGACGACATGGCGATTGCCGTGATGGAGGTTTTGCGCGAGCACCATATCTCGGTGCC
>JAEZDF010000098.1 GCA_023429685.1 Bacillota bacterium
GGTAACGCAGCGAAAAGTCCTGCGCCAAACGAACAAGGGCATCGTACACCGATGCGTCGCCATGGGGATGGTACGCACCAAGCACAGCACCGACGGTATCGGCGCATTTGCGGTATGCCTTATCGGGTGTAAGCCCCTTTTCATACATGGTGTAAAGAATGCGCCGATGTACCGGCTTTAAGCCGTCACGCACATCGGGCAGCGCACGGGATACGATAACCGACATCGAGTAATCCAGAAAGCTTTTTCGCATCTCTTTGTCGATATCGATGGATATGACGGTACCCGAGCCCACCTCACCTTGGTGAATGGTTGCATCCTTGTTTTGCTCTATATTGTCGCTCATATTAGCTTTGCCACCTTTTTGGGGAACGGGGGCGGGGTGTTGCCGCCCTGCCGTGTCCTTATTTTATCAAAATCCCATAAACCCTGTTTGTGTTTGCGGTCTTGGGATTAACGGTTTAACTTATCTTGGTGTTTGCATCGTCAACCTTACGGTTGGCATTAAAAAACCTACGGTTTTCGGCTCTATCACAACTTAGCGGTTGGCATTCTGAAAGCCTAACCGTAGGGGCGATTAGCCCGAATTTCTCAAAACAAAACCACGGGACGTCGGGGATGCCGTCCCCTACACATCGCGAAACTAAAGTTTCGCGTTATAAAAACCTACGGTTTTCGATACTATAACAGCTTGGTAGTTGGCATTACAAAAACCTGCGGGTTACCCCTAAACCGTGCGGCGGGTGCGCTGGCGGGTCACCTTTTCGCACCGGCTGTGCAGATGTTGTTCGACAAGGGCAAAATCGTCCTCCGCCACTGCGTGCTTGGGGATGCAGTATAGCCCCCTACCACGGTCGGCAAGCAGGATGAAGAAGTCGGCGGTATCTATCAGGTGGGTGTCGTCATACAGCACACGGCTTGCGCTGCGCTCTGACTCCTGCACTACAATCGCCTTATCATACATCGCAAGCTCGTACGAGAACCGCCCGTTTACGGCGCGGTCGGCGGCAGCCTTTGCCTGTGCAAGGGGAAGCAGCCACACGGCGGCAAGAACCCCCGCGCTGACCACCGTCATCATAATACCAATGGTATAAGAAGGCTCTACGACCACTGCCTGAATATACATGGCAAGAATGATGCTCAGCGCCGCGCTCTGTACAAGCCGAAGCGTTAACGCACGCATAATGTATGCCGTGCGTACCGCCAAGCGAATCTCCGCCTCTGTTAAGGTATAGCTTAGTCGTGCCAAAACGGGGGAAAACTCGCCCCTATACTGCTCTTTGGTCTCCTCCATCTGCTAGTCCTTCCTTTCTCGCCATTTGCTCAGGGTCGTGGGGTGTTTTTATACCCTAAACGTCAAGGTTAACCACGTACTGCGCGTTTTGTTCAATGAATTCTCTGCGCGGGGCAACCTTATCGCCCATCAGAATGGTAAACGTTTCGTCGCTCTTAATCGCGTCCTCCATCTCGACCTTCAGCATGATGCGGCGGTCGGGGTCCATCGTCGTTTCCCACAGCTGCTCCGAGTCCATCTCACCAAGACCCTTATAACGCTGGATATCGACGCTGCCGCCCATCTCCTCAATGAACTTATCGCGCTCCTTGTCGGAGTACGCATAGCGAACCTGCTTGCCCTTAGTCAGCTTAAACAGCGGGGGCTGCGCTAGGTATACATGCCCGTGGTCGATGAGCGGACGCATAAAGCGAAAGAAGAACGTAAGCAGCAGTGTGCGGATATGCGAGCCGTCCACGTCGGCATCCGCCATGATGATGACCTTGTTGTACCGAATCTTCTCAATATCAAAATCCTCGCCAATGCCACAGCCCAGAGCTGTTACAACGGGCATCAGCTTATCGTTGCCGTACACGCGGTCAAGACGCGCCTTCTCTACGTTGAGCATCTTGCCCCACAGGGGAAGAATTGCCTGAAAGCGGCGGTCGCGTCCGCCCTTTGCACTGCCGCCTGCCGAGTCTCCCTCGACGATATAGATCTCGGTACGCACGTTGTCGCGCTCAATACAGTCGGCGAGCTTGCCGGGCAGCGATGCGCTTTCAAGCGCACTCTTTCGTCTGGTTAAATCCCTTGCGCGGCGTGCCGCCTCTCTTGCACGGGCAGCGCCCAGCGCCTTATCAAAGATGGCACGGGCGACGGCGGGGTTTTCTTCAAAGTAGGTCAGCAGCTTCGAGTATACCATGTTGTCTACCATAGTACGCATCTCGGTGTTGCCCAGCTTAGTTTTGGTCTGCCCCTCAAACTGTGCATCGCGCAGCTTCACCGATATGATTGCGGTAAGCCCCTCGCGCACATCCTCGCCCGCAAGGTTCTTGTCGTTCTCTTTTATAAACCCATGCTTCTTGCCGTACTCGTTAAACACGCGGGTGAGTGCCGTTTTAAAGCCCGTTTCGTGGGTACCGCCCTCGCCGGTGTGGATGTCGTTTGCAAACGAAAGCACAATCTCGTTGTAGTTGTCGTTATACTGCATGGCTACTTCGGCTTGGCTGTCACCCGACTCGGTAGAGAAGTAGATCACCTCGTCGTGTATGACCTCTACCGCCTTGCGCTTGTGAATGTGCTCGACAAAGCTGCGGATACCGCCCTCGTAGCACATGTTGGTGACAACTTCCTCCTCAAGACGGGTATCTCTGAGGATGATGCGAACACCGGCGTTGAGAAACGCCTGCTCCCGCAGACGGTTTAGCAGGGTATCGTAATCAAACCCCATCTCCTCAAATATCTGATCGTCGGGCTTAAAGACCACGGTGGTGCCTTGGTTTATGCTATCGCCCACACGCTCTAGCTCGGTGACGGTTACGCCGCGCTCAAACCGCTGACGAAAACGCCCTGAGCCGTCGTCCACCTCAACCTCCAGCCATTCCGAGAGGGCGTTAACCACCGACGCACCCACACCGTGCAGACCGCCCGACACCTTATAGCCGCTGCCGCCAAACTTGCCGCCCGCATGCAGGATGGTAAACACCACCGTCACGGCGGGAATACCCATCTTCGGGTGCTTGCCGATGGGGATACCGCGCCCGTTGTCCACGACGCGGATGATGTCGTGCGGCATAATCTCTACGGTAATCTCGTCACAGTGACCTGCTAGCGCCTCATCAATGGCGTTGTCTACAATCTCGTACACCAGGTGATGCAGCCCACGGGGACCCGTGGTACCGATATACATGCCCGGCCGTTTGCGTACCGCTTCCAGCCCTTCAAGCACCTGTATTTGACTTTCGTCATAGGCCTGTTCCTGTGTGATGCGTTCGTTTTCCAAAACTGATAACCTCCATTTCGCCGTGTTTGCGGCGATATCAATCGTTAAGAAGTTGCGCTATGCCAAGGGGACACAAGAACACGGTCTTGCTCCACTGAAGTAATCTAACCATCAAACCGTTATATGCATAAACCCCACCGTAAACGGTAGGTGGTCAAAGCGTTTTGTTCCGGTGTGAACAAAGCCGTGTGCTTCGTACCACTGTTTTAGACGGGTGTTTTCTTCTATGATGCCAATGATTATCTGCCCGACGCCGCGCTTTTTTGCCTGGTCTTTTACGTAGTCTAGCAGCATTTTTCCGCCGCCCATGTGCCGGTATTTTGGCAACACCGCAAGCCTACCAAGCTCACAGGTTGTATCGTCATTTTGGGTAAGCTCCGCAAAGCCGATTAAGGTATCGTCCTTACAAAGGACAAACATCTCCTTGCCCATGCGGTATTCTTCGGTCAACCGCTCCTCTGTGATAAATGCGGCATTGGTGGGGCAGTTCTCGCTCGTTAGCAAAAATTCCTTTGCCACCGTGCCGAATGCCTCGCGCAGAACCGCCGCGCACTGGGCAAGCTCCTGCTCCAAGACCGCCCGTATGGTAAACCCGTCCATCCGATTGTCCGCCCTTTCGTAAAGCCCTATATGTTTGCAATGCTATCCATAAACCCGCTGCGCCGCTTTAGCGTTACCGAGGAGATCTGCGAGATGTAGATGCGTGTCTCTTTGCCGTGGCGGCACACGCAGAACGATTTTGGCATCTCGCTTGACACGTTGACCACCTTACCCGCCTTTTCGGCAGAGGCAAGGTAGGCGCGGGTGTGCTTTGAGATGGTTGCGTTTTCAAGGTCGAAGATGCCCACGATGTCCGCAAGCTTTACGACCGTGTCCTGTCCCAGATGCAGATACATTGCGTTCTCATTCCTTTGCGTGGCGTTGGATATGCCTTGTTTGGTTTTATCATAATGGGGTAGTCAGCATGCTTGATAGTCGATGGCGTTAACCACGGGCGATTGCTAATCGCCCCTACGGATAGACTGAAACTGTGCGGAAAACCAGAGAACCGTAGGTTCTCATAATGCAAAGCTTGCTTCGCTATGCGCAGGTTTTCCCAATGCCAACCGCAGGTTGGTGATGCGCCCCTACTGGTACCGTACTATCTCAATCATTCGTCCAGTTCCTTTGCCGCGGGCAACGGGCAGGCAAGGTCTGCGTTTTCTTCGCCCTCGGCAATCGACCCGTTTGTGATGAAAAACGTCTTGCCCCGCTGCAGGCAGCCGCACACCGCGCTGTCGCAGCAGGTGATGAACACCTGTCGGTCCTTCACGTGGTTTAGGATGTACTCCTGCCGTGCGCCGTCGAGCTCGCTCATTACATCGTCGAGCAGGATAACGGGGTTTTCGCCCAAGACCTCTTTGAGCAGGTTGCTTTCGGCTAGCTTTAGGCTTAATACCGCGCTGCGGCGTTGCCCCTGCGAGCCGTACAGCCGCACCGGCATGCCGTCGATGGTAATATCCAGCTCGTCACGGTGAATGCCCCTTGTGGTAAACCCGGTCTTGATGTCCTCACTGAGACCCTCGCGCAGTGCTGTGCGTATCTCGGCGTGTAAAACATGCGGGTCGGTGCAGTCGGGGTCTTTGGGGGCGATGCTGGGCTGATAGACGGTGCGAAGGCATTCTTTGTCGCCTGCTATGCCCGCGTAGATGGCGGATGCCTCTGCGCTTAGGCGTTTGCAGTATTTTATACGTAGGCGCATAATCGACGCGCCGGTTTTGGCTAGGCGTTCGTCCCACAGCTCGACGGTGTCGGCAAGCTCGCTGTGGTAGGGGAGGTCGCGCAGCAAAGCGTTGCGCTGGGTTAGTGCCTTTTGGTACTCGCTTAGTAAACGGTCGTACACCGGGCGCACCTGCGTGATGGCGGTATCTAAAAACCGTCTGCGCTCACCGGGGCCCTCCGAGACGATGGCAAGGTGGGCGGGGGAGAACACAACGGCACAGAACCTGCCCATCAACGCGCTTACGCTGTCTTTTTGTACACCGTTGAGCTGTACCTCTTTCTTTTTGCCCGCGCCGGTTGTCAGGGTAATCTCGGCGGTCTGCTCGCGGTTGTCTGCCGCAAACGAAAGGGAGAGTGACGCGCGCTTCCTGTCAAACGCAATCATCTCTGCATCCTTTGCGCCGCGAAAGCTTTTTGCCCCCGTAAACAGCCACAACGCCTCTATCAGGTTGGTTTTGCCCTGCGCGTTGTCCCCATAGATAATATTGACCCCGTTACAGGGAGAAAATACCATGTCGCCGATATTACGGAAGCGGGAAAGTGAAAGTGTTGTAACCGTCATGCCCTAACCCTGCTCGACCACAAGGGTAATATCGTCAAGGGTAACGGTATCGCCCGCGCGGATCTTTTTGCCGCGTGCAAGGCACTGCTCGCCGTTTACGAGCACCTCGCCCGCTTGCACTAGCTCCTTGCCCCTCCCGCCGGTCTCGGCAAGCCCCGCAAACTTTAACAGCTGGTCGAGCTTGATAAACTCGGTGTGGATGGGGATGGTCTGTGTTTTCATATGAAACCTTCTTTCGAGGGGAGATATCGGGTTTTGATTGTAATACATTTGCCGTTTGCTACGTTGTAGAGGACGGTGAGAACGCCGTCCCATGGTATTGATGCGGGTATATCGCGGGCGATGATTGACGTTCCGAATGCCAACCATCAGGTTGGTGATGCGATTTCATTCCAACAAAAACATCCGATACCCGACCCCCAGCAGCAGCAGGTGGGCGGGGTAGGCGATGTAAAACAGCCAGCGCGCCTGTTTGCCGAGCGTCCCTGCCCATTCACCGCCGCGCCTGCCATTGTACAGCAGTAGCAGGGGAATCACGCAAAACACGCCAAGTGCCGAGAACACCGTCACCAGCTGACTTGGCTGGGAGAGTACCACAAACAGCCGCATCAACAGGTATCCGCCCGCGACCCATGCAAACGCCCTGTACTGCGCCTTTTTGTCGCCGCGGTAGATGCCAAACACAAATACAAACAGCACGCCGAATATCGACCAATCCATAAAGGATGATAGTAGCATCAGTCCGCACACGGCGGCGCGGCGCAGCGAGTCGTTTTGTATGGTGTTCCACGCCCGCAGTGCAAGCAACCCACACAGTAGGGTAAACAGCATATTCAGCCCCGGCGGGGGGAACAATACCGCGCCCTTGTCAATCACGAGCTGATACGGTATCTGCGATACCACCGCAAAGCCAAGCAGCCGCAACGCATAACGCTGAAAATTTCTCGTGTAAAAATACCCCTCGGCAATAAAATAGCACATAATGGGCGCCGTCAGCCTGCCAATAAAGTGCAACACCACCCCCAGTGGGGATGCGGCATCGGTCAGCAGGTACGCCGCGTGGTCGATTACCATTGCGGTTACGGCAATCGTCTTTAACGCATAACCGCTTAGGGAGGGCTTGTTTAAGGTCATATCGTTTGCTTCCTAATTCTCAGAGCTGCGGATGCGCACGGGCAACACAAGGAACAAAAACCCGTCGCCCTCCGGGGGTAAAATCTTCATGGGAGAGAGCGGACCATTCATTTCCAGGTACACCTCGTCGGTGTCGCATGCCTTTAGGGCATCGAGCAAAAACTTATTGTTAAAGCCTATCTCCACCTTGTTGCCCTCGTTTTGGCAGCTCACCTCGTCGTATGCGCGCCCGATGGCGGTTTGGCAGGATATCTTGACCATCTCCTGCTCGAATGAGCAGCGGATTGGGCTTTTTAAGCGGTCGGTAATCAGCAGCGAAGCGCGCTCTACACAGCCGCCTAGACTGCGCACGCCGATGCGCACACGAGTGGTGTGCCCGTCGGGGATGGCGTTTTGATAATCGAGAAACTCGCCCTCAAGCAGGCGGGATATCACATGATAGCCGTTTACATCAATCACGATGTGCTTCTTGCCCACATACAGCGTAACGGGCTTATCCTCGTCGCCGATGAGCTTTGCCACCTCGGATAGGGTTTTGGCGGGTACAATAAACCGCATCTCGGTGCTGGTATCGAGCCGCTCTCTGCGCATGGCAAGGCGAAAGCCGTCTACCGATACAATGGTAATCTGCCGGTCGGCAATCTCAAACAACGAGCCGGTCTGTACCGGGCGGGTATCGGTCACCGCTACTGAGAAGATGGTTTGGGCAATCATGCTTTTGAGCGTGACTGCACCAATGGACACCTCGTCGCTGTCGCTGAGCTGGGGCAGCTCGGGGTATTCCTCGGCGTTCATGCCCACAATGTCAAACTGTGTTGCGCCGCCGGTGATGACGGTGGCATTCTTTTCGCCGCATGAGATCTGTACGCGCTCGCTTGGCATACGCCGCACCATGTCGAGCAGCAGCCTTGCTGAGATGATAACAGCACCCTCTTGTTTGACATCCGCCTCAATCTCGGTGCTGATGCCAAGCTCTAGGTCGTATGCGGTCAGCTTTAGCCCTGTGCTGCTCGCCCGAAGCAGGATGCCCTCGAGTGCCTCGATGGTGGTTTTTGCTGCCACTGCACGCGACACGTTGTTGATAGCCTCGCTTAGTTGCGCCTTGTTGCAGTTTATAATCATATCCTTCACTCTCCTGTCTGTTTGCGTGTGAACCGGGTAAAGGGGATAGGGGTCGTTTTGATTTGTGTCTTGCTGATGAACTACCGCGTTACTCGCTCTTGGTTTTCCGCTACGGTAAGGCATAACTCGGTGCGCGAAGAAAAAAGCACTCGTTTTTTTTGTATGTCGGTATATATAATATATAAAAAGATAGTAGTAGTAGTAGGGGCGGTTAGTTTGTTGACAGTAGCCACAAACCGCGCCAGTATCACAAAAACGGGGCGAAGGTTTTTAGGTTTGCGTTGTGCACAAAAAGTGCAAAGGTTAAAACATTTTTTCTTTTTACGCACGCTGTTGAAAACTCTGTAGAAAATGTTGAAAACTCGTGAAGAAGCACCTGTTTTATGTAAACAGAAGAAACCAAAAGGGAAAAAGCTGTGGAAATAGTGGAATCAAAGATGTGAAAAACTGCCCGCGTTTTCCCCCGCGTGACGGTTTTTTAGTTATCGCGGATGTTTTTTAGGATGTCCTCTACCGTTTCGCGGTAGCGGCGGTCCTTTGCCATGCGGTCCTCCACCTGACCGATGGCGTATACGATGGTGGAATGGTCGCGCCCGCCGAACTCCTCGCCGATGGCGGACATGGACATCTGCGTAATCTCGCGCACGATGTATGCCGACACCTGACGTGCCTGCGAGATGCCCGCGGAACGCTTTTTGGAGCGGATATCCACCGGCTGGATGCCGTAGGTCTTTGCCACCTCGCCGATGATGCGTTCCACCGTGTAGGGAACGGGCTGGTTGTCGTTTAGGATGTCGCGGATGGCGTTCTGCGCGATGGAAAGGGACGGTGCGGTGCCCGCAAGCAGCTTGTACGCCTTGAGCTTCTTCACGGCGCCCTCTAACTGACGGATGTTGTTCTTTAGGCGGTTTGCAATGTACTCCGAAACCTCGTCGGGGATATCAAAGTTTAACAGCTCCGCCTTGCGGCGTATAATCGCGATGCGCGTCTCAAAGTCGGGTGCCTGAATATCGGCGAGCAGTCCGCTTTCAAAGCGGGTGCGCAGGCGATCCTCTAGGGTCTTAATCTCTTTTGGGGGGCGGTCACTGGTCAGCACAATCTGCTTACCCGCGCTGTACAGCGAGTTAAAGGTGTGAAAGAACTCCTCCTGCGTGCTCTCCTTGCCGCCGATGAACTGGATGTCATCCACGAGCAGGATGTCCGCGGTGCGGTACTTCGAGTGGAACTCGGTGGTCGTTTTGTTTTGGATGGCGGCAATCAGCTCGTTGGTGAACTCCTCACCCTTTACGTAGATGATGCACATGT
>JAEZDF010000003.1 GCA_023429685.1 Bacillota bacterium
TTGCGTTATGCCGCCAAAATGCGGCTCCTAACCCACTATAAAGGCTGAGGAAAGGGGTGTCAAGCCCCTTCCCCCACTTAACGTATTGTTTTCACTCGCCACGCTACATCTCGCGGGAGTATTTAGACAGATAGTAAAGTGTAACGCCTTGAATTAGTAAGTATGCAGCCACCATAACTAGCACAACTGCAAGGCCTGCGTTAAGTAGTACGCAGATAAGCATCGCGGTGCCGTAGATAACGCTCATTGCGTCAAAGCCCCTTCCCTTTGCCTTGTCGCGGATGGCGGCGTTGCGCTCGTCGTTTTCTTCTATCTTCTCGAGACGCAGCTGCTCGGGATGGCGATGTAGAATCAGCGCGGAAATCAGCTTTGCGATGCTCATACCCGTAAGTCCTGCACCGAGTCCGAGACAAATCCCTGAAATGGTTTTGTATGCCTCGCTGTTATAATACCCACCTACAACGACTAGTCCCAGTCCGACCAACAGCAGAACACTAAATACCACGACTGTTTTCTTCATCACTGCCACTCTCCTCGTATAAAAAAATCTGTTCAATGGTCAAACCAAAAAAAAGCGCGATGCGAAACGCGAGTACAATCGACGGGTTGTAGCGTCCGTTTTCCAGCGAGCCGATGGTCTGCCGCGAGACCCCCAGCAGGTCGGCAAGCTCCTCTTGCCGGATGCCGCGCTGTTTGCGCAGCTCTTCCAGTCTGTTTTTCATTACTTCACCTCTATAAAAATGTAAAGTTAACTTTCCGTCGTTAATCGTATCACGAACGCCACGGAATGTCAAGCACGCTTTACATTTGTAAATGAAACAAAAAGATGACCTGAGTGCGACAATGCCCTCAGGTCAAACTATGTTACTGCCAGTACGTTTATGACGCAACGCAAAAAATACAGCGGTTTATACGCTTGCGAGTACCCCTTGTGCGATTGCGTACGCGGCGCGGTCGATGTCTTGGGATGAAAGCATCTGCTCGTATTCCGAGGGATTAGACAAAAAGCCCAACTCGCACAGCACCGAGGGCGCGTAGTAGGTACGCGTCACCACATAGGTGGAGCGGTATATGTCCCGCGCCTTGCGTCCTGTTTGGCTCGACAGCTGGTTGAGCAGGTTGCGCGCGAGACCGGAAGAGCCAGGCGTATAGTAATAGATCTCCACGCCGGTGGATTTACTGGAGTTTGCCGATTCTGCCGTGCTGTTAAAATGCACCGACACAAAGAAGTCTGCCTTTACCCGTTCGCCAAGCCCCGCCCGGTCGGCTTGGGTTACGCCGTTGTCGCTCTGGCGGGTCAGATACACCTGCGCGCCAAGCTCCTGTAGGTAGGCGCGCGCCTTTTGGGCAACGGCAAGGGTCAGGTGTTTTTCCATCGCGCCGTTATCCCCCACAGGACCCAACGCGCCGGGGTCGACCCCGCCGTGCCCTGGGTCGAGCACCACGGTGATGCCGCCGAGCGGCTTATCTACACTGCCTGATTTCGCGGGTGCCTTTTTAAAGTACAGCACCGCGTCGCTGCCGCGGTAGCTTACGCTGTAGCCCCATACCGACGCGCCGCTTTTCACGGTAAAGGTGGCGGTCTGCCCGCTAACGGTACAGGAGGAGAACAGCCCGCTCCCCGAAACATCAAAGCCGGTTAGCCCTTTTATGTTGTACAGAGACACGTTTACCTCGCTGCCCGAACGGGAGAATGCAAACGGAATGCCCGCTGCACCCTTTAGTACATAGCCTTCGCCGTCGTTGTCTTTTTCCAGCGTTATGCCCTTTAGCTGGGGGGCGGCAACCGTTTCGCCCTCCACCATCGTCACGGCGGATTTCTTTACATACCCGCCCATCGAAAGCTTAAACATGGTGTCGGTCTCGTCTGTGACGTAGTCGGTGGTATCCTTGCGCAGGTTGGTGATCGAGTCGGTGCCGTCGCCGGTCTTGTAAATAAGGGTGATGTCATCGACCATGCGAACCGAGGCGGTGGTGTCTGCCCCGACGTAGAACAGATCCCCCGAGGAGGTAAACCGTGTGGTGTTACCGCCATACTGCAGTTTATAGGTCACCTTGCCAAGGTTTGTGGTACGGGTCTCGGCGTAATCGCCGCTTACCAAGAGGGTCCCCTTATAGGTGGCGGGTACCCCGTTTTCGGCTGTGGCTGCTACCTGCTTTAGCGTGCATACGCTGTCACCGATGCTTGCGGTCACAACGCCGCCCGACGGCGCGATGCATTTTACCTCGTAGCTCTGCCCGCTCTTTACCACGCCCATCGAGGACGGCTGCATCGAGCCTTGGTTTATCTTTGTAATCTTGTTTACACCCGTGCTTGCCGACGCACGCTTGATGGTGCGGGTGATGGTCTTATCGCCCTGTGTAACCGTCACGGTGGTGCTGCCCACGGGGATATCCAAGAACACGCCGAAGGTGCCGCCCGGAGCGCGATTTGTCACCAGCTCGCCGTTCACGTATAGATCTCGGTTGGGGTTTGAGGAGCCCATTAAAAAGTAGGTGGCTGTGCTTACTGATATGTTACCGCTTGGGCGGGTAACGGCCAGCTTGCCGCTGACGGTAAACGAGCTGGTGCGGTCGCTTACTGTGCTGTCAAGGTACATCCTCGACAGCCTGCCGAACAGGTCAAGGGGGTTTGTCATCAGCGAGGTGCTGTCGCTGTACACATGCCCGTCGCTGTAGTTGCTGCGCGCCATCATAATCTGGTACATCAGCTCGGACGGGTCCATATAGCTACCGCCGCTCTGCGTGATATCGCCAAGTGCCGCGCTGTTTATGGCGGGCATCAGCAGTACCGGCGTACCGTAGGTGGCGTCCTTCCACCCCTCTATTCGGGTCTTGTAGTCGTCTGCGCCGTACCCGATGGCGGTGTACAATCGCGGAATGATATAGTCGATGATGCCGCTGCTAATCCAAGCTGCGATGTCGTAGCTGTTATCAAGCGTATACGCGTCGCTTGTGGCGGTAACGCCAAAAAACACCGACTTGTCGGCAGCGGCGACCCGTTTGGAGACCTCACTGACCAGCGTGGTCACGTTGTTTTGGCGAAACTCGTCAATTGAGCTTCCGCCGCCGTATTTGGCGTAGGACTTCGTATCGTCCAAATTTTTGGGGTACACATCGGTCTCGAGCAAAACGCCATCGATGGGATACCCTGCCACAAGCTCGGCGGCGGCATCCGCAAACAGCGTTCTGACGGCGGGGTTTGCGATATCGTAGTATTTTGCGCCGCTGTCGCCGTTAATCAGATACTCGGGGTGCTGCGCGGCAGGACTTTTTGCACTGAGGCTATTCTGGGGCAGATTATCCCCCCTTGCAGAGGAAAGCTGCGGCGGAACGTACCCTTGGGTCGGATCCACATAACGACTGAACGTCTCAAGGTCCTCGCTGTTCGGTGTACCAAGTGTCGCGCGCACCGGGTCTATCCACGCAAAGACCCGTATGCCACGCTTTGCCGCGGCGGAGCACAGATAGCGCAGCGGGTCAAACGTCAAATCTGAGCCCTGCTTGCCGGTGAGGTAATACGAAACGGGTAACACCTTTGAATTATAAAGCGCGTCCCCCGAGGCGCACACCTTAAAGAATACGGCACTTAGCTTGTTTTGTGCCGCAAAGGTTAAAAGCTCATCAAGCTCCTTTTTTAAGGATGATTCGCTGAGCCCGGGTGCGGACGGAAAGTCCTTGTTATGAAAAGAGTCCACAAACACGCCGCGCAGCTCTTTGCCGCCCAGCGTTTTTTGCGAGGTGTCCGTCTCTGCAAAAACGATTGTCCCACAGGATAGCAGGATACCGACCGCCATAACCCCCGCTAAAAGTCTCATCAGTCGCTTTGCCATCTTGTGTCCTCCTCAAGTGGTAAACTATTCTTATATAACCAGTGTATATTTACACGCATAATACTGCGCGCAATGTGACAAAAACCCAGTTATTTCTACTATATATAATGTCATCATACCACATTTATTCGTCGGGTTCAGCCCTTTAAGGACATTTTACATAACCCGCCGACATTTTTCTACGTTGACGCGCACCGCGGCAAAGGGGTATAATGGAAATGAAGGCAAGCACACTGCCACCCTGCTTTACGAGGAGGTTACCCCCTATGCGTCGATTTGTACCAGCCTGCATCACGCTGTTATGCGTGTTCGCGGTGTTTTTAAGCGGATGTTCCGATACGCAGGCCGCTGTGACTGTCGGGGAGCAAGACGGCGTAGAGCGCAGCTTTGCTCAGGTTTATACGCTGCGTTTTCCCGAACTATACTCGCAGTACGCCCAGCGCGGCGTGTTTGCGACGTCCGAGACCGAGAACGGGCAGGAGCAGGACACAACACCCTATGTGCACAAGCTGTACGCCGATTTTATGCCCTATGAGTCCCTTGACCAAATTCAAGCACTCGAGCTTGCGGACGACGAGATGAGCGAGCAGCAGTACAACGAGCAGCTTACCGCCGTATACGATTCGCTTCGGGTGGTGTTTGTGGTTACGGTGTACGAAAAAAATCAGATACCAAGCGACGTAGACGTTTCTTCGATAACCGGTTTTGCAAACAACACCCTGCTTGGCGAGTGGGGGGATTACCTGTGCTACGCAAGCACTCCCGTGCGTGACGAAAGCGATATGTCAGAGCAGAGTCTTAACGCCTACCGCGCACTGTACGGCGGCATTCAGGAGATATTTGACAGCATCCGCCCGCTAGCTTGATGAGACTTAATTGCATAAACAGTGCCCTTACGAGACGATCGTAAGGGCACTGTTTTGCTGATTGTCTATTTGGGGGCAAGCACATCCGCGTAATCGGGGTTCTTCTCAAACCATTTAACCGCGTACGAGCAGGTTGGCAGCGCCTTCTTTTGATTGGCGCGCAGGGCATCGGCTGCTGCTTTGAGCAATCGGGCGGCTACACCCTGCCCGCGCAGGCTGTCGTCCACAAAGGTGTGGTTGATGTTGACGACAGAATCGGACACAGCTGGAAAGGTGACCTCTGCAAGCAGACTGCCCGTATCGTCCACGAGGTAGATTCGGTTTTGCTCCTGTTTAAAATCCATGGCTTTTTGCATCCTTTCTTCTATTGTTCTGTTAATGTAAGCCTACTTCACAACCGGCGTGTTGTCAACAGACTGAGCCCTTGATGCACGCCTCGTACCGCTCTGAGACCTCCTGCCAATTGATGACGGAGAACCAGTTGTCTATGTACTCGGCGCGACGGTTTTGGTATTTGAGGTAGTAGGCGTGCTCCCATACATCAAGCAGCAGAATTGGGCATACCCCCGACGCAAACGGCACATCCTGATTGGCGGTGGTCGCTATGGTAAGCCATCCGCCGTGGCATACCACCAGCCATGCCCACCCCGAACCAAACCGCCCGAGGGCGGCAGCCTTAAAGCGTTCCTGCCATCTGTCATACGACCCGAAGCTGCGGCATATGGCTTGCAGCAACGCCCCTTGCGGTTTTTGCCCCTGAGCGGGTGCCATCAGCGAGAAAAACAGGTCGTGGTTATACACCCCGCCGCCATTGTTGCGCACCGATTCGCGCACCTGCTCGGGCAGGGTCTCCCACCGCGCAAGCAACGCGCTTAACGGAACACTCTGTAGTGATGGACACCCTGCAAGTGCCTTATTCAGGTTATCCACATAGGTTTGCAGATGCTTATCGTGGTGCAGGTGCATGGTTTCTTCGTCAATGTACGGCTCGAGCGCGTCGTAAGCATACGGCAGCGGAATCAACTGATAGGGGTAACATTGGTTCATACTCAAAATAGTTCACTCTCCTTATACCCCAGTATATGTTTGTCCGCTTTTAAAGTTGACCAATTTAACCCACTTTTTAATCTGCCACCTTACGTTTTGAACGGTAAAAAAAGCCGCCCTAAGGACATAGCTTCGTCCAAAGGGCGGCGTATTGCCGCAAGATTATGATAATGCAGTCAGCTTAAAAAGTTAAAATTGTAAAACTCAAGGCTCAGCTCATCCTCTGGGATGGCAAGCGAAAGCGCGTTGCCGTTTTCGCGGTCTAAAATCAGCTCAAACTGCGTGCCCTCGGTCTGCCCGAGTATCTTTATCGCCTTGCCGGTATCCTCTATGCTCACGCCACGTTCGGCGAGCGATGCGTTTAGGGACGAGATAAGCAAGGACGAGAGCGCCTGCCCGGGAACCGAATCGGGGTTGACCGAGAAGCTTAGCTTGCCGTAATTGACCGTGACAAGGTCGCCGGTGTAATCAAACGACAAGTCCTTCAGCGTGTCGGGGCTTGCAAAGGTCACAACGCAGCGTTGCTGCTCCTTAATCATCTCAACATCCGCCTTGATGTCTTGGTACTGTACCACCGCGCGGGTGTTAAAGGAAGCTGAGGACAGGTTTTCAGTTGCCTTTTCGGGGTCTGGTCTCGAAGCGGAGCACGCAGTCAGGGTCAGTAATACAGCCAGTGCGACAGATGCAAGTATCCTTTTCACGGCATAGCACCCTCCTTTCGGGGTAGCGGCTTCCTTGGCGGTATTCTCTATAAATACCCGCAAATCAAACAATAAAGCCAAAAACGCCACAATCCACAGAACAACCCATGTAATCTGAACGGGTAAAACGTTTCATGTCAGGCAGACATCTTATGTCGCACACCGCTAGGTAACGCACGACGGTTATGCAAGCTCGCGGAAAACGAGATGCAGGTCGTCGAGCACATCGCTTGGCTGCATGGTGGTCTTACACAGCCGCTGTGCAGTCAGCTGCGCCGCGCGCGCGTGAAGGTACACGCCGCACACCGCCGCCTCTTTGGGGGCGTGCCCCTGTGCGAGTAGTCCGCCAATCATGCCCGCAAGCAGGTCGCCGCTACCGCCCTTGGCAAGACCGGAGTTCGGGCAGTTAAGCAGATACACACTGCCATCAGGAAGCGCGACCACGGTATACGCGCCCTTGAGCACCAGCGTAACGCCGTTTGCCTGCGCATACTCCGCCGCAAGTGAAGCACGGTTTTGCTCGATGAATGCCGTATCCTTGTTTACAAGGCGTGCAAACTCCCCGTAATGCGGGGTAAGCACGACCCCGCCTGCAGCCTGTCTTACTATATCTATGTCACCGACAAGGGCATTTATACCATCCGCGTCTAAAACAATGGGGCAGTCGGCGTTTGATACGAGCGACAACAATGCCATTCGCGTACCGGCAGTGTTCTGTAAGCCGCAACCTGCCACACACGCCGTTTTGCCCTTGACAGCCGCGGCAAGCGGTACTGCGGCATCGGCACTGAGCACCCCTTCGTCGGTATCGGGCATCGGCAGCATCAACTGTTCTATCAAATGCCCCGACAAGACGGGGATAATCTGCCTGGGTGATGCAACATACACAAGACCCGCACCGCTGCGTGACGCGGCATGGGCACACAGCACGGCGGCCCCAGTCATGCCAAGGCTACCCGCCGCAACCAGCAATCTACCGAAGGTGCCTTTATACGAGTCGTCGGTGCGCGGTCGCAGCAGCCGTTTGGCCAGTGCCCCGTCAATCAGGTGGGTCTTGCTGCCCACCGCCCCGTACACGTCGTCGGTGATGCCGATATCGCACACCGCGACCTCCCCCAGCATCGGGGCAGCCGAAGGGTCTATGTGAGCGGGCTTTAAGCAGCCAAACGCGATGGTGCAGTCGGCGCAAAAGCATCTACCCTCTACCCTGCCGCTATCCGCGTTCATGCCGCTTGGGATATCAAGCGAATACACCCGCGCCTTGGATAGCCCCGACATCTCCGCCAAAAAGCCGCAGCCGTCGGGCAGTGTGCCGTGAAAGCCTGTGCCGAACAGTGCGTCGATGATGAGATCTGCTTCCATTAGCATCAGGTTTACCGAAGGGCGGCTTTCCTCCAGCCTTAGGATGCTGACCGGCTCGCTGTGCAGCAGGCGGAGCATCTCCCTTGCTTCGTCGGAGCGGGGCTCTCCCCCTGCCAAAACGCAGGAGACCACGGCACCGTCCCGTGCAAGGCGCCTTGCTACAACAAAGCCGTCGCCGCCGTTGTTGCCGATACCGCACAACACCACGCAACGCTTGCCCAAGAGTGCCCCCTCGCGCCGGGCGATGATTTGATACGCGCCCGTTCCGGCGTTTTCCATTAGCCGCAGAAAGGTAAGCCCGTGCGATAGGCTAGCGCGCTCGGCAGAGCGCATCTGTTCGGTGGTAAGTATCCTCATAAAGCAAGCCTCCATTCTGACAAATATTCTGGGGCGGATGAAAAACACGCGTAACAACATATAGGTTGTTACATAATGAATGCCGCCAAATTAACCGCTAACACAAGGGTTCTTTGCTTATATCCAGCCGTGGCGGACAGGACGCGTGGGGGTATTGCGTCGGTGCGTCAAACGCGACAACAAACGCGAGCGCAAGCTCGTCGGTATGGCTTAGGCTGACCGAAAACAGCAGGTTCCTTTGCGCTGCTGCCGCATATGCTCTGCCCGAAAGCTTAAAATAGGGCGCACCCAAGCTATCGCGCAACACCGCAATTTCGCACAGCGCAAAACCGCGGATACCCGTGCCCATCGCCTTGCTAAACGCCTCTTTGGCAGCCCAGTTGGCGGCGACGGTCTGCGGATTCATACCCCTGCTCTCGAACAAGCTTATCTCCTCACGCGAAAATACCCTCGCCATAAAACGAGGGTTTTTCATGCTATGTTCAATTCGGGCGACGCTACATAAGTCCGTTCCGGTGTAAATCATTTTGCAATAACCGTGGCAAAAATGGTCTCATGGCGGTGAGCATCTTCTCGGGTGGGGTAAACACCACCAGCGTTTTGCCGAAGTTCACGCTTTTATAAACGAGATACCAGGTGTTTTCGGTGTCCTTTTCATCGGCGCACGCAAAAATTTTGGTTTTATACTCGGTGTGCGCATGTGCGGACGCATTGTATTTTCCCACAGCCTCTACCTCGCGGCAGACCACCGTAATCAGGCGCTTGCGCTTACGCTGGGAGATAATCTTATCGATATCAATCTCGCCATTTGTGAAGGAATACTCATACTCAATATTAAAGCCGGTTAACAGGTACCATCCGCCGTACCCCACGGCCGCCACAGCGGCAACGGCAAAAATCGAGAGACTGCCAAGCCCAAACGAAAGGATAAAGAGCAAAAGCATCAGCACACCGCCAAGCAGCGCGATTGAAACCTTGAGCAGTGTGGTGACAGCGGTCGACCTTTTCTTGACGAGGTACTCCATAAAAACGTCCATTACAAAACCCAACCCTTTTGATTTATAGTACAACAACCATTTTCGCACAAGCAACAAGGTGCTTTATGCTAAAATTATGTGCATAATTTTATTAAATTATAGCATACTACGCCCGTTTATTCAACAAATCATCCCAGTGATATTATGGACAAAGTAAAAACAATCCACTCATTCAAACAAACCGAAACCTCTGTGAGGGTAAACCTCCTTGTAAATAACCAAAAAGCATACTATAATAAGCCCTAGTAGTATTTCAAACTGGGGCTTTGGTTGGCAGGTAAAATGATCTGACCATGCCTGCCACGAACGGGACATGTGATACGGTGCGGCACTTGGCATAAAAACTGCGCACCGACGGACGGTGAATGAGATGAAAAGCATTGGCGCTGCGATACTCCATTACTTCAAGGCAACGGACAAGCTGTTGCTATTTTTAACCCTTGTGACAACCGGCTACGGTATGCTGATTCTCGCAGGGGTGTC
>JAEZDF010000016.1 GCA_023429685.1 Bacillota bacterium
ATGTTCGGGCTGGGAGGCTTTCATAAAGGTTCAAAACAAAAAGAAATAAAAGGAGAAATTACACTATGAATCCTTCTCTTCGCAAAACCGTTATTGCAGGAAACTGGAAGATGAATAAAACCCGCGCTGAGGCAAAGACCCTACTTGCGGAGATTGCGCCTGTTGTAAAGGATGCTGTTTGTGACGTAGTAGTATGCGTTCCCTACACAAACCTTGAAACCGCGCTGGAAGCGACCAAGGGCACCAATGTAAAGGTCGGCGCACAGAACTGCCATTGGGCAAAGAGCGGTGCGTTTACTGCGGAGATCTCCGCGGATATGCTTGCCGAGATGGGCGTACAATATGTTATTATCGGCCACTCCGAGCGTCGCCAGTATTTTGGTGAGACCGACGTGACCGTAAACATGCGTGTTCGCGCGGCACTGGATGCCGGGCTTACCGTAATTTTGTGCGTGGGCGAGCTGCTCGAGCAGCGCGAGCAGGGCATTACCAGCGAGGTTGTTGCGCTGCAGACCAAGGTCGCGCTGGGCGGCGTGAGTGAGTCGGAGCTTAAGAACATCATCATCGCCTACGAGCCGGTATGGGCGATCGGCACCGGCAGAACCGCGACCTCCGAGCAGGCAAACGAGGTAAACCACACCATCCGTCAGGTGATTGCTTCCCTGTACGGCAAGAATGCAGCGGACGCGCTTACCGTGCAGTACGGCGGCTCGATGAATGCGGCAAACGCAAAGGAACTGCTTGGTATGGAGGATGTGGATGGCGGACTAATCGGCGGCGCATCGCTCAAAGCAGAAGATTTTGCCACCATAATCGCTGCCGCAAAGCAGTAACAACGGCGGAGTACGGACAACACACGCACCCCCACGTACGGCATATCAGGAAAGGGATGAAACGGATGAAAAAACCACTGGCTTTAATTATTCTTGACGGCTTTGGCATTAACAACAGCGATTACGGCAACGCCATCCATTCGGCGAACAAGCCTTATATCGATAACATGTTTGCAAACAATCCCGTAACGCAGATTGGCGCTTCGGGCATGGATGTGGGTCTGCCCGATGGACAGATGGGCAACAGCGAGGTTGGGCACACCAACATCGGCGCGGGGCGCATAGTGTACCAGGAGCTTACCCGCATTACAAAATCGATTGCCGACGGCGACTTTTTTGAAAACGAGGCATTAATCGCCGCGTGTAAGAACAGCAAGCAAAACGGCTCGGCACTGCACCTGATTGGTCTTGTTTCGGACGGCGGCGTACACAGCCACAATACCCACCTGTACGCTCTGCTCGAGCTTGCAAAGCAGCAGGGTGTTCAGGATGTGTATGTACATTGCCTGACCGACGGACGCGATGTCCCCCCGAACTCCGGCGCGCAGTTCATTAATGAGCTGGAGGCGGAGATGGCGCGTATTGGCGTGGGAAAGATTGCGACCATCATCGGTCGCTACTACGGCATGGACCGCGACAACCGCTGGGAGCGGGTAGAGAAGGCATACGCCGCCATTGCGTACGGTGAGGGCGTGGTAAACCACAACGCCGTAGATGCCGTCAACCGCTCGTACTCCGACGGTATTACCGACGAGTTTATTGCCCCCGTTGTGGTAACCGAGGGCGCCAAGCTTAAAAGCGAAGACAGCGTCATCTTCTTCAACTTCCGCCCTGACCGCGCGCGTGAGATTGCAAGAACCATCGTCGATCCCGACTTTACGGGCTTTGAGCGCAAAACAGGCTTCTTAAAGCCCTACTTTGTGTGCATGACCCAGTACGATAAGACCATGCCCAACGTCACCGTTGCGTTCTCTCCCCAGTCGCTTGCAAACACCTTCGGCGAGTACCTTTCGCAAAACGGCATCTCGCAGCTGCGCATTGCCGAGACCGAGAAGTACCCCCACGTCACCTTCTTCTTTAACGGCGGGGTCGAGACGGTGTACGAAGGCGAAAACCGCGTGCTAATCCCTTCGCCCAAGGTTGCCACCTACGATATGCAGCCCGAGATGAGCGCATATCTTGTTACCGACGCGGTGGTGGAGCGCATTGAAAATGGGCTTGACGATGTGATTATCCTTAACTACGCAAACTGCGACATGGTCGGGCACACCGGCGTATTTGACGCAGCGGTGCAGGCGGTAGAGGCGGTAAACGCCTGCCTTGCACGCACGGTGGAAGCGATTCTCGCTAAGGGCGGCATTGCGCTGATTACCGCCGACCACGGCAACGCCGACCAGATGTACGAGCCGGACGGATCGCCGTTTACCGCGCACACAACCAATCCCGTACCGTTTGCGGTGGTAGGGCTTGATTGCAAGCTGCGCTCGGGCGGCAGACTGTGCGATATCGCACCGACAATGCTCGACATCCTCGGTCTTGCAAAGCCTGCGGAGATGACCGGGCAGTCGCTGATAGAAAAATAACTGCCACTAAAGGTTGAACCCCGATTGATGTAAGTATATTCCCGACAAACAGCACATATAATAATACCGAGCCGCCCCAATGAGTATGGCGGCTCGGTTTGTTGTTTGTTTCGTTTCAGGTAGGCAAATATAAATAAACTGATAATTTTAAGGTTTGCCGACGGGCGCACTTGTAAACGGGGCAAAATAACGGTATAATAAGTACAAGTTAGCAAAAATCGGACAGAATCAATACAAAATTAGACAGGTGGAGGGAAAACATATGAAGACCAGTTCCATATTTGCAATCATCGGCTTTGTTGTAGTGCTTGCGGGTATTGCTGCGGCAGTTTATTATTTCTTTAATAAAAAGGGCGGAATTTGCTGCTGTTCGGACGATGACGAAGATGTAATCATTGTAGACAGCACCGACGACCTCGGCGATTTTACCGACGTCAGCGACTCCATCTCGGATTCCGACTCGGGCTCGGATGAGCAATAAGCGCACGTGGCGCTTACGGCAAACCAAAAACGGGCTGTGATATCTCCTTATTTTAAGAGGGGATATGGCAGCCTTTTGTGTTTATTCCTTTAAAGGGATATGTGACTATTTTTATGGCTTTCTGCACAGACAGCCGGAAAGGCAAAGACAGAACAGTTTATGATGTATGAAAATACCGAAAAATCTCAGCGCGCCGCCCTTGCGGCACTCGATACCGGAGAATACGATGTAGAGGTTTCTCTTGCCGAGCTTTCGGAGCTTGCCAAAACGGCGGGTGCCGAGGTGCTCGTGAGCATTGTACAAAAGCGCGACGCGCCCGACAAAGCGACCTGCCTTGGAACAGGCAGGCTCAAAGAGCTTGCGGATTACTGTAAGGAAAACGAGGCAGACCTTGTGATATTTGACCGTGAGCTTTCCGCCACCCAAATTCGCAATATCGAGGAGATTGTGGCGGTGCGTGTCATCGACCGCACGATGCTTATCCTTGATATCTTTGCTCAGCGCGCGGTCTCAAGCGAGGGCAAGCTTCAGGTGGAGCTTGCGCAGATGCGCTACCGCCTGCCACGACTGGCGGGGCTTGGCACAGAGCTGTCGCGTCTGGGCGGCGGCATCGGCACGCGCGGTCCCGGCGAATCAAAGCTGGAAAGCGACCGCAGGCATATCCGCAGGCGCATTACCGCGCTGGAGGAAGAGCTAAAGGAGCTTGCCCGTAAGCGGCAGGATCTGCGCAAGCGCAGAAAGAAAAACGGCGTGCTCACCGCCGCCATAGTCGGCTATACCAACGTGGGCAAATCCACGCTGCTTAACACCCTAACCGACGCGGGGGTGCTGGCGGAGGATAAGCTGTTTGCCACCCTTGACCCGACGGCGCGCGCCATCAAGCTGCACGACGGCAGAACGGTGGTGCTTATTGATACCGTAGGGCTGATACGCCGTCTGCCGCATATGCTCGTAGAGGCATTTCACTCGACGCTTGAGGAGGCGGCGGGCGCGGACGTGATACTAAACGTGTGTGACGCAACCAGCGAGGAGGCGTTCTCGCAGCTTGAGGTCACTAAGGAGCTGCTCAGCGAGCTGGGTGCTTCGAATATTCCGATTTTGACCGTGTGCAACAAGTGCGACGAGGTGTACGATGTGCTGCCCGAGCCACAGGGCGGAAAGGTGTACATCTCGGCTAAAACGGGGCAGGGTCTGGATGTGATGCTGCTGGAGATGGCGAAGATTCTTCGCGAGACCACCCGACGCATGCGGCTGATATTGCCCTACGCAGAGGCGGCACTTGCCGCGCAGGTGCGCGACGAAGGCAAGCTGCTTGAGGAACAATATACCGAAAACGGGCTGTTTCTCGATGCCATCATCGACACCGAGACGCGCCTGTATCGCACCTTAGTGCCCTATGAACAGGCGGCGGGTTCTCAGCAGGAATAGGCTATCCTGCCGTTTAATCGGATGTCGTCATTGTTTATCGTTAACTTTTACAGGGGGAACACCATCATGCTTGACATCATCCTATCACGCAGAAGCATACGACGTTATACTGACCAGCCCGTAGCCCCCGCGCTGATAGAGCAGATTCTGCGCGCGGGCATGGCTGCCCCGAGTGCGCGTAACGGTCAGCCGTGGCACTTTGTTGTGGTAACCGACCGCACGATGCTAGACGCCATACCCACCATACACCCCTACGCGGGTATGGTGCGCGAGGCGGCGTTTGCCATCGTGGTGTGCGGAGAAAACGTGGGTGAGGTAGAGGGCTACTGGGTACAGGACTGCTCCGCCGCTACCGAGAACATGCTGCTTGCGGCGCACAGTCTGGGGCTTGGTGGGGTATGGCTGGGCGTTCACCCGCGCCCCGAGCGTGTGCAGCCTGTTAAAACGCTGTTTGCCCTGCCTGAGCATATCTCGCCCTTGTGCATTCTGCCGTTTGGCTACCCCGCGGAGCACAAGGAGCCGTCAGACCGATATGACCCAGCACGCGTGCACCAAAACCGTTGGTAGACGACAGCCCACAGCTTAAATATCGATATAAGTAAATATAACCGCAAAGCGGGAGTTCCCATGGCACAACCATGGGGACTCCCGCTTTTAATGATTAATTATTTCTTTCGCGACGGCTAACCTTTGAGCGCCTGTACCGCCTTTTCGAGCGATGCGGTGTCCTCAATGTTGTACGCTGCGCTGCCGCGAAGCGTTTTCTTTACAAAGCCGGTCAGCGTTTTGCCGGGGCCTAACTCCAGATATGCGTCGATGCCGTCTGCTGTCATCGCACTAAGCTCGTCGGTAAAGCGCACGGGGGAGACGAGGTGTGCGGTAAGGTATGCGGAAAGGTCGCCAAGTTCCGCGACGCGCGCACCCGTCACATTAGAATAAAAGGCGGTCTTCGGCTGACAATAGGATAAACCGCTAAGAAAGGAAGAAAACTCCTTCGCGGCACCCTCCATCAGCTTTGAATGAAACGCCGCGCTCACATTCAGGCGTATCACCCTTGCGCCCATGCCCGAGAGCGTGTCCGCTGCGGCGTGGGCGGCGGGCTCCTCGCCCGCAATGACGGTCTGCGCGGTGCTGTTAAAGTTTACAGGCAGAACATAGCCGTCGGTTTTTTCACACACCGAGGAGATCTCCTCCGCGGTACTTCCGATTACTGCGTACATCGCGCCGCCCGAGGTATCTGCCGCGCTTTGCATCGCCCGTGCGCGCGCGTCGATGATGCGAAAGCCGGTTTTTGCGTCAAACACACCGCATGCCGTTAGTGCCGCGTATTCGCCCAGCGAATGCCCCGCACAGGCTGCGGGCGCAATACCGTGTTCTTGCGCCGCCGCAAGGGACGCAAGCGACATCGCATAGATCAGTGGCTGCGCCACGGCGGTTCTTGCAATATCAGCCTCGCTTCCTTCAAACGATAACGCCGCAAGGTCGTAGCCCAGCACCTCGTTTGCGGTTTTGTACAGCGCGCGCACGCTTGGGTACGCGTCATACAGGTCGCGTCCCATGCTGGGGTACTGCGCGCCCTGACCCGAGAACAAAAAGGCAATTTTCATAGATAGTACTCCTTAATACTAGAGATGATACCCAAGTTAAATGAACAAAATGTTAACTTATTGAACAAAAAATGAACTAAGTGTCGAAAAGTTATGAATTGCACCGGCTAGTTTAACAGTTCATTCATTGACTTTGCGGGGTATCCTCACTAAAATTGGGGTATCATAATGGCAAAAAGCAGTGGGAAAGGTTTGCTTTATGCCGACGCTTACACACATGGGCGGCGGCTTCGTAAACGTTATAACACAGATTGCACCCTGCTGGCAAGCAAAAAAATAGCGCGGATTCATTTTGAGCGGATACCCATCACCTCTGCCAAAACGGATCCTTAATCAGGAAGGAAGCTCGCTCATGATAAACAACTGCGGCATACGCATTCTGGGTACGGGAAGCTTTACCCCCTCTATCACGGTGCACAACGAGGACTTTACCCGCATTGTGGACACCTCGGACGAATGGATAACAAAACGAACCGGGATGCAGACCAGATATCTATCGGCAGGCGAGCCCACCTGGTATCTCGGGGTACAAGCGGCCAAGGCGGCGCTTCGGGATGCAAAGCTTGACCCGCAAGCCATCGACCTCGTGCTGTTCACCACGGTTCTCCCTGATTTCTACACCCCTTCGATGTCCTGCATCGCTGCCAGGGAGCTTGGCATAAAGGATGCCGCATGCACCGACCTAAACAGTGCCTGCACCGGCTTTATCTATGCGCTTGATGTCGCATGGCGTTACCTTGCCACAGGCGGTGCCCAAAACGTGCTCATTATCTCGTCAGAGAGGCTTTCCGCAATTACCGACTACACCGACCGAGCCACCTGCGTATTGTTTGGCGACGGGGCGGGCGCGTGTGTCGTAACCAAACATAGCTCATTATTCTCCTCCTTTCTTTCTTCCGACAGCACGGGGGCAAACCTGTTGTTTGCCCGCGCGCGTCGGCAGAGCCATCCGTTCTGCAATGAACACAACGAGGTAGCGATACCCGATGGCTTTGGCGACAAGCCCGAAAAGTTTTGTATGGATGGCAAGGAGGTCTATAAATTCGCAACCCGTGTCATGCCCGAATCGGTGGAAAAGGTATGCGAAAACGCAAATCTTACGGTGGACCAGCTTGACATGATTGTGCCGCATCAGGCGAACATCCGCATTGTAGAGACGGCGGCGCAAAAACTGAATATTCAAAGGGAAAAGATCTTTTGCAACGTCGAAAAGTACGGCAATACCTCAAGCGCCAGCATCCCCATCGCGCTAGACGAACTAAACCGCGAAGGCAGGCTAAAACGAGGCGACCGAGTTTGTGCCGTCGGCTTTGGCGGCGGGCTTACCTACGGTGCGGCACTGTTTGAATGGTAATGGTTTATTAAGAATATAACGCTCCGTGAAAGGACCGGTGAACCAAATGATAAAAACACAGCTAACCGAGCTTTTGGGGGTACAGTACCCCATCGTTCAGGGCGGCATGGCATGGGTGGCGGATGCAAACCTTGCGTCGGCCGTCAGCAACGCGGGCGGACTAGGTCTTGTCGCCGCCGCAAACGCACCCGTTGAGGTGGTGCGCGAGCAGATTAGAAAAACAAAACAGATGACCGATAAGCCGTTTGGCGTTAACATCATGCTGATGTCTCCTTTTGCTGCCGAGATTGCGCAGCTTGTCATCGACGAGGGCGTAAAGGTAGTAACCACCGGCGCGGGCAACCCCGGCAAGTACATGGAGGCATGGAAGGCGGCGGGCATCGTGGTCATCCCGGTTGTCCCATCGGTGGGGCTAGCCAAGCGCATGGAACGCGCGGGCGCCGATGCCGTGGTGGCAGAGGGCTGTGAGTCGGGCGGGCACATCGGCGAGATGACCACCATGGCGCTGCTGCCGCAGGTGTGCGACGCGGTTAACATTCCCGTTATCGCCGCTGGCGGCATTGCGGATGGGCGCGGTCTTGCGGCGGCGCTGATCTTGGGCGCACAGGGCGCGCAGATTGGCACGGTGCTGCTTGCCACAGACGAGTGCAACATCCACGAAAACTACAAGAACATGGTGGTAGAGGCAAAGGACACCGACACCGCCGTGACGGGCAGGGCGGTCGGCAGACCGGCGCGCGCCGTGAAAAACCGCTTTACCCGCCGCATCAACGACCTAGAGAAAACGGGCGTTACGGCGGATGAGCTGGAGGAAGCGATGGTAGGCTCGCTGCGCAAGGCGGCAATGGAGGGCGATACCGAAAACGGTGCGTTCATGGCGGGGCAGATATCGGGCATGGTGTGCGCGGTGCGTCCCGTTAAGGATGTCATCACCGGCATATGCGACGGCGCCGAGCAGTATATTAAACACAGCGAGGGATTGAGGGGTGTCAGCTTTGGGTAAGACAGCGATGGTAACAGGCGCAAACCGCGGCATCGGTGCCGCTGTCTCGGTCTATCTTGCAAGCAAGGGCTACGATATTGCGCTTATCTGCCGCTCCCAAGCAAGCGCCGAGGGCGACGGTGAGAAGGTTGCCGAGCAGTGCAGGGCACACGGCGTATCTGCCGCATGCTTTGTGTGCGATGTGTCCGATTTTACTGCCTGTGCGGATACGGTAAGTGCCGTTAAGGAACGCTTTGGCTCGGTTGACGTACTGGTTAACAACGCGGGTATCACGCGCGATGGGCTGCTTGTGCGCATGAAGGAAGAGCAGTTTGACGAGGTGATTGCCGCAAACCTCAAGGGCGCGTTTAACATGCTGCGCCATGTGGGCGCTGTGATGATGAAGCAGAAGAGCGGACGCATCGTGAATGTATCCTCGGTGGCGGGGCTGTACGGCAACGCAGGGCAGGTAAACTACTCGGCAAGCAAGGCGGGGCTTATCGGCATGACGATGTCCGCCGCAAAGGAGCTTGCACCCAGAGGCATTACCGTTAACGCGGTGGCACCGGGCTTTATCGAGACCGATATGACCGACGCGCTGCCCGAGAGCATAAAGGAAAAGGTGCTTACCGCAATCCCAATGGCGCGGTACGGTAAAGCCGAGGAGGTCGCCTCTGTGATTGCGTTTTTGGCTTCCGATGAGGCATCCTACGTGACGGGTCAGGTGCTTGCCATTGACGGCGCACTGATGATGTAACAATAAACTCCACGATAAAACAAGGGGGAATCACCGATGAAGCGTGTGGTCATTACGGGCATGGGGGCGCTAACCTCACTCGGCAAGGATACCGACGCGTTCTGGCAGAGCATCAAGGCGGGCAGGCACGGCATATCCGCGATAGAGGGGTTTGACACCACGGGCTATGAGGCAACGCTTGCCGCTGAGATTAAAAACTTCGACCCTGTCGCCTACGGTATCGAGAAAAAAGAGGCGCGGCGTATGGATCGCTACTGCCAGTTTGCGATGGCGGCAACCGGCATGGCGATTGCCGACTGCGGGACCGAATTTGCGAGCGACGACCCCTTTCGCATTGGGGTAATCGTCAGCTCGGGCATCGGCGGCATGCAGACCAACAGCGACGAGAACAAGAAGCTGATTGAAAAGGGACCAAAGCGCATCTCGCCGTTTTATGTGCCGATGATTATAGCCAACATGGCGTCGGGCATGATATCAATGCGCTACGGGTTTAAGGGCAGCTCCACCTGCATCGTCACCGCGTGCGCCACGAGTGCCGATTCGCTCGGTGCTGCGTTTCGCTCCATCAAGCACGGCTACCACGATGTGATGATAGCGGGTGGCGCGGAGGCGGCGATTATCCCGATCTCGATTGCGGGCTTTTCGAACATGATGGCGCTTTCCACCGCAAAAGACCCCGACCGCGCGTCCATTCCGTTTGACAAAGAGCGCGACGGCTTTATCATGGGCGAAGGCGCGGGCGTGCTGGTGCTTGAGGAGCTGGAGCATGCCAAAGCGCGCGGCGCGAAGATCTACGCCGAGATAACGGGCTACGGCTCCACGAACGACGCGCATCATATCACAAGCCCCGACCCCGACGGAGAGGGCGCTGCGCAGGCGATGCGCTTTGCGATGCAGGAGAGCGGGCTTACACCGAAGGATATCGGCTACATCAACGCCCACGGCACCTCGACCCCGCTTAACGATAAGTTCGAAACCGCCGCCATCAAGAAGGCGCTGGGCGAGGAAGCCTACACCACCCCAATTAGCTCCACCAAGAGCATGACGGGGCATCTGCTGGGCGGCGCGGGCGGCGTAGAGGCGATTGTGTGTGCCCTAGCCCTGCGCGACGGCATCATTCCACCCACCGCGGGCTACCGCGAAAAGGACGAGGAGTGCGACCTGGACTATGTGACCGATGGCGCGCGAAAGGCAGACATCAAGGCAGCGCTTTCCAACTCATTGGGCTTTGGCGGGCACAACGCAACGCTCTGCCTGAAAAAGTACGAGAACTCGTAATACCATATACGCTTTATATCGCCGAGAAACGGCGAGACGGAGGTTTTTATGCAATCGACAAAGCCAACCATTGAGCACATCAAAGAGCTGGTTAGCCACTTTGCGGGCAGCGGGCTAGGTTCCTTTACCATGCAGGACGGGGACTTTCTGCTGCGCCTTGAGAGCGACGCAGCCGCCACAGCGCACGGCGCGGCGCAGCCCACCGTAGCACCTGCGGTATCATCGCCCAAGGACTGTGCACCGAAGGCGGACGCAGTGCAGGAGGCAGAGCAGCCCGTACCCTGCCAGCCCGAGGGCACCGTGGTGACGGCACCCGTAGTGGGCACCTTTTACCGCGCCGCATCACCCGATAAGCCGCCGTTTGTAACGGAGAGGCAGAAGGTGAAAAAGGGCGACGTACTGTTTATCATCGAATCGATGAAGCTGATGAACGAGATACAGAGCGAATGCGACGGCACGGTGGGTAAGATACTGGTACAGGACGGTCAGGGCGTGGAGTTCGGTCAGCCGTTGCTTACGCTGATTTAACCGCCAAAGACAATCGCATTTTTCGCCCTAGGGCGGGAGGGAGGCAGCTATGCCGCTGTTAAACAAGGAACAGATTATGGAGATTATACCCCACCGCGACCCGTTTCTGCTCATCGACGAGGTAGAGGAGCTGGAGCCCGGTGTGCGCGCCGTTGCACTTACGCATATAAAGCCCGACGAGGACTGGTTTCGCGGGCATTTCCCCGGTCACCCTGTGGTGCCGGGAGTGTTAATCGTTGAGATGCTGGCGCAGGCGGGTGCCGTATGTGCGCTGTCGCTGCCCGAAAACCGCGGGCGGATTGGACTGTTTGCGGGTATTGACGGGCTAAAGTTTCGCCGTCAGGTGCTGCCGGGCGACACAATCCGGCTCGAGGTGGAGATGATTAAGCTGCGCTCGCAGGCGGGTGTGTGTAAGGCTATCGCCACCGTAAACGGGGAACGCGCCGTCAGTGGTGAGCTGACGTTTATGTTCTCTAAGTGAAAACTCGGCACAACAAGCCGGAAAGGCATGGTCATACAGATGTTTGAGAAGGTGCTTATCGCAAACCGCGGCGAGATTGCCGTACGCATCATACGCGCCTGCAGGGAGCTTGGCATCCGCACCGTGGCGGTGTTCTCGCAGCCCGACCGCAGTGCATTGCACGCAAAGATTGCCGACGAGGCGGTGTGCATCGGACCCGCCGCCACCAAGGACAGCTACCTGAACACCAAGGCAATCCTCGCGGCGTGCGAGCTGACGGGCGCCGACGCGGTGCACCCGGGGTTCGGGTTTTTGTCCGAGAATGCGGCGTTTGCGCGGCTATGCGAAACGTGCGGCGTCACGTTTGTGGGGCCTACCCCCGACGCGATGGAGCGTATGGGCGATAAATCCCGTGCAAAGGAGACGATGATGCAGGCAGGGGTGCCCGTCATTCCCGGCTCGGAGGGTGCGGTAAAAACCCTGGATGAGGCGCGTGCGGCCGCAGAGCTGACAGGCTACCCGCTTTTGATTAAGGCGGCGGCGGGCGGCGGCGGGCGCGGCATACGCCGAGTAAACAGTGAAAGCGAGCTTGCCCCACAGATGACGGCGGCGGCAAATGAGGCAAAGCTGTTTTTTGGCGACGACGCGGTGTACATCGAAAAACTGCTAATTAACCCAAGACATATCGAGATACAGATATTAGCCGACCATTACGGCAACTGTGTTTATTTGGGCGAACGCGACTGCTCGCTGCAGCGGCGCAACCAGAAGATTTTAGAGGAGTCGCCCTCCCCCTCCCCACTGATGACCCCAGAGCTGCGCGACGCGATGGGGAAAGCGGCGGTCAAGGCTGCACAGGTAGTGGGCTACCGCAACGCGGGCACCATCGAGTTTTTGGTAGACGACACGGGTGCGTTTTACTTTATGGAGATGAATACCCGTATTCAGGTAGAGCACCCGATTACCGAGCTGGTAACCGGGGTGGACCTTGTGAAAAAGCAGCTCGAGATCGCGTCTGGCGGGCAGCTTGGAATCAATCAGGACGATGTGCGCATGACGGGGCATGCGATAGAATGCCGCATTAATGCGGAGAACCCCGATAAGGGCTTTCGTCCCTCGCCGGGGCGTATCGTTTCGCTGCATATGCCGGGGGGACCCGGAATCCGCATCGACAGCGCGGTGTATCAGGGCTACGAGATTACCCCATATTACGATTCGATGATTGCAAAGCTGATTGCCTACGCCCCCACGCGGGAGCAGGCGGTGCGCAAGATGCGCTGGGCACTTGCCGAGTTTATTGTGGACGGAGTAGACACAAACATCGATTTTCAGCTTGCGCTGTTAAAGAACCCGGACATTGAGGCGGGCAGCTACGACATCGGTTATTTAACACGCATGCTTGAGCGCAAAGACTAGCAACCCACACAGAAGGGTAGTGAGGAGAACACCATGCTGGAAGACCTTTTTCAACAGGTAAAGGCGCGCTTTGCCGACGAAGCCGGACCACAAAGCATCCTGCGCGGCAAAAGCAGGG
>JAEZDF010000017.1 GCA_023429685.1 Bacillota bacterium
GGGTGATTACCTGAATAATTCGGATAACGCCAATGGAAACAACGACCGGAATTACATAGCCAATCAAAACGGTTTTTGCCTCTGCCCACAACACGGCGAACTCAAACGAGCCCGAGGCCACTGCTGACAACAACCTCATCCATACAACCCTTCCGTATATGCGATATGAACTACGATACAAGTATTGCACCGAAAGAAAACGGATAATCCGTTTCATGTTCCAGCGCATTGTCATTCTATCGTTTTTACCGCACTTCGTCAATGGTTATCCTGCCAAAAGTAGACACGCTGCACACCAAAATACTGGTTCTATTGTGCATTTATGACGAGTATGTTGACATAATTCACTAGTTGTTCGACACATAAGGCAAAACCTGTTGCATTATTGCTTGGGGTTACAAGACCAACGTACAACGTTATTACAATGAATTTTATCAATGTCTGGGGTGATCCTTTACAAACAGAATAGCGGCGGTAATGATAGCGGAAAGACGGGTATCGTTTTGCAGGTCGTACGCGGTAATCTTAGAATACATCTCGCCCTGCTTGGAGGCAACGTACTTCGCCTGCACGTTGTTGAGCGTAATGGCCATGATGTCGTTTTTGCACTTGGTGCATTTGCAGCAATCATCCATATGACCAAGAACCGATTCAATCTTCTGCCACACCACGTCTTCCATGATGTTTTTGACCTGAAGACCGCTCATATCGGTAACCTTGGTCAGATTGGGGTTAATCTCTATCACATCGGCTCCTTTGGGTGCTGCGGGTTGTTTCGTTTGTGCGCTTTTCTCCTTGGTATTGTCGCTCATTTAGTCCGTCCTCCTTTTCTGTTTGGGGATGTCAGTCAATCATTTGTCGTCTTGGGGGCTTTTTAGTGCCTTAACGGCAGGCTGATAGCCCTGGGATGCTGCACTCTCCAGCAGCTTTTTCGCCCATGTCTCTTCTATGGGGAAGCCCTCTCTGTGTGTGAAATGCTCCCATATCTCATAACATGCGGGTGCATACCCGAACTCGGCAGAAAGCTTCAGCAGACGCAACGCCTCCTGCTCATCCTTTTGAACCGGCTCGCCGCCGCACTCCCCTTCCGCCTTCATCTTTGAGATGGTGTAGATCGCCTTGGGGTAGCGCAGTTTCTTGGATTGCTCTAAGAAGCGTATGCCCTTTTGCACGTTCTGAGGGAGCCTTTTGCCCTCGATATATAGCATACCCAGCTCATACATGCCCGCCGGACTTTGATTTTTGACCGATTCAAATAGGTAATGAAGCGCCTCATCGCTGTCGAGACCAATCTCGTTATCGCCGTTGTAAAGCAGCCACATCTGGTACTGGGCAAGATGGTAGCTCTGCGCCGCAAACGACAGCCATTTGTACGAACGCTCTTTGTTGACGTCCGACTTAAGCGCATAGTACTCACCTGTGTAATACAGTTCATATAGGGCAAACTGCGCGCGGTTCTCGCCGTTCTTCGCCGCCTTTTCGAGCAGTTCTAGACCCTTTTCGGTATCGACATCGGTGTAGTCGCCAATCAGGTATACACGGGCAAGCTCGTAAACGGCGGGATAATATTGCTGCTCGGCAGACTTGGTCAGCCAGTCAATAGCCTCCTGCCGGGTAAGCAGCAGGTCGTTGCCCTCCTGGTACAGCACCCACAGGGTAAGCTGAGCAAGCGGGTTTCCGTCCTTTGCGTAGTTCATCAGGCAGTCAAGCGCTGTGTCCATATCCTGCTCAACCAGGACGTCGCGATACCGTCCGTCGCGGTGCATGGCAAGCACGCGCATCTGCGCATCGGGGTCTTTGAGGTCTGCCGCCCTGCGGATGCATTCAAGACCCTTTTCATTGTCCTTCTCCACGCATTCGCCCAGCACGTACAGGTCGCCCAGCGCGTTCAGCGCAGCGGGAACCATGCCATCCGCCGCCTTTTTCAGCCAGCTTACCGCCGTATGCTCGTCCATCAGCATATCATTGCCGCCGATGTACAGCGACCAGATGCGATAGCATGCCTCGGCACACCCGCTGTTTGCCGCGCTGAGCAGACAGTCGGATGCATATTTCTTATCTACGCGCACCTCACGCCCCATGCAGCTGCCAGAAAAATACGCCTCAAACAGCGCAAGCTGTGCCTGCGAGCTGCCATGCTTTGCAGCCTCCTCAAGGACAGCAAGGTATTTCTTTACGGTAGACTCGGACACAAACGCATCACGGTAATGCTCATACAGCTTTTTTATTGCCTCATCGTGACCGCTCGCCGCTGCGCGTTTGAGCCAGTCCGCCGCTTGCTGTTCATCAAAATACTCTCCCTGACGCGACAGATACTCATACATGGTATACTGCGCATCGGCGTTGCCTTCTTCCGCCGCCACTTGGTATACCTCAAGGGCTTTCTTTAAGCCAGTGCGCTCGAGCTGCTCGATATTTTTGGTATCGGCGAGCTCCTTTACTGCGGGCGGATATTCGTTCTGCGCCGCAGTCTTAAGCCAGCTTACCGCCGCAATGGCATCGAACATCCCGGTCTTATCGCTTTTATAGATATTGTACAGCTCGTATTGGGCAACCACGTTATGTGCCTGCGCAAGCTCGGTCATCAGCTCCACAAGCGCCGCCAAGGCATCTTTATCCAGATCTTCTGTGGCGAGGAGCTGCTGCGCAAACGAAAGCTTCTCCTCTTCAGTTCCGGTGGATTTCACGTTCTTAATGTGCTTTTCGAGTGTATACAGGGTAAATTTCTTGCCGAGGTTGACCATTAAATCATAGTTTTTGCTATCAACCTCCGATTGCTCGTCACGAAGGAAAAGCGAAACCGTAGCGGTAACGCGATCCCCCGGCAAAAGGCGCGGGAAGATGGTGTAGGGCACGTTGACGCGCATCCCCCTGCCGGAAAACACCTCACGCTTTAGGGGGATAACCAAACCAATTTCCCCTTCGTCGTTGGTCAGGGGGGCTTTTGTTTGGGTGTCGGAAAAACTGATATGTATATCACATTTCGTCTTTCTGAGTTCCTCCGCATCAAGTGAAATGACAAATGCAAAGCTGTCACTGTTGTCGGGTTCAAAGCTTGCGTGCAGTAAACTGCGCATATGTTGTTTTTGTGCCATGTTTATTCCTCCAATTTTGTTATGGGTGCTTTATGCACCACTGCTATCAACAACCAAATGGTTCTTACACTTATTTATTTAAATCCTTACGGAGAATGCTTCACGAAAACGCTGTGGCGAATATCTCGCGCACATCGGCTTTGCCTGACGCGGCGGCAAGGGTCTTTTCCGTCACTGCCCGCCAAACCTCGACTGGCAGGCGTGCATCGGCAGGTAGGGTTACCGTGCGAATACTGCTTATTAGCTTGTCCGCGCTCTCGGAAAGGGTAGTACCGCCTTGTGGCGGAGAAATCTTCGCAGCAGGTAGGTGCTGAGCGCCACAAAGCCTAGCCACCGCAGCTGGGTCGGTCATCGCGTTCACAAACTTGACAGCCGCACCGCGTTTTTCGGTATCCTCCCACGCGCTGCGGGTGATGTAAAAGCCCGAAGAAAACCCACCAATCAGCTGACCGTCAGGGACGCCGGGAAACGGCAAAACCACAACATCGGAGGCAATGCCCTCATCCTCCATGCGCGCGGTAAGCCAAGAACCGTCCACCCGCATGGCCGCTTGCCCGCTTAAAAACTGCGCGGTTGCCTCTGCGTCGGTCATCGTGTCCGCCGATTTGCCGAATGCGCCCATTTCATACAGCGTTTTTAGGCGCTCCTGCGCGGTAATCCAGCTTTCGGGAACCGCCTGTGCCGACGTGGGGACTGCCGCAAAGTCGGCAACACCGCCCTGCGCAAGCATCAGGTGGTCGAGAAGATAGTGCGGTGTTTGAGACAGTGAAGCTGCAATGGGCAGTATATCCGCCGCTGCAAAAACCTCAACCGCCTTTTGCAATGACTCAAACGAGGTGGGTAGTGGCAGGTCGTACTGCTCAAAGAGCCCTGTGTGAACATACAGCCCTTCGTAAAAGCCCCGGACGGGCACCGCGTATGCGGCGTTATTCCCTGCGGCACTGCTTATTGCTACGGGCAGAATGCCCTCGGCGTAGTCGGGGTATGCCTGCCTGATTTCATCAAGCGGGACAAAAAGACCTTGTCCCATAAACGCTTGGGCGCCCTCGCCGGTATGGTAAAACACCACGTCGGGCGGATTGTCGCTTTCAAGCAGCTGTGTGAGTGTACCGGCTGCGGCGTCGCTGTAGCCTTGAGAACGGTCTTGGATGGTAATGCCGAGGTTTTGCGCGGCAAACTCGTCGACTAAAGCCTTGTATTCCTTCTCCTCAAACAGGGTAAAGACACGAAGCTCCACGGGTTGCGTTGCAGGCGGGGATGGCTCATCCCCTGCCACGGTATTTAAGTAGCCGTCTCCCTGCAGCGCACACGCACAAAGGGAGATGCAAAAACCCGCCGCAGCAAGCGCATATGCCAAGCGTTTTTTCATGCTCATGTTTGTGACCATTCCTTTGCGGCACCAAGCGCCAAAAAGGCACAAAACGCCATAAAACATAGCGGAGCGGATTTTCCGCAGTAGGGGGTTATGCTCCGACTGCCGTTATTCTGTAGTTAAAACACATACATTTTAACGTACATTCACCGCAGGTAACGTCAATTTCGTACGAATTTAATTATAGCCTTTCCCTGCCATTTTTGCAACCAGCTATCTTATGTCGCATATGTAAAATATGTCCTACGGGTTATCTGTGTTTTCCACAAAGGAGGGATGGATGATACTCTGTGGGTTGTGCTTTCTGTTTTTTGCCACGGAATACAATGCTGCCTTTGCTTAGTATGCATCTACTACGAATGACCTAAAAACGGCGGGAACCGAAGCAAATGCTCGGTTCCCGCCGTTTTGTATTTTTATTGAAGAAGAAGTCCTGTTACTTGCCGTAGTACGCCTTGGTGTAGATCGCCTCAATCTCACTAATCAGCGGGTATCTGGGGTTTGCCGTGGTGCACTGATCCTCAAACGCGCGGTCAGCTAGGATTGCAAGGTTTGCAAAGAAGGTTTTCTCTTCGATGCCGGCATCCTTTAAGCTCTTGGGGATGCCGAGGCTTGCGGCAAGGTCGCGCACCGCCTTAACAAGGCTGGCGACGCCTTCCTCCGTGGTTGCACATGGCAGCCCGAGGTATCTTGCAATCTCCGCGTACTTTTCGTTTGCCACAAACTTGCCGTATTTGGGGAAGGTGGCAAACTTCGTGGGCAGCTGCGCGTTGTACTCGATGATATGGGGCAGCAAAATTGCGTTTGCGCGACCGTGCGCGATGTGGTATTCGCCGCCCAGCTTGTGCGCCATCGAGTGGTTCAGACCAAGGAACGCGTTGGTGAACGCCATGCCCGCGATGCAGGACGCGTTGTGCATCTTCTCTTTTGCCTCGGGGTCGCTCGCTCCGTTTGCGTAGGAGCGCGGCAGATATTTAAACACCAGCTCGATCGCCTTCATGGCAAGACCGTCGGTGTAGTCGGATGCAAGCACCGAAACGTACGCCTCTATGGCGTGGGTGAGTACGTCCATGCCAGTATCTGCGGTAATGACCTTTGGCACGGTCATAACAAACTGCGGGTCGATTATCGCCACGTCGGGCGTCAGCTCATAGTCGGCAAGCGGGTATTTGACATTGCCATTTTGCTTATCGGTAATAACCGAGAACGCCGTCACCTCGCTGCCCGTTCCAGAAGTGGTGGGTACGGCAACAAACTGTGTCTTCGCGCCCAGACGCGGGTAGGAGAAGGTTCTCTTGCGGATGTCTAAAAACTTCATGCGTAGCCCGTCAAACGAGGTTTCGGGGTGCTCGTAGAACAGCCACATGCCCTTTGCGGCATCGATGGCGGAACCGCCGCCCAGCGCAATGATGACATCGGGGTGAAAGTTCTTCATCGCATCTACGCCGTTCATAATCGTCTCCACCGACGGATCTGGCTCAACATCCGAGTAGATTTCGCTGTGGCAGTACTCCTGACGCTTTCTAAGGTAGTACAAAACCTTATCCACATACCCGAGCTTTACCATAGTCGGGTCGGTTACGATAAACGCGCGGCTGATGTCGGGCATCTTCTCAAGATACTGGATGGAGTCGTTTTCAAAGTAGATCTTGGGCGGAACCTTGAACCACTGCATGTTCACCCTCCTCTTTGCCAGACGCTTTTTGTTGATCAGATTGACGGAGGATACGTTGGATGTCGTCGAGTTTCTGCCAAACGATCCGCATCCCAGCGTGAGGGACGGGGTGTTGGTGTTATAGATATCGCCGATGGCGCCCTGCGAGGACGGGGAGTTTGCGATAACGCGCCCAACCTTCATTGCTTCGCCGTATTCACGCACGACCCCTTCATCACCCGAATGGATGACCGCCGAGTGACCAAGCCCGCCGAGCTTGAGCATCTTAAGCGCCTTATCAAACCCTTCCTCCTTGTTTTTCACAACAAAGTAGGCAAGCACGGGCGAGAGCTTCTCGCGGGAGAGCGGATACTCGGGACCGACATCGGGCAACAGGGCGAGCAGAATCTTGGTGTTATCGGGTACTGTGACACCCGCCTGCTTTGCAATCCATGCAGCCGTTTTGCCCACTACGTCGGGGTTCAAGGATTGTTTTTGCGGGTTTATGACGTAATCGCTTACCTTTTTGGTCTCTTCTTCGTTTAAGAAATAGCAGGCGTTTTTCTTCATGTAGTCTTCAAAACGCTGCTTAATCTCCTTGTCGACGATGACCGCCTGCTCGGATGCACAGATCATGCCGTTGTCAAAGGTCTTGGACAGCATCAGGTCGGTGCAGGCACGCTCGACATCCGCCGTTTTGTCGATGTAACACGGCACATTGCCGGGACCCACACCCAGTGCGGGCTTACCTGCGCTATACGCCGAGCGAACCATGCCCGAGCCGCCCGTAGCAAGGATAAGCGATACCCCGGGGTGATTCATCAGCTGTGCGGTTGCCTCTATGGACGGAACCTCAACCCACTGGATGCAGTGTTCAGGAGCGCCGGCCTTTACCGCGGCATCCCGCACCACACGTGCCGCCTCTGCCGAGCATTTCTGCGCCGAGGGGTGGAAGGCAAAGATAATCGGATTCCTCGTTTTTGCGCAGATTAACGCCTTAAACAGTGTGGTGGAGGTGGGGTTTGTCACAGGCGTAACACCTGCCACAACGCCAACGGGCTCGGCCACCTCGACGTATCCTTCCATGTCGTTGTCGTCCACAACGCCGACTGTTTTTTGGTATTTTATTGAATGCCAGATATATTCGGTGGCAAAGATGTTTTTTATAATCTTATCTTCATATACGCCTCTGCCTGTCTCTTCTACGGCAAGCTTTGCAAGGTGCATATGTTCTTCCATGCCCGCAAGCGCCATCTCATGAACGGCCTTATCTACCTGTTCCTGCGTCATGTTCATATAGGATGCGAGTGCTTCCTGTGCGTTTTCTACAAGGCGGTTAATCATTTCGTCAATCTTTACGGTTTCGGGTTTTTCTTTTTGTACGGCAGCCATAATAAATCCTCCCTTAAAGAATAATCGGTTGTCGTGCTTACAGTGGTGTGATAGAAACTATCTCCTGTTATTATATTATGTTAAAAATATATCAATGTCAATAGAATATTGTTAATATTTTAACAGTGTTTTTATCAGAACCTACACAACACACGACTCTAGTTTTTGTTGATTCTTACCATAAAATCAATTCTCCTTTGTACAATCAAGGGATAGCATCTGTTCGTTTTTTACGCATTTCGTTGCTTATGCTATTTTTACAGCGATGCGCCGCAGTCATTCACCTCAAAAAAAGGGCAGCGGCAATGTTAGTTAAGCCATTTGTTCAGAAGCGCGCATCACAACTACAACCACGCAAAGGTGGATACTTCCAAGTGGATAGCATCGAGCAGTGCGGCAGGTGTGAATCGCCGAATAAAAGCTGAAAAAAAGCAGATACTGTTTTTATTGTGGGCATATTTTAGAAGGATTTTTCATGCTCGCCCATTATCGGATGGAGGGTTAAGATGTTTGTCGTATTTTTTAGAACCATACTACTCTACATACTCATCATCTTCTCGCTGCGGCTGATGGGCAAGCGGCAGCTCGGTGAGTTGCAACCAAGCGAGCTTGTTATTACCATCCTCATCTCTAATATTGCCTCTTTGCCCATAGAAGATACGGGCATTCCGCTCATGGCCGGCGCTGTGCCGATTTTAACCCTTGTTTCGTTTGAGATTCTCATCTCGGTTATCTCTTTAAAAAGCATTCGATTTCGCAAATTTATATCCGGAAACGCAAAGATTGTCATCCAAAACGGCGTGATAGACCAAAAGGCACTGCGAGAACTTCGGTTTTCGGTGGACGACCTGATGGAGGAGCTTCGCGCAAAAAGCATCTTCGCTTTGCAGGATGTTCAGCTTGCCATTGTAGAAACCAGCGGGGTGGTTTCGGTTTTCAAGAAAACTGAGCTGGAGGCTGTTACCCCCCAGCAGCTGGGGTTAACCGTTGAGAATACGTCACCCCCGGTTTTGGTTATTAGCGACGGTAACTTTCTGGAGGGCGGTATGGCACTTTGCGGAGTGAATCAGACATGGATTGAGCAGGTCTTGGCAGGAAAAAAGCTCAGCGTTTCGGATATCTTTATTATGACGCTTGACTCCGCGCAGTCCGTTTATATTGTGCAAAAACAAAGGGGATCGGCATGAAACGATTGATTATCGCCTTAGCTCTGCTTGTCGGTGTATGCATCATGTCGGGGCATTCGCTTTGGTTTCTTACCGATACGCGCGATACGATGTTTCTGCTGACGGACGAGATTCACACCGCCTATACCGGCGGCGATTATAACACCGCGTATAAAAAAAGCCAAGAACTGGTAAGCTACTGGGGTAGCACCCATAGCACCTTGGCGCTGTTCTTTCGTCGGCATCAGCTCGACGAGCTGAGCGAATCAATCTCGAAGCTTTCCCCGTATATCATGTATGAAGAAGACGCAGAAATCCTTGCGGAGCTATCACGAATCCGCGAGAGGATAAGTTCCCTATGGGATAGCGAGAGACCCAAGTTGCGAAGCGTTTTTTAGGCGCTGCGAAGCGCTTTTTAGACACTGCAAAGCGCTTTGCAGACGCAGCGTAGTGTTGTTTTTGAGCGCAACAAAAAAAGACTTCCGAAACGGAAGCCTTTTGTTTTTTACTAATTACTTATCTCGTTCCATCATCGCCTTGAGCTCGTTCATAAAGGTTGTGAGGTCGCCAAACTGTCGATACACAGAGGCAAACCGCACATACGCCACTTCATCCACGGTACGCAGCTTTTCCATCGCAAGCTCGCCGATACGCTCGGTGGTAACCTCTCTATCCAAAGAGTTTTGCAATGCAGACTCGATGTCGTTGACCGCGGTTTCAATCATATCGATTGAAACGGTGCGCTTTTCGCATGCGCGCAAAAAGCTGTTAATCAGTTTGTCACGGTCAAACGGCTCACGCGACTTGTCCCGCTTTATTACAATGAGCGGTAGCGTTTCCACAATCTCGTAGGTGGTAAACCGCTTGCCGCACTTTAAGCATTCTCGTCTTCGGCGGATGCTCTTTCCTTCATCGGTGGGGCGAGAATCGATTACCTTACTTTCTTCGTACAGGCAAAAAGGACATCTCATGTTGTCTACCCTCCATATTGTTTCGCCGATGCCGAGGTTTTATTACCATCGGTCTTGGCCTGCGCGTTGATACTATCCTTCGATAAAAGTGTTGATAAAAACAGGCGTCAAAACCCATACATCAAAGCTTTTGACTTAATTTATATACACTTTGTAATCGCATAATAGTTTAAGATCTGTCATTATTCTAAACACAACCGCGACCCGTTTTATCTATCATATCATGAGCGAAATGGCAATACAACAGTAAAATGCAAATGCCCTGAAGCATAAACCAAAATCGAATGCGCTACTCCCAGAACAACAGTGCCATGTAGTCGTCTATGACGTCCGGCACCGCCACCGGGGTAACCGTGCCATGGCGAAGCGCTGCAAGTAGGCGTTGCACCACCCGAAGGTCTGTGGAGATATCTAGCACCGTCGCATTCTCCGTTTCCTTTTCGTAAAGCTTTGTAACCGAAACGCCGTATGTAGTCAGTGTCCCCTCCCCCAGCTCGGCAACAGCGGGGTCAATTCGTGTTTCAACAATCTCGTAGATCAGGCGCATGTCCTCCACCAGTTCTGTGTCTAGCTTGTCCAGATATACTGTTCCTTGCACTTTTTTATTCTCCTTCCAAAATTGCACTCCTTGTTTCGCGAAACAACATAATTGTACAAAAAATACGGAGTTATTGGAAGAAAATTCATAACACATGATACGTTATAGTTCGACACCATTGATGCCCAATCAAAGTGTAAATGCGCTATTCCTTGTTGTTATGTTAATCTGCGGGTTTATCCTTGTCGGATTAGCCCGTTTCCTTTGGCTGATTGCACAATCACTTTCAGGGCGGATAGTGAAGCAAATAGCTCGTCTGCCTCGTTAAAGTTCTCCCTGTACAGCTCAAGGATTACACTGCCGTCAAAACCCACCTTGTCCAAAGCCGAAAACAGCTTGCCGATATTCAGCGTGCCCATGCCTACCGGCAGACAGTCCCCACGCTCGCTGTGGTCGCTCAGATGCAGATGAACAAGGCGTTCCCCCATCGCTTTTACCATCGCATACACATCCTGCTGCGCACGCACCGCCTGTTTGATATCGAGCACAAAGCTTACATCATCCCCCAATGCATGGCGCATGGTTTGAATAAACTCGGCTGAGTGCGAGCGGCAGCGCACCACATTTTCTTGTGCAACCCTTACCCCGTAGCGTTTGCCCAGTTCATACAGGCGACGATAACGCTGAAAATACCGCTCGTCGGGGCACTGGCTTTCTCTTCTATCGCCATGCAGAACAAACACCGTTGCACCAAGGCTTGCGCACGCCTCAAAATACAGCCTGTGCAGCTCTAAAAAGTCCTCGAAACGACGCTCGTAATCGGTAAACATCATAAACGGCTCAAACCCACTGGTAAACGGATGAACGGAGACCACCTCCATCCCCGCGTCGTCGCACATCCTGCGGAGGGTATCGATATACCCGGGCGCAAGCTCCGAGTAGGTGTTAATGAACACCTCACAAACCTTAAGCTGTCTCTTGCAGTAATACGCCAGCGTTGTTTCGGTGTCCTGCGGGTATAGGCAGGCGGTGGATAATCCAAACTCCATCGTGGTCCTCTTTCATCGATTCTACATCCGTTTGTAATTAGCGCATCAATATATAGCGATATTTGATGGGTTGTGTCTATTTAAATTCCATTATATAGTATTTTTTAGATTTTGTCTATGCCTTTACTGAAATTGGTTGAACGCGAAAACTCCCCCTGATTGTCAGAGGGAGTATTGTTATGCCTGTTCCGGCTCGGAAAGCTGCACACAAATCATTTCAAACAAGGTTTGAATACGCTCGTGCTCACCCTTGAGGTGGAGATAACCAAACAGCGTTTCCAGCCCCGTTGCGGCGCGGTAGTCCGCAGGGGTTGCGTTCTTTGGCACGGTGGTGCTGTTGGCATTGCGCCCGCGCTTATAGATTGCAGTTTCTTCTTCTGTCAAAAGTGGTGCAATCAGCCCCGCCGCCTTTGCCTGCGCAGAGCAGCGAACCATGGTCACCGCCTTGACATGCAGGGTATGGGCAGGCATATTCCCTTGACGGGAAAGGTACTCGCGCACCATCAGTTCAAACACGGCATCGCCCAAAAAGGCAAGCGCCAGCGGGCTTTTCAGTTTGGGGTTTGCGTTCTCTTCAAGTTCAAGTCGCGTGTTGCATTCCTCCGTTTCTTAAACAGCGGGCTGGTTCCACTTAATCTACATAGTCAAATTCAAAGCCGTAGATGTTCACGGTGTCGCCTTCGTTCACGCCCATCTCAACCAGGCGCCCGATGATGCCCTTTTCCACCAGCATGCGCTGCAGGTACTGAAGCGACTCGTAGTCATCCATGTTGCAGCTGTTTAGGATGCGAACAATCCACGGTGCATTCTCAACGTGGTATACGCCGTCTTTGACGTTAACGTCAAACGCGTACTCAAGCTCGGATGGGATGTCGGGCGCAAGCTCCGCCTCGTAGGTCTTTATGGGGGGGAGCTCTTTAAGCTGCGCTGCAATCTCGTATTTTAGCTCATCAATGCCCGTGTTCATCGCCGCCGAAATGGTAAACATAGGGTAGCCCTTTTGCGCGATGTAGTCGCGGAAAGAGGCAATCTGTTCCTCCGTAGCAAGGTCGCATTTGTTCGCAACGACTATCTGCGGACGCTTGGCAAGCTCGGCGTCGAAGTTTGCAAGCTCGTAGTTAATCTTTTCATAATCCTCTTTGGGGTCGCGCCCCTCAAAGCCCGATACATCCACGATATGAACAATTAGTCGGCAACGGTCGACATGGCGCAAAAAGTCATGCCCAAGACCCACGCCCTCGGACGCGCCTTCGATTAACCCGGGGATGTCCGCCATAACAAAGGAGTTGCCCTCCGAAATGCGCACAACGCCGAGCACCGGAACCAGTGTGGTAAAGTGGTAGTTCGCAATCTCGGGCTTTGCGTTGCTCACAATCGAGATCAGCGTGGATTTTCCCACATTGGGAAAGCCGACAAGCCCCACGTCGGCAAGCAGCTTGAGCTCAAGCGCAAGGTCAAGTGCCTCGCCCGGTGTACCTGCCTTTGCAAAACGCGGTATCTGGCGGGTTGGTGTCGCAAAATGCGAGTTGCCCCAGCCACCCCTGCCGCCGCGCGCGATGACAACCGGCTCGTCGCCGGATATATCTGCGATAACGCGTCCAGTAGAGGCATCCTTTACTAGAGTGCCCTTGGGCAGGCGCAGCACAAGGTCTTCGCCGCGTTTTCCGGTACAGCGCTTTGTTGAGCCCGGCGCACCGCTCTGCGCAACGTAGTTCTTTTTATATTTAAAATCAATCAACGTGTTAAGGTTGTTGTCGGCGGCAAACACGATACTACCGCCCTTGCCTCCGTCGCCGCCGTCGGGTCCTCCCGCCGCAACGTATTTTTCGCGGTGGAAGGACACGGCCCCGTTCCCGCCGTCTCCCGCACGCACGCTAATTCTTGCTTTATCGATAAACATTGCAGCAAGCCCCCTGTTCTTGTATCGCTTACTAAGCTTTAAGAATATCTGAATAAAACCGAGCAAAAGCTTGCATTGACGGCTTTTACGAAGATTTTTTCACAGACATTATAAGTTAACTAGCGATATACTTAAAGTATGCCCC
>JAEZDF010000019.1 GCA_023429685.1 Bacillota bacterium
GTTTTCCGCCGGTCTCAATAATTGCGTACATTAATGGAGGCACCTGCCTTTTTTATTAAACTCGCTGCCGTCAGGCGGGGTAAACCCGCTTAAAAGCCCGCAGCATGCGGCATTAAACATATTATCACAGTTTGTCAAATTAGTCAACCGCTCATTGGTGCATTTTCGCTGTTGGTCAAGCGTTTTGCAACCTAGCCGCCGACACGGTGTTTTTGAGCAGTGTCGCGATGGTCATGGGACCGACGCCACCGGGCACGGGGGTAATCATGCCCGCCGTCTCGCAGACCGAATCAAAGTCCACGTCGCCGCACAGCTTGCCGTTTTCGTCGCGGTTCATGCCTACGTCGATAACCACCGCACCGGGCTTCACCATGTCGGCAGTGACAAACTTCGCCCTACCGATGGCAACCACCAGTACATCCGCGCGGCGTGTTACCGATGCAAGGTCACGGGTTCTTGAATGACAAACAGTCACCGTCGCGTTGCGGTGCAGCAGCAGCATAGACATCGGCTTGCCAACGATGTTGCTGCGCCCGATAACGACACACTCCTTGCCCGAAAGGTCGACGCCAGACTTATCAAGAAGCTCGATAATTCCCGCAGGGGTGCAGGGCAAAAAGTCATAGTCGCCTATCATAATCTTGCCCACATTAACGGGGTGGAATGCGTCCACATCCTTAAGCGGGGAGATTGCGTCGATGACAGTTTTTTCGTCGATGTGCGCGGGCAGCGGGAGCTGAACCAGGATACCGTTGATATCCGCTCGCGTGTTGAGCTCGGCTATCAGCCTAAGCAGCTCTTCCTGGGAGGTCTGTTCCTCCAGCGCATACTCAAGCGAGAGGATGCCAGCCTCGGCACACGCCTTCTTTTTGTTGTTGACATAGACGCGTGAGGCGCTGTTGTTGCCCACGATAACAACCGCAAGCCCTACGGCTACGCCCTGTTCCCCCAGCTTTTTTACCTCGTCGGCAACCTCCGCCTTTACCAGCATGCTAACGGCCTTGCCGTCAATTAGTTTTGCCATACCCATCTTCTCCTCACCTGTGTACAAAATCGAATGCAGGCCGTATGCAAAGGCGCACACGGTCTGCATTATATCTATCAGATTACTTTTCTTCGGTTTCTTCCGGCTCTTCCAAGGCATCCGCTATTTGCGGCTCGTCCGACTGCTCGACTGGGAGCTCAGGCGCTTCGCCCTCACCCTCGTCAGGCTGTGTGTCTTCATCTGGTTCGGTAGTCTCGTCGCCTTCGGTCTTTGCCTGGTCTTCCGAAGCCTTTTTGCCCTTGTTTAGTAGCTGCTGGTCAATCTCATCGAGCATCAATGCGCTCTCTGCGGTCTGACCGTAGGGCTTTAAGTATTCGGGGTCGTGCTCGGAGGCAATGCGGTAGCGCAACACAATCTCAATGATAATTGCAGCAAACATCAGCACCGCGGCAAGCACCTGCGAAACACGCACCGCGCCGATAACTAAGCTGTCGGTGCGCATTCCTTCGATAAAGAAGCGCCCAAAGCCGTACCATGCGGTGTAAAGCAGGAATATCTCGCCATCATAGCGGCGGCGCTTAAAGAAGAGATTCAGCAGCACAAAGCCCAGCGCGCACCACAGCGATTCATACAAAAAGGTTGGGTGCACAGGGTCGTTCACGACGATGTTCATGCCCTGCGCCTGCAGCTTATCCACATTCGCGATGAGGTAGTACATAATTCGCTCGCTGGTCATACCCCACGGGAGGTTGGTGTTGCCGCCAAACGCTTCGACGTTAACAAAGTTGCCCCAGCGACCGATGCTCTGACCAATTAAAAAGCCCATAGCGGCAAGGTCAAACACCGGCAAAACCTTCACCTTGCGCAATTTGCAGATTAGGTAGGCTGCCAGCAGCGCGCCAATCAGCCCGCCGTAGATGCCAAGTCCCCCGTTCCAGACCTTAAAGATCTCGCCGAGGTTATCCTTGTAGTAGCTCCACTCAAATGCAACGTAGTACAGGCGCGCGCCGAGGATACCGCCCACAAAACCGCCCATGATCACATCAATAAAGCGGTCGGGGTGTACGCCGGATTTTCTTGCGCGGGTCAGCGCGTAGGTCAGCGCAAGCGCCACACCTATCCCAATCAGAATGCCGTACCAGTATACCGTAAACGGGCCAATTTGAAATGCCACTCGGTTTAGGGTAAACGAAAGCCCCAAACCGGGAAAGTTAAGTACTTCAGTCATAGCCTTTGTCTCCATTCGTTAAGTATTGGGGTGTATTATAAGCCGCCGAGCGGCAAAGACACGATTTTGCCTATGTACCCCCCGACAGGGGAGTTAGCCTATTGCACCGCAGCCTTGGGCTTTACGACAGAAAGCGACGTGTGCTTTTTGCTAAAGTTACGGCGTGCGGTGTCATCAACCACCTCGCGGTCGATGGCGGCAAGGGTGTCGACAATATCATATGCACTGCGTCCGTATAAAAACGAGGTGACGAGTGCCGACGCAACCGACTCTACGTTGTTGTACGCAAACACAAGGCGTCCGTAGTAGTATTTCTTTGCACGCTCAAACGCCTGCGCATCAATGCCGTTCTTTAAGACCTCGTCAAACGCCTTTTCAATCTCAGCGGTGACGCGCTTGGGGTCTTTTGACTCGCCCGAGAATACGTTTGCCACGCACTCGCGCTCAATCATGCTTTCGTAGGCAAAGCTGTCGTTAATGAGCCCCTGCTCGTACAGCCTAGCGTACAGCGGAGAGGATTCACCCGTAACCGCCTCAAGCAGGATGTCGTTTGCCACACTGCGGCGCAGCTGCTCGTCCTGCGTATAGGGCGCAACCTTGTAACCAAACTGGAACAGCGGGATGGATACCTCAAACTCCTGTTCGATGTACTGCTGCCCCACCTCTTCCGGCTCGTCTGGAAACAGGCGGTCAATGCCCACATCGGGGGCTTGCTTTAACACGCGGTCGCACACCGCGAGCACCTTATCTATCTCAAAATTACCCGACACGGCAAGCACCATATTACGCAGGTTGTAAAAGGTGTGGTAACAGCGGTACAGCAGGTCTTTGTCGATCTGCGCAATGGTCTGCTGCGTACCGGCGATATCGATTCGGATGGGGCTTTTGACATACATCGCGCGCAGAAGGTTGAAAAACACCCGCCAGCCGGCGTTGTCGTTGTACATCTCTATCTCCTGCCCGATGATGCCCTGCTCCTTTTGTACCGATTGCTCGGTAAAATACGGGGTGGTTACCATCGTAAGCAGAACCTCCAGCGCCTCGTACACCTCGCCGGTAGACAAAAACTCGTACGCGGTACGGTCAAAGGAGGTAAAGGCATTTGCGCTTGCGCCCGTTTTGGCGTACTTCTCAAACGCGTCGCCGTCCTCGTCCTCAAACATTTTATGCTCTAAAAAATGGGCGATGCCCTCGGGCACGTCGGCATATTCCTGCTCTTGTGTCGTCTTAAAACAGGTGTCGAGCGAGCCGTATTTTGTTGCAAACAGCGCGTACGCCGAGCTATACCCCTGCATTGGACAGAGCAGGAGGGTAAGCCCGCTCGGATGCTCGTATCGATAATACTGCTCACCGAGCAGCTCGTTTTTTATCGTCTGTAACTCTTTCATATTAAAACCGTGCCTTTCCGATTTTGCATAAACCGCAAACCTGTGCAAAGCGGGTGCTTTTCTATGCCTTTTGCTCGCCGGTTAAGAAGTACACCGTGTCAAGCTGAACGTGCTCGGCCGCCTGTGCGAGATCCTGTACCGTAACACGCTCCATCTGGGCAATGACGTCTTCCGGGTCGCGGGCGGTGCCGGCAAAAATCTGCCCCAGGTAGTAGGTCTCGACCGATTTGGTGGTATCGAACACAGCTTTGTAGCCGTTTTTAATCGCGAGCACGGCGTTGCTTAGCTCCTCATCGGTAATCCTTGCGTTCTTCATCTCGTCTAGCTGATGCAATATCTCGTCGCGCGCCTGTTTCATGTTGGCTGCCTCTATGCCACAATCCACCATCACAATGCCCTTGTAGCGGTCGTAGCGCGCCGCACAGTAGTAGCATAGGCTGAGCTTTTCGCGTACGTTGCGAAACAGCTTAGAGGTAGGTGTTGCGCCGTAAACGGCAGATGCCAGAAACGCCACAAGGCTTTTGTGCTCGTCGGCAACGCTTGTCCCCGCCCGAAAACCGAGCACAAGCTTTGATTGCGCAATATCCATGTGCTCTGTAATCTCCTTGACTGCCTCCACCTCGTGGCGGACATCGGTGGTCATGGCAAAGTCGCTGCTACGCTCGATATGCGCAAACGCCTCTTTAAAAATCTGCTTTGCCGCGGCGGGGTCGCCGCAACCGGAAAAGAATATCTCCACCGATGCGTTTGCCATCATGTTCCGATACGCGTCGGCAAGCACCTTCCCGGTAATGGAGGGCACGTCCTCTTTATAGCCGTAGCGCGGTACGGCAAACCGCTCGTCGGCACACATGTGCTTGGAGCACTGCATGATGGCGTAGCTGCGCTTCTCGTTGATCTCCGACTCGATCTGGTCGATAAGCACCTGCTGTTCCACCTTGAGCACCTCGTCGGGAAACGCACCGTCCCGGATGGCGGGTGAAAACAGCAACGAGCACAGCAGACGTGCTGCCTGTTCGGTGACCGGCTCCTTGTCTAGTGCATAGCGGTCGTCGATGGCGGTGACAAACAGGCTAATACCCTGATTGTCGCCGATCTTCAGCACGTCGCTATCAAGATATGCGCCATACAGGTCACACAGCCTTGCGTTAATCTCGGTAAAGGTTTTATACTCGCTGCTGCATTTGCGCAGCATGGCACTAAGCAGCGCGTTTGCTGCCGCCGTCTTGCGCTCAAGCGGCATCATCAGGTTTACCGATATCCGGTTTGTTTTGTAGCGCGCATCGGTGACGCTGGAATAATACACGTTGTGCGCGATCTTCTCTCGGTTAAGCTTGCTTGACATATCTGTCCTCCGCACCA
>JAEZDF010000131.1 GCA_023429685.1 Bacillota bacterium
CATCCTGCCCGTTTGGTATGCGATGGTGGAGGTTCCCACCTTCACCACGATGCGTTTTGCGTCCTTTATGCTGCACATGGCAAGCAATCCTCTTTTCCCTTTTAAGACCATGCCGGTCTGTCGTTTCGTATTTTTAGTTTTATAGTACGTGATGGTACTGCGCCCTGCGGCGGGATGATTACTACCGTGCATTATAGCACAATCCCATATAACCCCACAAGTGCGGCGGGGGGTAATTCATTTAAAGTTTAGAATTGGGCTTTGCTTTGTTAACGCGAACTAAGTCATTCGTTGTCGCCCCAAGCAAAATACGGGGAAATTTGTTGTGGGTACCCCACGCGCCATGCATTGGCATTGACTTTTCTAATTGCCCCCCATCGGTAGGGGCGCGCATTGCGCGTCCGCGGGTAAATGGATTCGTCCTATGTTGTTGATGCTGGTAAAATGCGGGCGATTGCTAATCGCCCCGACGGTGTGGTTTAATGCCATGCAAAAAATCAGAAAACCGAATGTCGATGCTGTAGGGAACGATCCCCGACCGTTCCGTTTTTCACCACAGATGCCTGTTTTGGGTGGCTCGGTGGCGGAGCGCCTAGTAAGGCGCGGAAAACTAGAGCACCGAAGGTTCTCGAAATGCCAATTGAAAATTGGTTATGCGTTGGTTTTCCCATAGCCAGCCTTTGGCTGGCTATGGGACGAGGGCGTCGCTCCCTACGGTGTGGGGTTCATACCATGCGGAAAACCAGAAAACCGAAGGTTTTTAGAACACCAAGCTTTAGCTTGGCAATGCCAACCACAACAGCAAAGGCAGAGGATTTTATCCCTCTGCCCCTCAATTACATCACTTCAAAAACTTCTCAATAATAAACCGCGGGCGCTGTTTGACCTCGCTGTAGATCTTGCCGATGTACTGCCCGACGACGCCAAGGCAGATGAGCTGCACGCCGCCCAAAAACCACAGCGACACGATGGTGGATGTCCATCCGCTCACCGCATACCCGAGCAGGAACGAAACCAGCGCGTACACAGCGGCAAAGATGCTCAGCACAAAGATGACAAACCCCACCCCTGTAATCAGCGAAAGGGGCTTTACGCTAAACGATGTAATGCCGTCAAACGCAAACGCCAGCATCTTTTTCAGCGGGTACTTCGACTCCCCCGCAAACCGCTCCTCCCGCACATAGCTGACGGTGGCAAACTTGTAGCCCACAAGGGGCACCATCCCGCGCAAGAATAGGTTTACCTCGCGAAACTCTGCGAGCGCATCGAGTGCGCGCTTACTCATAAGGCGGTAGTCGGCGTGGTTGTACACCACCTGCGTGCCCATCGCCTGCATCAAGCGGTAAAAGCCCTGAGCGGTGAAGCGTTTAAAGAAGGTGTCCTTCTCGCGGCTTTCGCGCACGCCGTACACCACGTCGCACCCCTCCTCAAAGCGAGTGAGCATCTCGTCCACGGCGTTGATGTCGTCCTGCAGGTCGGCGTCCAGCGACACCACGCAGTCCGCGTATTCCTTGGCGGTCATCAGCCCCGCCAGCAGCGCGTTCTGGTGCCCGCGGTTGCGCGAAAGCTTCAGCCCGAGGATGTGCGCATCCTCGGCGTGGTAGCCCTCAATTAGCTGCCAGGTGGTATCTTTGCTGCCGTCGTCTACAAAAAGGACGCGGCTTGCATCGGATATCCTGCCGCTTTGTATCAGGCTGTGCAGCTTTTGTAAAAAACGCTTGCTGCTCTCGGGCAGAACCTCCTGCTCGTTGTAACACGGAACAACAAGGTATAGTGTTGTCATAATATGCAGTTCTTCTCTCTTTTATTTTATGTTATCGTCCGGCTCGTCGCCGCCCACAATGAACGCCTCGTCGTTTGACATCATCCGCCGAAGGCGCTGCCCAAGCGTCTTATCGTCGCCCTGCGTTTTATCTCCGCCCAGCGGCTCTTCGTCGCCCAGCGGTGCGGTGTCCGACGGGAAAAAGCCTTTTTTCACCTCTGGGGTGTCGCCGCTTTGGGTGTTCTCCCTACGCGAAAGGCTCTCAAACCCCCGTCGCTCGTCCGTCTGAGCGGAGGACCTTGCGTTCTGTCCGGCAGCCGCTCCCGCAAAGGCCGCCGTAAGCACCGGCTCGGCCTCGGGCATAAGGATGGGCGCGGTTGCAGGGATATCCGCAGCCTTTGGTGTAAACCGTTCTGTCGCGCTCAGCGCGTGGTAGCGTCCGGTGCGCAGGCTTTGCTGCGGCTCTTTGTCTGCTGAGAAGTAGGGCTGACCGCTCCCGTCCAGCGGCTCTACGGCAAGGTCGGGCATCTCGTCGTCGATGTACAGCGCAAGCTGATCCCCGACCACGGGGGGCGTTACGGGGTCGTCCTGCCGTCCGCCGTCATCGGGCGGGGGCGGTCCGTTTCTGCGGCGGACAAGAAAGATGATAAGCAGGTACACCAAAAACACGAGCAGCGCGCCGAGTGAGATGAGGATGCCCTCATTCAGCCCCGGGGGGTTGTACTCAAAGCGGATGACGTTCTCGCCTGCGGGTGCGCGCACTGCCATAAAACCGATGTTCACACGCTCGATGTCGGCAGGCTGACCGTTGATATACGCGGTAAAGCCCTCGTCATACGGCACAGAAAAGAATACTAGGCTTTCTTTTGCAAGGTTAATACCCGCCGTAAAGCCGTAGTTGTCAAACGCAAAGTAGTGGGCACTTTGTGCCGACCGCGCCGCACAGTCCTCGGCAAACTGTTCCTCGCTCAGTGACGAGACCTCGGTATCGTCGGCGTGGGTCAGAATATCCAGATGGCGGTCGGCGGTCTCCCAGTCAAGGTACGCCGCGTGCACAAGCAGGTTGCCGCGCTTTAAGGTTGTGGTTGCCTCAAACTGTGTCTCATCCACATAGCTGTCGTACGCAAAGCCCATCGGGATGTAGTTTTCGTTTTCGTAGATCTCGTAGCCGTTTTGGGTATCGTGGTAGCGGTACCCGGGCATTCCGAACTCGCGTTCGCCATCGACGTTTACAAACAGCCAGCGCACCGAAAGCAGTGAGCGCAGCGCGTAGTATTTGGTCTCGGGGCGCGAGCCCACCGCGCGCTCCACCCCCACCTCGGGGTAGAACTCCATCACCGACGCGGGCACGATGGAATGAAACGCCTGAATGGAGGGCATGTGCCAGAACATCGACTGGTTGTCCATGCCGTCGTATACGTCGGTGCGAAAGAACTGGTTCTCGGTCTCGGGCAGGGTAAAGTGATCACGCGCCTCCAGTGCGGTGTCGATGATGTAGCTGGTGGAGTAGGAATGCGTTTTGCCAAGCCCCACAAACATCATGCCATAGGCGCAGGAGATCACACACGCGGTAATCAGTGCATAGCGCGGTAGCTTGGGATGGTCTTTATACCCTTTAAACAGTATTGCCATCAAAACGATGCACAATACCGCAACGCCCACGTACAGCCAAAACCGTCCCGGATATGCCTCCAGCCCGATGGTATATTCCTCGCCGTCCTTCACCGGCATCAACCCGATGGCAACGGCGATAAGCACCGTAACCACCCCCGCACCCTTAATGCCCGCTACAATGTCGCAGTCCTTATCCTCAAACGCCATCACTGTGGCAAGGGCAAGGAACAGGATGGGCATATAAAACCAGCGGGCGTAGTAGCTGCTGTTAAACAAAAAGAACGCGCTGTTTAAAATGGGCACAAGCGCAAACACAAGGCTTACGAGTATAATCTGTTTTACAAAATGACCGCGCTTTGCCCGCAAAAACGCAAACACACCGCACATGCCGGCAAGCGGCAGCCAACCCGCCACCGACGACCATTTGACGTTGCCGTCGGGGAAGAAGTTCGGGCGGCTGGGTAGGTCGGGCGGGAAGAAGAAGGTCTGCAAAATCGCGCCGTAACGTTGAACATTGCTGTAGAGTAAGCCGTTCCAGCCGTTAAAGGTATCGCCCACCCGCGGGTTTTCGAGTATCGCGAGCGCCGCCGGCACAAGCAGCACCGCCGAGAGCAGTACGCCAAGCACCGCCTCCAGCGCAAGGGTAAAAAACCGTCTAGGTGTCAGCCGATACGCACCGCCCGCAACGCGGATGATAAAGTAGATGATGACAAATACCGCCTGCCCCGCAAAGAAGAAGTAGTTGGAGACGGCGCACAGAAACACCGACAGCGCAAAAAAGCCGCGGCGGTCGTTTTGCAGGTGCTCCTCAAGCGAGATAAGCAAAAGCGGAAAGAACGCAATCGCCTCGTGGAAGTGGTTAAAGAAGATGTTGTATACCGAAAAGCCCGAAAAGGCGTATAGAATGGCACCCATCAGGGCGTAGTCCTTGTTTTTTACAAAGCGGGTGATAAAGCCGTAGCCGGTCAGCGTAATGGTCGCAAACTTAAGGCAGAGCAGCGGCGCCATCAGGTAGGGTACCGCCACGGTGGGCAACGGCAGCGTCAGCCAGAAGTACGGGCTGCCCAGCAGGTAAAAGCTGTACGAGCCGATGAAGTTTACGCCAAGGTCGGTGTACTCGTTCCAAAACACCGCGCCGCTTCGTACCGCCTCGTGCGCCAGCTTGTAAAACGGAATCTGCTGCACGTTGAAGTCGCCGAAAAAGAAGAAGTAGCCCCTGTCGTAGATGACATACGGCAAAAACATGACCACCGCTATCAGCAGACCGATTAAAAACGCCTGCTTGTACCGTTCCTGTGAGG
>JAEZDF010000088.1 GCA_023429685.1 Bacillota bacterium
TATTGCACACGCCAGAATGACAGCCAAAACACCGGTTGCAAAAGCCCTGCTGTTAATATATTGGCCTACCGCAAGGATGCTTCGCTTGATAAAAATCATTCAACCGCTCCTTTAAGAATCACTCCTGTTTAATCAATCTATATTTACAACGCCGCGAATTTTCGGTCCGCGGACATTTGGCATTTCAAATTATATAAGTTGGAAATACCGATTGTCAAATTTCAAAAAGGAGGTGAGCGTTAAGCAAAAGGGCATACAATGGCTCGAATTAACCCAGATTATAGCAATGTCCGCACGAACGGATTGATACGTTTATTAAAAATCGGCGAAACGGATGGGTAAAACTTAGTCAAAATAAACAAACTTCATTTGATGTCATGTTGCACAACTGGCAAAAAACAATCCAATATTTATCTAGGCAATAGTTACAATTTCATGATTATGGGATTGAAAAAGCAGGAATTGTGCGCTATATATTACCAGCGCGATTGGAAATTATCCTTGCAAAATTCGCCCGTAATCAGTTCATAAACCCTTGACGAAATGCTGAATTTCTTCTTTTTGTGTCCGCCGAGGGGCATGCGCCAACAAAAAATACCCTCTCGCGCAGGCGGTACACAGGTTCGTCATATTAAACAAATGGGGGGAGTGTCAGCCGAGCTGCTTGCCCTCGAACACCGCGCGGCGCAAAAGGTCGTCCATCAGCTCCTTAAACTGCGCAAGGTCGAGCGACTGCGCGCCGTCCGAAAGCGCGTGCGCGGGGTCGTTGTGTGCCTCTATCATCAGCCCGTCCGCACCCACGGCAATCGCCGCGCGAGAGAGTGCAGGCACCAGGCTGCGCAACCCCGCCGCATGGCTGGGGTCGATGATAACGGGCAGGTGGCTTTTTTGCTTGAGTAGCGGAATAGCGGAGATATCAAGCGTGTTGCGGGTGGCGGTCTCAAAGGTGCGGATGCCGCGCTCGCACAGCACCACATTCGGGTTGCCCTCAGACACGATGTACTCCGCACTCATCAAAAACTCCTCGATGGTGCTAGAAAAACCGCGCTTGAGCAGCACCGGCTTGCCGCACCGCCCAAGCTCACGCAAGAGGTCGAAGTTTTGCATATTGCGCGCGCCCACCTGGATGATGTCAATTTCCTCAAACAGGGGCAGCTGGGTCTGGTTCATAATCTCGGTGACAATAGGCAGCCCCGTTTCGCGCTTTGCCGCCAGCAGCAGGCGGATGCCCTCGTCGTGCAGCCCGCGAAACGCATAGGGTGAGGTACGCGGCTTGAATGCGCCGCCCCGCAAAAAGGTTGCCCCCGCTGCCTTAACCGAGCGGGCAACCTCGATAATCTGCTCCTCGCTCTCTACCGAACAGGGACCCGCCATTACGTGAAAGTGCCCCTCGCCAAGCATCAGCCCGTTTATATTAATATAGGTAGGGTCGGGGTGCACGGTGCGGTTGACCGCCTTGTATGGCTCGGTAACCCGCTTGCCGTACTGCACAACCTCGCAGGTCTGCACCACGTGGTCGATGTCCACCGACGCGGTGTTGCCGATCAGGCACACCACCGTGTGCTCGGTGCCGGTGCTCAAAAAGGTGCTAAGACCCTGCCCTTCGATGCGCGCGACAAACGCGGAGATCTGTTCCTTTGTGGCGTAGGGCTTTAAAACAAAAACCATATGGCGAACCTTCTTTCGGTGTGTTATTGAGGAATGCGAGGTTGGGGGAATCACCAACCGTCGAATCGCCAACCACGGTTGGCGTTAGGTATTAGAAAAACCTTCGGTTTTTGGCTCTATCCTAGCCTTACATTACGATGACCTTCGGTTTTGGACACAAACTCAGCCCAATCGTATGGGCGAATCGCCAACCGTTGGTTGGCATTACCGGTCGTCCGCAGGGGAAGTTGTCAGCCTACTTTGCATCGGACGCGCAATGCGCGCCCCTACTATTTTGGCGGAAATCGGTGCGTCGGGGACGCCGCACCCTACAAATTGATTTTCTGGTTTTGCTTACAAAGAACATCCATTACAGATAAAACACTACACAATCGCCTGCTTCATTTGCCTAACATACTCCGCCACCACAGGCACACTGTCCTTGCCGTGCTGAGCGACCAGCTTTACAATCGCGCTGCCGACGATAACGCCGTCCGCCTTTGCAGCAATCGTCCTTGCCTGCGCGGGGGTGGAGATGCCAAAGCCCACGGCGCAGGGGATGTGGGTCGCACCGCGCACCAGCGAAACCATCTCGCCGATGTCGGTGGTAATCTCGCTGCGCACCCCCGTCACGCCCAGAGAGGAGACGCAGTACACAAAGCCCTGTGCCTCTCCCGCGATGGTGGTGATTCTGTCCTTGGAGGTGGGGGCAATCAGCGAGACGAGCGCCACGCCGTGGGTGTTTGCGTAGGGGGAAAGCTCGGTCTTTTCCTCAAACGGCAGGTCGGGCACGATTACGGCGTCGATGCCGCTTAAAGCGCAGTTTGCAAAAAAACGGTCAGAGCCGTACACAAAGATGGGGTTTATGTAGGTCATCAGCGCAAGCGCGACATCGGTCTTTTTGCGCAGGCGAGCGACCATCTCAAAGATGCCGTCGGTGGTCGTGCCCGCCGCAAGGGCGCGCTCGTCCGCCTGCTGGATGACCAGTCCCTCCGCCACGGGGTCGGAGAACGGGATGCCAAGCTCGATGAGATCCGCACCCTCCTCTGCCATGGCAAGCACCAGTTGCTCGGTCGTTTCAAGGCAGGGGTCGCCCGCTGTGACAAACGGGATAAACGCCTTGCCGCGGAAGAACGCACGCTCAATCCTATTCATGGAGATTGACCCCCTTATACCGCGCGATTGCCGCAACGTCCTTGTCGCCCCGCCCCGATAGGTTGATGACGAGAACCTTGTCTTTGCTAAGCGTGGGTGCGTACTGCATCGCGTAGGCGATGGCATGGGCACTTTCCACCGCCGGGATAATGCCCTCGGTGCGGGAGAGATACTCAAATGCGCGCACCGCCTCGTTATCGGTAATCGGCACATACCGCGCGCGGCGGGTATCGTGCAGATACGCGTGCTCGGGTCCGATGCCCGGGTAATCAAGCCCCGCCGAGATCGAGTACACCGGCGCGATCTGCCCGTACTCGTCCTGGCAGAAATACGACTTCATGCCGTGAAAGATACCAAGGCTGCCGTTTGCGATGGTGGCGGCGTTTTCGGGGTGGTTTACGCCTAGCCCCGCCGCCTCGCAGCCCACAAGCTCCACCGAAGCATCGCCCAAAAAGTCATAAAACAGTCCCATCGCGTTGGAGCCGCCGCCCACACATGCAAGCAGCGCGTCGGGCAGCTTACCCTCACGCTCGAGCATCTGCGCGCGTACCTCCTTGCCGATGACCGACTGAAAGTCGCGCACGATGGTGGGGAACGGGTGGGGTCCCATCACCGAGCCCATCACGTAATGGGTGTCGTCAATGCGTGAGGTCCATTCGCGAAATGCCCCGTTCACCGCGTCCTTGAGCGTCATGGTGCCGCTGGTTACGGGGTGTACCACAGCACCCAGTAGCTCCATGCGAAACACGTTTAGCGCCTGCCGCTCGGTGTCCTCCTTGCCCATAAAGATCTCGCAGCTAAGCCCCATCAATGCGGCGGCGGTTGCAGTGGCAACGCCGTGTTGCCCCGCGCCCGTTTCGGCAATCACGCGGGTTTTGCCCATGCGCTTAGCCAGCAGCACCTGCCCGAGCACGTTGTTAATCTTGTGCGAGCCGGTGTGGTTTAAGTCCTCGCGCTTTAGGTAGATCTTTGCCCCGCCAAGCTCTTGCGTCATGCGCTTTGCGTAGTACAGCAGGCTAGGTCTGCCGGTGTACTCGCAAAACAATGCGCTTAGCTCCGCGCAGAAGTCGGGGTCGTTTTTGTAGTAGGTATACGCCTGTTCCAGCTCTATGACGGCGTTCATCAGCGTCTCGGGAATATACTGCCCGCCGTGGTCGCCAAAGCGTCCGCTTTTCATCCTCATCCCTATCCTTTCATGCCCACATAATTATTTAATCAAAGCCCCGCAGCTCTTTACCAGCCTTGTCAGCTCCACCATCTTTTGTGCGTCCTTGCTGCCGTCCGTCTCAATGCCTGAGCTGACGTCCAGCGCATACGGGTTTGCGCGCATTGCCTGCACCAGGTTGTGGGCACTGATGCCGCCCGCCAAAAAGAACGGCTTGTTAAGCGGCGGGATAAGCCCGTGATGAAACGACTTGCCGCTTCCGCCCATCTGCCCCTGTACATAGGTGTCCAGTAGCAAAAAGTCACTGAGTAGCGTTTGCGCCTTTAGAATATCGCGCTTTTCACTCACCCGCACCGCCTTGATGATGGGGCAGGGGCAAATACTGCGCAGGGCGCTGAGGTACGCGGCATCCTCATCACCGTGAAGCTGGGCAAAATCGATAATCCCCTCGTCGTACAAGGCGGCAATCTCCTCCACCGAAGCGTTCACAAACACCCCCACTGCCTGAATGCGCGAATCAAGCAGGGTGCGCAGCTCATATGCACGGCGGGGGGTAACCTGCCTGCGGCTGTTGGCAAACACAAAGCCGATGTAGTCGGGCAGACAGTCGTTTGCGGCTAAGATGTCCTGGCTTCGTGTCAGCCCGCACAGCTTAATCTTCATATTGTAAGCCTCCTGAAAGAAAGATAGGTGATGCTATCTTTAAAAACGCTGCTCGACCGCTGCGATTGATTGCACAACAATCATTTGCATACCTGTTTATAATTGGTTAGGGACGGAGCGACGAGTAAGGCGCGGAAAACCGTAGGGCAGCGATTTGTAGGGAACGGTCTTGACCGTTCCGATTGACTGCACAATAATTGATTGATATGCCTGTTTTGGTTGGCTATGTGATGCGGGCGATTGCTAATCGCCCCTACGGATGGTTTAGAGAGAGCGAAAAACCGAAGGCGTTTCTAACGCAAGACTAGAATAGAGCCAAAAACCGAAGGTTTTTTTAACGCCAAGCTTTAGCTTGGCGATTCTCCGCGCAGCGCGGCGAGGGCGGCGCGTTTATCGGGGGCGCGCATTAGCGTTTCGCCCACCAAAACGGCGTGTACGCCGATTTTTTTCAGAAAAGACACGTCTCTGGCGGTGGTAATCCCGCTTTCGGATACAAACAGCACATCCTTTGGGATAAACGGGCGTAGGCGCAGCGATGCCTCTAAATTCACCTTAAAGGTTTTGAGGTTGCGGTTGTTTACGCCGATGATGCGAGCACCTGCAGAAAGTGCGCTGCGCACCTCGGCGGCGGTGTGAGTCTCGACCAGCGCGCACAGCCCTAAGCTGTCGCTTACGGCAAGAAAGCGGCGCAGGGTGTCGGTATCCAGCAGCGCACAGATGAGCAGCACCGCGTCGGCACCCAGTGTCTTCGCTTCGTAGATCTGGTATTCGTCTATCGTAAAATCCTTGCGCAGCAGGGGCAGCTTAACCTCACGGCGAATCTCCGAAAGGTAGCGCGCCTCGCCCTTAAAAAAATCCGGCTCGGTCAACACCGAGATTGCCGCCGCTCCCGCCTGCTCGTACTCTCTGGCGATGGCAAGGTAGGGAAAGTCTTCGGCAATTACCCCTTTGGAGGGAGACGCCTTCTTGACCTCGCAGATAAATGCGGGCGCACCCTGCTTGGCTGCGCTGCGAAGCGCCTTTTCAAACGCAAAGTCGCCCATGGGCAGTGCCCTTGCCTGTATGCGCATGGCGGCGTGGGTTACCCTATTCTTTTGCTCCAGCACCCGCTTGCGGGTTGCCTCGGCGATGGTGTCAAGAATCATGGCGTTGCCTCCTTATAGGGGTATTGCAAAAGTGAATAAGCGGGCTGTTACAGCGAGAACTCGCGGGTTGCCCACACATAGTCGTTTAGCTTGTCGCACACGACGCCGGTATCGAGCAAAAAGGACGCGTAGTCTACCCCGCCCGCGATGGTCTCGGTCTTACCGTACAGGTACAGGCAGGCGGCGGCATTCAGCACTGCGGCGTCCCGCTTAGCCCCGCGGTCGCCCTGAACGATGTTGCGGATGATATCGGCGTTTTGCTTTGCGTCGCCGCCCGTTAAATCTGATGCGTCGCACAGCGTAAGACCGTACTCCTCGGGGTCGATGATATAGTTGCGCAGGCGTTTGCCTGTAATCTCGCATGCGGTGGTTTTACCCGTCAGCGTAATCTCATCCATGCCGTCGTTGCCGTGTACCACAAGCCCGCGTGTTACATTAAGCCCCGCCAACACCTTGGCAAGTGGACGCACCAGTTCCTCGTCGTATACGCCCAGCAGCTGTCTGGTTGCGCGCGCGGGGTTTGCAAGTGGTCCTAAGATGTTAAAGATGCTGCGTGTGCCAAGCTCGCTGCGCACCGGCGCAACATGGCGCATGGCGGTGTGGTAAACGGGGGCAAACATAAAGCAAAAGCCTGTTTTCTTTAGTACCTGCGCATTCTGCTCGGGCGTGATGTCGATCTTAGCACCCAGCTCCTCGAGCACGTCGGCTGCGCCACATTTGCTGGATACGTTGCGGTTGCCGTGCTTTGCCACAGGCACCCCCGCCGACGCAGCGATAAACGCCGCCGCGGTAGAGATGTTAAAGCTTAACGACCTGTCGCCGCCGGTACCCACGATATCCAGCACCTCGCCGTCGTGCTCTAACCGGGCGGCATGTGCGCGCATGACTGCGGCGCAAGCGGTAATCTCCTCTATCGTTTCCCCCTTCATGCGCATCGCCGTTAAAAACGCCGCAATCTGTGCGGGGGTTGCCTCCCCTTTCATGATTTCATCCATCACCGCACTTGTTATGTCGTAGGGAAGATTCTCCCGCTCAACGAGCAGGCTGAGGGTTTCTTTAATCACAGTATGACCAATCCTTTCGTTGTCGATTGTTCCGCGTTGAAATCCGCTGTGCGTGCTTGAAACTGCCCTGTAAGCCCAAATAACGCACATCACGATTTATGCGTAATATACCTTATTGGCTTTATCGACCCTATACTGCAATAAATTTATGTATTATGAGGGGTATGTTTTGTCTAGGAGCGTATCGACAGAAAGTTTTTCATCATCTCAAGGCCGTTTGGCGTTAGTACCGATTCGGGATGAAACTGTAGCCCGAAGATCGGTTTTGTTCGGTGGGAAACCGCCATCACCTCGCCCAAGGCATCCCGTCCTGTTACGATAAGTTCGGGTGGCAGGGTGTCGTCCTTTGCAATGAGGGAATGATACCGCGCCGCCTCGATGGTTTGGGGCAGCCCTGCAAAGATGGGGCAGGCGGTGTCTACCGTAATCATGCTTTTTTTGCCGTGCATCAGCTGTCGGGCGTGGGTAATGGTCGCCCCCATTACCTCGCAAATTGCCTGATGCCCGAGACACACGCCGAGGATGGGAAACTGCCCGCCCAAGGCTTCTATCACCTGCTCGCACACGCCCGCGTCCTTTGGGTAGCCGGGACCTGGAGAAAGGATGATGTGGTCGGGGGCAAGGGCGCGGATCTCTTCGGGGGTCATTGCGTCGTTGCGCACCACGCGGATATCCTGTGTAATCTCCCCCGCAAGCTGAACCAGATTGTAGGTAAAGCTGTCGTAGTTGTCGATGATTAAAAGCATCGTGTTTCACACCCTTATCGGTTGGTTGTTGAAAACGGTCTTAGACCGGATAGGGCTGTCTCTACATTGAATGAATTTCATAAGGAATGCCACGCTTTAGCTTGGCGATGCGATGTTGTAGGGAACGGTCTTGACCGTTCCGATTGTCACCGCGATGATTAACCCAAACGGCTGTTTGTCACTGGTCGGGGACGGAGCGCCTAGGGCGTCGCTCCCTACGGCGTTCTCGGCGTCCCGTTTTCCACCACATCCGTAGGGGCGCGCATTGCGCGTCCGCTGTAATAAGGGTTTCACCTTTTTTGTAGGTGACTGCGTCCTCAACATTCCGTAAATACTGTTGATGCTGCAAGATGCGGGCGATTGCTAATCGCCCCTACGGCTGGTTTAGATAGAACCGAAAAACAGAGAACCGAAGGTTCTCATAATGCGAAGCTTGCTTCGCTATGCGAAGGTATTCCTAATGCCAAGCTTTAGCTTGGCTATGCGCTCCCTACGATTCCGCCACCTCTGCGGCGTTTAGGATGGCGTTGATGACCGCGTGTGCCTTGTTGCCCGATTCCTCGTATTCCAAATCGGGGACGCTGTCGGCGACAATACCGCCGCCCGCCTGAACCGTAACGGTGTCGCCCTTTCGCACCGCCATGCGGATGGCGATGCAGGTGTCCATGTTTCCGGCAAAATCGAGGTAGCCCAGGGCGCCGCCGTAGATGCCGCGGGGAGACTGTTCCAGCTCCTCAATAATCTCGCAGGCGCGGATCTTTGGCGCGCCCGAAAGGGTACCTGCAGGCAGGATGGTCTCAATGCCGTCGCATGCGTCGCAGTCGGGGCGGATATCGCTCTCCACACAGGAGGTGATGTGCATAATCTTAGAGTAGCGGTGTATCATCTGGTAGGCTATTACCTTAACCGACGAGAAGTTTGATATCTTGCCAAGGTCGTTGCGGGCAAGGTCTACGAGCATGTTGTGCTCGGCAAGCTCCTTTTCGTCGGCGAGCAGGTCGCGCTCCAGCTGCAAATCCTCCTCTTCAGTCGCGCCGCGCGGGCGGGAGCCCGCCACGGGGAAGGTGGTCAGTCTGCCGTTTTGCAGACGCACCAGCGTCTCGGGTGACGAACACATCACCTCGACGTCGTCGATGTGCAAAAACACCATGTACGGCGATGGGTTGGTGGTGCGCAGCACGCGGTAGGCGGCAATCAGGCTTTCGCGGTAGGGGCTTGTAAAGCGACGGGATAGCACCGCCTGAAAGATGTCGCCGTCGCGGATGTACTGCTTTGCCTTTTGCACCATCGCGCAGTATGCGGGGCGGGTGATGTTGCACGAAAACTGCACCCTTGCGTCGGCGCGGGTCGGGGGCAGCGGCGAAGGGTCAAGAAGGGTGCGTATCATCGCCTCGATGTCGCCCACCGCCTTGGCGTAGCCCTGCATCACATCATCGGTGTTCATATTCACTACGATGCACAGCTTCTGTTTTAGGTGGTCATACGCAATGACCTTATCAAACAGCAATAGGTCGTAGTCGGGCAGCTCGCCGGTCGAAAGCCGCAGGGTCGGCTCCGAGTAGCCCATCATCGCGTAGCCGAAGTACCCGACAAATCCGCCTGTAAACGGGGGCAGCCCCTCGATGCGTGGCGCCTTGTAGCGCGCGAGGATGGTGCGCAGCACATCCAGCGGCTGCTTGGTGGGTATTGTCGCCGGCTCGTCGCCCTCTACCGTCACCACGCTGTCCTTGCAGGTAACACGTAGCACAGGGTCATAGCCCAAAAACGAGTAGCGGCTCCAACGCTCGCCTCCCTCCACGCTCTCGAGCAGAAAGTACCGTGCGCTCTTTTGCGCAATGCGGCGCAGCAGGGTGATGGGGGTTGCGATGTCGGCATAGATCTCCTTGCACACGGGTATCGTGTTGTACTCCTTTGCAAGGCGCTGTATGGTGGTTGCATCGGGTCTGATCATACGTGTTCACCTACCTGTTCCTTTAACTAAATATAACAAAAAAGACCTCTGCCCCTGTATGGGACAAAAGCCTTTGCTTCTGCGATACCACCCAAATTGATGAGAACACTCATCCACTCGTTTCACATACCAACATATGTGCCCCTCTGGTAACGGTCGGGGTGTGCCGTCGACGCCTACTGCCCGTAACGGGGTTCGGGTCGCCCTCGCAAGTCCATTGGAAAACACCTGTGCTGCCGCATTCACACCAGATAGCGACTCTCTGGATACACCCCGGAAGTTTTCTACTACTCTTGCTCATTGGTTTGCGCTGTATTGTAAGTCATTATATGGTATTCGGGCGGGCTTGTCAAGTATACAGGAAAAAAGTTTTGATTTGGGAAAAAGGCGGTTGTTTTTGGGCGAATTCCTTAGGCACACATATTCCCCCGCCAGAGTAAGCAAGCTAACATCATTGCGGCAATCATCAATGTAAGGTCTATGGGAAAATCACAAGGGTTGCGGGAGTGCAGTTTGGAGCTATTTTACGGACCGGTATTAGCCAATTGGCGATACCACAAAACACCTGTTTGTGCGGCTACATTCGTTTCCCCGTTTTGGGGGTGACTTTCCCCCACAACAGTGGTAAAATAGATAGATACGACACGGTGTTTTTGACCGAATCATCATACGGTTGTTGGCACCGGTTAACTCAGCCATTTTGGGCAGAAGGAAAACAAAAACCATGAAGCATGAAAAATCATGCGGTGCGCTTGTGTACCGCACCGATAACAACGAACCCGAGCTGCTGCTTGTGCGCCATAAGGCGGGCGGTCACTGGTCGTTCCCCAAAGGGCATGTGGAAGCGGGCGAAACCGAGCGGCAAACCGCGCTGCGTGAGGTGCAGGAAGAGACCGGTCTGGTCGTTGCGCTCCAGCAGGGCTTTCGCCACTGTGTGGCGTACCATCCCCGCCCCGAGATACACAAGACGGTGGTCTATTTTGCGGCAACGCCCGTTTCGGGTGAGCTGCGCGCTCAGGAGTCGGAGATTGCCGATATTATCTGGGCGCCCTTTTCTAAGGCAGGAAACCTGCTTAGCTACCAAAATGACCGAAGGCTGCTGTACCTTGTAAAAAAGCACCTCAAAATGAAGCCGTAATTTGCACGGTTGTGGATTGCTTTTTGAAAGGCGCTTTGATATAATCTAGGCACTGTTGTTACAAAGCGCAAAACGGCGCGGCGTACGTTGATTATTTCCTAATATAGTATGGTTAAAGGAAGCGATGAAGTGCTTAACGCAGGCTCGGAGAAAAAGCATCCTGCCGTGCATCAGCCGGTGCGGACCATCACACTCAGCTTTTTTGTTGTGATACTGGTCGGTGCTTTTTTGCTAATGATGCCGTTTTCCTCTCGTGGCGGCGAATTTACCCCCTTTGTAGATGCGCTGTTTACCGCCACCACCGCCACCTGTGTGACGGGGCTTGTGGTGTTTGATACCTACTTAAAGTGGTCTGTCATCGGGCAGGTAATTATTCTGTTGCTGATTCAAATCGGCGGGCTTGGTCTGCTTACCATCGTTACATTCTTTAATATCGCGCTGCGCCGTAAGCTGGGGCTGCGCGGGGTACATCTGGCAAGCGAAACCGCAAATGCCTTGGATTTGGTGGACGCCCCTAAGCTGATTAAGACCATTATGGTCGTTTCGTTTTCCTGCGAGGCGATAGGCGCACTGCTGCTGATGGCGCATTTTGTGCCAAAATACGGCAGAGAAGGCGTGTTTTTGTCCGTTTTTCTCGCGGTATCGGCGTTCTGCAACGCGGGTATTGATTTGCTCGGGCGGGAGGGCGCATATGCGAGCCTGACAAACTACAATGACAATCCGTATGTACTGCTTATCATTGCAGCACTGATTATCCTTGGCGGCTTGGGCTTTTTGGTGTGGCAGGATCTGTTTCACTACCGCAAAACAAAGAAGCTATTATTGCACACCCGCATTGTGCTGGTAGTTTCGGGCATCCTAATCGTAGCGGGAACGATACTATTTTTATTGTTTGAGTGGGATAACCCCGGCACCCTTGCCCCGCTCTCGTTTTTTGAAAAGCTGCTCGCCTCGCTGTTTCAGTCGGTTACGTCGCGCACCGCGGGCTTTAATACCGTAGACATAGGGTCCCTAAAGGGAATTACCAAGATGTTTATGATTATTTTGATGTTTATCGGCGCGTCCCCCGGCTCGACGGGCGGTGGTATTAAGACTACCACCTTTGCGGTTCTGATTATGACGGTACTCAGCGTCGTGCTCGGGCGGGAAGAAACGGTGGTGTTCAAACGCCGGGTGGATAAAACCATTGTATACAAGGCGCTTGCCATCGCGTTCTTTTCGATAACCCTAGTGCTTGTCGCCACCTCAGTCATCTACTTTACTAGCGCCGAGGCCACAGACGGCATGAATGCCCTGTTTGAGTCCACCTCCGCCTTTGCGACGGTTGGGCTGAGTGCGGGCGTAACTGGGGTCGCAAACCTGCCCTCCAAGATTGTACTGATTCTTGCCATGTACCTCGGACGTGTGGGACCTGTTTCGTTTGCCATCGCGCTGACGCTGCGTCAGGGCAAACGCCACGAGGTCATACCCGACGGCAAGATTACCGTTGGTTAATTTATGATGCGATCGCCCCTGCCTTTATAAGAAGGCGGGGGCGTTTTTTGTTGTATATATCAGACTTTTAAAGGATTTCCCCTGTTCTACCTCCTCTCAAAAGCCCCCTCTTGTTTCATAAAAATAAAACCACGCTTGGGTATTGATTTTAATATTATTAAGTATTATACTGAATATTATTAAAGTACAGGGAGGGGGTGGATGCAATGCCGATACAGGTTTTACCCGAGTGGATGAGCGGGTTGGACGACGAGGATGTCGCCTTTATCAAGAATTTTCTGCTCTGCTCCGGCTCGCTGAAGGACATCGCGCTGCAATACGGCGTCACCTACCCCACCGTGCGGCTGCGGCTTGACCGGCTGATACAAAAAATTCGCATCAGCGAGGACACCGCGCAAGAGCCGTATGTTGCGCTGATAAAACGTCTTGCAGTAAACCAAAAGCTGGACTTTGACACCGCAAAGCTTTTGATAGGCGAGTACAAAAAACAAAAAGGGGAGAACGCATAGTATGAACGCAGCGATAGTGTTAGTTTTGGGGATTCCGATTGCGCTGATAATTTTGGCGGGTCTTATCGTGTTGCAGATATTCTTATCAAAAAAAACGAGCATCCTGCCGGGACTGATACTGCCTGTGCTGCTTTTTGTTGGTGCGGTGGCGGTCTCGATTGGGATGGCTTTGTTTACGGGCGCCGTGCGGTCGATTTTGTTTATGTTCCTTCTGGGTGGCGTTCCCGCCGTATTGCTTGTGGGTGTGCTCGTGGTGGTGCGGCTGTTAAACAAAAGGCAAGCCGCGCACAAGCCTGCTACCATGGAAAACAAGGAGCTTGACCGCATGAATATTCAGGATTTGGGCTAGGTAGAACGCTCTTTGATCGGAACCCATATCTCGCTTTTGTAATCCGGCTTTGAGGTGTCGGGACTTTCGTTCCACAGTATTTCGGGACCGTTTACCAGCTCGTAGCCGCTGCAGGGAAGCCACTGGGCATAGATATCCGCCCACATTTGCTGAAGTGCTTTGGGGAACTCCCCTACCGCGGTGAACACTGCCCAGGTTGTCGCCGCCACTCGTAGTGTCTCCCAGTTTTGGGGGGCTTGCAGCGTGGTGGCTACGCCGACGTACTGGTCTAGCTCGCTGCCCTCCTGCGTTCTGTCTGAGAAGTTTGCCGACACGCACACAATCCCTCGCGGCTCGGTATCACAGAGAGCTTTTAGTTCCCGAATTTTGTCGGGCGTAAGCTGCTGAAAAAGCCCCGCCATCTGAGGGTTTACACCCTCGAAAACCACGGTGATTCGCTTTTTTAATCCAACGATGGTAAACGCATCTTTTTTTACAATTCGGTACTGCATCTCATTTCCTCCTTTTATGGTTAGACGGAAGCTCATGGGCAAAAACGATTGGATGACGGCACCGGGCTTTCTTGCCGCAGAAGGGGAGATCCCGTGCATTGCCGTAAACGCCTTGGTAAACGCGTCGGGGGAGTCGTAACCCAACTGCAGGGCAAGGTCTATTACCTTGATGCCCCCTTGCTTAAGCAGTACGGCAGCAACGGTAAGCCGCCTGCGGCGGATATACTCGCCAAGTGGCATGCCCGCTAAGAAGGAGAACATGCGGCGAAAATGGTACTCCGAACAGCAGGCAGTCTTTGCTGCCTGTGCGGTATCAAGTTCGCCTAACAGGTTATCTTCGATATAACGCATCGCCCGGTTCATCTGGTCTTGTGTATTCATAGGTGGTCACCTCCGCTGTACTTAGCTTACTGGATTACTGTCTGATTTACCCGTCAATGCGGTTGCGGATTTTCACTGATATTATTATTTGACAATTTAATTGTACGCCGTGATGGACTAAAAGCAAGGCTTTTCTCTGTCGCCGGGCGGGTTCGGTGCGGTTTGAACCGTATGGCTAATTTCCAACAATATTGCGCAAAGGCTCGCGTTTACTTCTTTTACGAAGGCAGACATGATAAGTGAATTAGGGATACACAAAGTGACAACACTTTTCGTAACGAGTGTGAAAGGAACTGCATGGTGGAACAGCTTAAGGCATGGATGATGGCAGTGATGGACAGCTGGATAGGGGACTGGGTAATCCCGATTGGGGTGGCGGTCTTATTCTTTGCGCTCATTCGCCCGCTGCGGGCACTGGTGTTTGCCATTATCCGGCGGCTGATGAAAAACCAAGTGGAGAATTATGTGCGACTGAAAAGCACATTCTCACGTCCGAGCACCCTGCTTGTGCTGTGCGTCGGGGTTTATCTTGCGCTTTTTCTCTCACCTGCGGTGCACGAAACCCCCGCGGTGTGGGCGGTGGTGGTAAAGGCGTTTCGCAGCCTGCTTATTGTGTTTGCGGCGTGGTTTGCGTGCATTCTCGAAGGGGTGGACGGTCCGCTTCTCGGACCGATTGCCCGCAGGCTGGAGGTTGACAAGGTACTAATGCCCTTTGTGGCAAAGCTTTTGCGGTTTATCACCGCCGCGGTTGCGGGGCTGATTATTGTGCAGGAGTGGGGCTACAGCATCAGCGGGCTGCTCACGGGGCTCGGGCTTGGTGGGCTTGCCGCCGCGCTCGCTGCACAGGATATGCTCTCGAACCTGTTTGCAGGCGGGGTAATACTGCTTGACAAGCCGTTTGCCATTGGCGACTGGATCTCGTCCGGCGACATCGAGGGCACGGTGGAGGACTTAAACTTTCGCAGCGTAAAGATCCGCACCTTTACCCAAGCGGTAGTTACGGTACCCAACGCTACCCTTGCAAACGCGCCCGTCACCAACTTCAGCCGCATGGGCAAGCGTCGCGTGCTGTTTAACCTGACCCTTTCGTTTAGTACCACCCCCGAGCAGATGAAGCGGTGCAGCATGCGCATTACCGCCCTGCTTCGCAAGCGGGAGGACGTCGACGACGAGACCATCGCCGCGGTGTTTGACAGCATTGGCGACAGCCGCCTAAACCTGATGGTGGTGTACTACACCAAAACCACCGACTGGCTGAGCTTTATGGACGTGCGCGGTCAGGTGTACTACGAGATTTTAGACGTGCTCAAGGACGAGGGGGTACCCCTTGCTCAGCCTGCCCAGACGGTTTTTGTGCGGGAGGGGCAGGCGTAGGTATTTAATGGACACAAGAATTAGCCGAGCCGACCACATGTTCACAGTGGTCGGCTCGGCTTCATTGCTATTCTATCTCTGATGCGTACACATAACCAATTTTTTATCGTGTAAAAATTTACGCAAGGTGGGTCAAATATAGGGGGGGAAGTGATATAATAGCGTGATGTGAATAAACGCTGTGAGGGTTTATATGAAAAACAAGAATACGCTACTCGTCATTCTCAAAACAATCCTTTGGGTATATATCATCCTGTGTATCGTCATTGCAAGCTTAAACTATGGTGTTGCAAGTAAAGCCCCTGAGAAAGTAAAAGAGTTCATTACCTGGTCATGGCACTTTTACGAGAACTGGGTAAAGACCATCTTTATTGTGGTTTGCAGCTATTTGACGATGAAGATACTGTCGCCCGCTAGTACAACGATGCGCAGAAAGAACCTGATCGGGTTTTGCATATCGGCACTGGCAATCCATATTATAGCCCCATTCTTCTTACATAACTCGGAGGTCTATTTCTTTACCATGCCGCTGCCTTGGACAA